>CP128857.1:3995893-4303270 GCA_030388725.1 Prodigiosinella aquatilis
CTGGCCGATATCAGGCGCTTCCAGATACAGCACGCCCAGATAGTCCTTGTTGGAGTGGCTCAGCGCGATAGGCTCGCCTTGCTCTTTCAAACGACGATAGTGCAGTCCCGGTAACCTCACAGGCTGAGGGGCCTCAGATAATAGACCGCTGCGCTCGGCCACCAGATAGTGGATCAGTGCCTGTAATTGCGCCGGTTTTATGGTCGGGATCGGTTGACCAAGGTGAAGTTGCAGAATAGGGGTAAACCAACCGCCGGGCAGGATACGATCCAACAAGAACTCCCGCCCGTCGCCGATGCTGCGATAGTTAATTTCAACCAACACCGGGCCGTTTTCCGTCGCGATAAATTCGCTGTGGCACACGCCGAATCCAACGCCAAACTGGCGTAATTGCTCCAGAGCCTGATCACGCCAGCGGACCGTGTGTTCTCCTTCCCAACGTGCCTGCATTTCCACAAAATGCGGCGGGGCGGAAAGTTCGACATCGAAACCACCGAGTGCCACCAGTTCATGACCATCGCCAAACGTTTCCAGAGTAAACAGCGGACCTTGCAGGAATTGTTCAAGCAACCAAGTCTGACGCAACGGCAACACCGCAAGATGCTGATTAAGCGTGTCACAATCCCGGATTAGCGAAACATCCATGGAGGCGACACCCTGGCTGGGTTTTATGACTAATGGCCAAGGCCAGGCAGGATCAGGCGTGTCGGTCGGTAATAGCTGTGCTGACCAGGCGGAGGGCAGTGACAGTGAAGCCAGACGCTGACGCATGCGCCACTTATCTTTTGCGGCATAACAGATCTGCCAGTTTTTAGCTGGCAGGCCAAGCGCGCTGGCCACAATTGCCGTGGACGTCTGAAGGTGATCGCTATTGGAAAACACCGCTGCCGGCGTCATCCCCTCTTCCGTCAACGCATCAAGGATGGCCAACGGATTAAAAACATCACATTCCAGGATTTGCACCTGACCTTCCAGCATCTGGTTATGCGCTCGATACTGATCGGTCACCAGGACGACCGGATATCCCAGTTGTTGCGCGGCGGGAATAAAACCTTCGATCACGGCGGCATTGACGACGTGGCTGACGATCAAATAAGGAGATTTACACGGCATGTTGATACCTGTTTGATTTCAGAAAGGGTTAATGGAAGTCAGGAAGACGCTTTAATATCCTGCAAACGCTGTCGCAGAGTACGGAACAAGAATCCCCGATCCTCACCACACAGCCAGAGTTGAATTCCAGCTTGCTGCCAGAAATGCTGTTGTTCAGGCGTGCGCGGATTGGCACAAAACGGAATATCGGCATGTTTGCAGCGCGTGGCTATCTGGCGAATGCTCACCTCTACGTCCGGGTGATGAGGAATGGGCCCCAGACCGAGATCGAGCGCAAGATCAAGAGCGCCTTCCATGACCATGCTCACGCCTTCAATAGCAAGAATGTCATCTATCGATTCCACGCCAGCGCGGGATTCAATCATCGGAATGAGCAACACCTGATCATTGGCTTGCTGGATGTAATCGGGGAGCACAGGGTGCCGAAACCTGTGACCGTCCCACCGGTAATACCGCGCCTTCCCCGAGGTGGGAAACAGATGGCATCGCGTAAGGCCCGAACCTGTTGCCCTGTTTCCGTGCGGGAGAGAACAATCCCGTGAGCCCCCATATCCAACACTCGCCCAGCTTTATCCAGATCGTTTACCGTTAACCGAACCAATGGCGCACAGCCATTGAGTTGCGCTATTTGAATACAGTGTGAAAGTAACGTTTCGTTATGAGGGAGATGTTCCATATCCAGAATGACAAAGTCATACCCGGCGCAGGCAATCATTTCAACCAAAGTGGGATGGGAGACCGAATTCAAAATACCGAAAAGCGGATGCTGTTGCTGCAACCGATCGGAGAGTAAATACAGTGCTGGCATAATGATTTAAATGCTAATGATAACAGTTACCATTGGGAGTATCATTAATGAATTGTATCTTTCCTGTTTTTTTATTTTAAACTATTAACTAGTTCTCTCATGAATATCTTCATTCTGAACAAATTCTGATTTCTCAGGTAATTCCGTGGATAGGCCAGGGTGAAAACGGGTTGGTACAGTCATATCCTTTTCTTTATTAACGTAAAAAAGAGCGCGGCCCTCCATCAGGGAAAGACCTGACTCAGTGGTATCTCAAGCCAGCGGTCCACCCAAAACCGTGTCACACAACCCGTCAATAATATGTTCGCCGGTTTCCTGCCGCAGTTCTTCATACCACGCCTGGGTCTGTGGCATCTCTTTACCGTGGGTGATATCACAGCGTTTACGGGCTTTGAGCACCAAATCCCGTACACGATCACGTCGCTGTTGTTGATAATTCAGCAGGGCTGATTCAATGCGGTCATGAGACGCCAGCACCTGCCCCAGGACGACGGCGTCTTCCATCGCTGCACACCCACCTTGCCCGATATCCGGCGTGGTACTGTGGCCGGCATCCCCCAGCAGCGCAACCCGACCACGAACCAATTGATTGAAAGGGTCGATATCGTGAATTTCAATCCGATTGGTAGTTTGCTGATCAATCCGCTCGATCAACTGCTGTACCGGCAGGCACCATCCCGAGAAATAACGTTGCAGATCCTGCCGTACACTCTGGCGATCTTCCGCTAACCCTTTTGGTAACGGCACATCAAAAAAGAAGTAAAAGCGGCCATCGGCTACCGGCATCAGCGACACGCGCTTGCCCTCCCCCACAAACGTGGTCCATTGGTCGGCGGGAGCAATGGTTTCATCAATCGGCACCAGTCCGTTCCAGTTAACATACCCAGCGTAACGGCGCTCCGGCGTGTACCCCAGCACATAAGGCCGAATGGCGGAGTGAGTACCGTCAGCCGCAATCAGAAAATCACCCTGCGCGACACTACCGTCGCTGAAATAAGCACTGACGCCGCCAGCGTTTTCCTCAATACGGTTGACTCGTTTACCAAACTGTACCGATTTGCGTCCCCAGAAATCCAACATCTGCCCCTGTAATTCCGCCCGGGCGACAGGACAAGGACGTTCTCCCACCCGGTTCACTAGTGGCTTCAGACTGAAACGAGTCATGATCCGAGCTTGTTGATAATCCTGATACGCAATGTAGTGCATTGGCCCGCCAGAACGGTCCATGATGTCACCCATGCCTAAATGGTTCATGCACTTCACACCATTAGGCCAGATGGAGATGGCAGCACCCACCGGTTTAATTTCCGCCACGGCCTCAAAGACGTCGCAGGCGATCCCGACTTTTTTCAGCGCTACCGCCGCACACAATCCGCCGATACCGGCACCAATCACCAGAGCTTTCATTTATCCCCCATTTGTTGCCGTTTCAAGTGCAGCAATTTGTGTGCCAATCCTTTATCTCTGACGCATCCGCCACCGAGTTCACTGATCCATCAGCGCATCGGCTGATGCTTATAAATCAATAACCAAACGCGTCGAGTGGCTACGAGAGCAGCACAGCGCAATGTGTTGATCCGGGTCGGATTTTTCCGCATCAGATTGCACGGTATCGCGGTGATCCGGCGTACCTTCCCTTACGGCAGTCAGGCAGGCACCACAAATCCCCATTTCGCAGGAAAGCGGCACCGCCACGTCATTTTCCAACAACACAGCGGCAATGGTTTTGTCTGATGGCACCCGAAATGAACGACCAGAAGATGCCAGCTCAACGGTAAATTCGCTGTCCGTCGCTGTTGCGCTGTCCGCCACAACCGGCGGGCAAAACGCTTCATGATGAATCCTATCCCGTGGCCAGTCGTGAGCTTGTGCCTGCTGAATCACCTGCGCCATAAATCCTGACGGGCCACACACATATAAACGCCGATGACTCGCCCCCGTATACAGGCTTTCCGGTAGTGTCTGGCGTGGGCTGTGCCCTTCGTTTCCGCACCAAATCTGGCACTCACCATGACGAAAGCCCCGCTGTAGACGATCACGAAAGGCAATGGCACGCCGATGTTTAACAAAATAGTGCAATTCAAACGGCGTAGCGGCCTGATCCAGCGACTCCGCCATGGATAACAGCGGAGTAATGCCGATGCCCCCCGCCAGCAACAGATAACGTTCAGCTGGCACCAGGGCAAACTGGTTGCGTGGGTAAGACACAGTCAGGTGCTGCCCTACGCGCAATGACTCATGTACATAAAGGGAAGCGCCACGAGAAGCTGCTTCGTGCCGGATGCAGAGCAGATAATGGTCGCGATCCGCCGGATCACCCGCCAGCGAGTATGGTCGCCGGATACCATCAGCCAGGTGAACATCAATATGGGCTCCCGCTTCAAATGCCGGCAACGGCTGTTCGTCCGCCGATACCAGCCGCAACGCCAGATTGCCCTCCCCCTGGCGAGAAAGGGCGTCAACCACCACATTCAACATTGGCATACTCCCGCTTACACCAGAAAAAATTCACCGAAACCCAGTCGTTTTAGACCACGGCGGTAGGCAATCGAGCTGCGATCCGCCGGAATATGCGCTTCCAGCGTCAGGTCGAGCGGAAGATGCTCCGGCCGCTGGCTTTCCACCATCATCCGGTCCTCCTCAAACACCCGTTGGTTAAAGGCATGAACCTCCTCCACCGGAATGTGCAGATCAAAATTGCGGACTATCGGTACAAACAGACACGTTTTGCGAGCGGATACCGGTGAGGCGGCATTCATGATCACCAGACGCCCTTCATCCGGAAAATGAATGGTCAGTGTGGCGGTAAACGGCAGGTGCATCTCGAAATGACGCAGCCAGGTAAACCCATCAGGCGCCTGACATCCCGAACCATGAGCAAAGTTGGACACCGAACTCACATAATCGGCATTGAATCCGTAGGGGGTTTCCAGCGTTTGGTAATCCGGCACCTGTTGATTATTCGGATCAGCGAAAGTGTCAGTGTGTACCCAGGCGAAGTGCGCCACATCCAGAAAACCTTCAATCTGGCGTCCGGCAAAACCGGCGATATGAAAAGAGGGACAGACAATCTGTTGAAAGCCGTCATCATTCCAGTGCGGCATCAGCGGTAGGGCCGGCAGGATGCCATCCGGCGGATCCATACACACCCACACCAGGCCATACTGTTCTCGTGCCGCGAAGGTCAGTAGATTCAATTTGGGCGGAATCGGCAGGTCCGGGCTGGCTGGCACCCGATTACAACGCCCGCCCTCTCCGAACCGCAACCCATGGTAAGGACAGACAATCCCCTGCCCGTCAGATGACCCCATACTGAGCGGCACCCCGCGATGCGGACAGATATCCCGTGCCGCCACAATATCGTTCCCGGCACGGTACACCACTAATGGCTCATCCAGCAGCGTGACCGACATAGGCGCTGGACCAACCTCTGCCGCTACCGCCACCGGATGCCAGTAGCGGGCCAGACGATACCAGTCATCAGACTCAAAGGAGCAATTGGCGGGGGGATTCAGCGTTACCTTCATAAGCATCACCTTTCACACAAAGACGGGTCAGACTGATATCAACCTGCCATCAGCCAGAGCAATAAATGGGTAATGTTATTGTGGATAACAAGAAGTGTTGCAGTCCATAATAGTTTTTTAACATATTCGCTGCAAAAATTCGTACAGGTAAAGCTATGGATCCCTTGTCCCGTTTTTCCCATTACTTCATGGCAGTGGCCACTACGGGCAGTTTGCGTAAAGCTGCCGAGGTGCTGCATGTCTCCAGCTCCGCCATCAACCGGCAGATTCTGATGGCAGAAGAGAAGATGGAAACCCCGCTGTTTGAAAGGCTGCCCAGCGGATTGAGACTCACTTCCGCAGGCGAGCTACTCTATAGTGATCTGCATCGCTGGAAAAAAGAGTACGCCCTCACACGCCAACGTTTTGACGAATTACAGGGACTCAAGCGCGGCCATGTCTCCGTGGCGATGGTTGCCGCCCTGAGCGAAGGGGTGCTGATCCAGGCACTGGCGGAGATCAGCCGTCAATATCCTCATCTGACGTTTAACCTCCATACCGACGAAAGCTATGCCATCAACAGTCTGGTGGCCGAGTCTGAGGTGGATATCGGTATTCTGCTCGATCCGCTGGAAGGGCAAGGTATCGAGGTACGGGCGTTTACCGAAATCCCCATTGGCGTAGTGATGCGGCCGGAACATCCGCTGGCCAGCCAGACTGATGTCACCCTCAGCCAACTTGTCAGCTACCGCCAGTTACTGCCTGCCGCGCCACTCATGGTGCATGAGCGCATGGAAGGGTTGTACCACCGTCACCATCTCATCCCGGTACAAAATATGGTGTGTAATGACCTGAAAGTGATGAAATCACTGGTATATCAGAATGTCGGAGTAGGCATCCTGAGTCTGCTGGATGTCTATAGTGAAGTCAGAAGTGGCACATTAACATTCGTCCCCTTCAGCCATCGAGCCGTTAGACCCCTGACGCTGGCGCTGTGTGTAGCGCCCAAACGCCAGTTATCGCGGGCGGCGCAGTTAGTGATCAAACACTTTACGCAAGCCATCGATGATATGCATTCAGAGATGGGAAAAGACGCACCATAAAGGCACCCTGCCATCTCACACGATCACATTCTTGTCTCAAGGAACACGACAATGCCAGGTATTCGTCCGAAAAAATCCGGTTTGGGTGACAATCTGTCCGGGTACAACTATCTGACGCTCAATTCTGAAAAAGAGGCTTTTCAGGTACCCGTCTCGATATAAATGGCATGCTAGTTGCATCTCTCTTATTACGAATAAGTCATACCAAAGAATCTATTGTTGCCAGCGGGCAAGGAGAGAAACAATGATTACACTGGAAGCCTTTAACCAGCTCAATATCAGTGAAGCAGTGGCACTACTAGAATCTTGTGTTGCCATTCCCGATTGGGCCAGACAAGTGACCGCCAGGCGACCTTATGGCAACCGTGCCGCCCTACTGGCTACCGGACAGCAGGCAATGACCGGCTGGCAGGAGGAGGAGCTGACACTGGCACTACGCGCTCATCCCCGTATCGGTGAACAGGCTGGCGGTACCCGTCGGCACGCTGATTTTTCCCGGCAGGAACAGTCAGCCATCAGCACTGAAAACCTCTCGCTGGCGGCAGCATTACGGATAGGTAATTCCCGTTATGAAGACACCTTTGGCCGGATATTTCTGATCCGTGCCAAAGATCGCAGTGGAGAAGAGATCCTACAGATACTACAGCGTCGGCTACAGAACAGTGAACAGCAGGAAATAGAAGAAACACTGGAGCAATTGCGCCAAATCACGTTACTCAGACTGGAAGGAATCATTCGCGCATGAGCACACTCAGCACCCATATTCTGGATACCACCCAGGGAAAACCCGCAGCGGGAGTGAATATCCTGTTGGAACGGTGGGAAAACGATGAATGGCATAGCGTGGCGCAAGATCAGACCAATGATGACGGCCGCATTACGGCCTTCACCGCTGATCCGCTATTACCCGGTCGCTACCGTATGACGGCAGACATCGGCCGCTGGTTTGCCGCGGCAGGTCGAGAGGCGTTGTACGTGACGGCACAAATCGACTTTCAGCTGACTGGTGCCGGTCATTATCATCTGCCGTTCCTGATTTCACCTTTTTCCTGGTCCACCTATCGCGGTAGCTGATACCGAGAGAAAAACATATGCTAAACACCCTGGCGGGTAGCGAGATAGCCATAGAAAAACGCCGTCAGCATGCTAACGGCGTCGGCTCGACCACACATTGCGGATACCGAGCAATATTAGGTTCTGATCAAATGGTCAAAGGCACTCAGCGAGGCTTTGGCCCCTTCACCTGTGGCGATAATGATCTGTTTGTACGGCACAGTAGTACAGTCACCGGCAGCGAAGATCCCTTTCACACTGGTTTCGCATTTGACATCAATCTCAATTTCACCGATGCGGTTACGCGCCACGGTACTACCCAGCCAGTTGGTGTTGGGTAACAGGCCGATCTGCACAAAGATCCCTTCCAGCGCCAGCTTATGAATACTGCTGCTAACGCGATCCTGATACGCCAGTCCGATGACTTTTTGTCCGTCCCCCAGCACTTCTGTCGTCTGCGCATTCATGATGACATCCACATTTGGCAAGCTACGCAGTTTATCCTGTAGCACAGAGTCCGCTTTCAGTTCCGGCGCAAACTCCAGTAGCGTCACGTGTTTCACTACCCCCGCCAGATCGATAGCGGCTTCAACGCCGGAGTTACCGCCGCCGATCACGGCCACGTGTTTACCTTTGAACAAGGGGCCATCACAATGCGGACAGTAGGTTACCCCATGGGTACGATACTGATCTTCACCGGGCACATTCATGTTCCGCCAGCGGGCGCCGGTAGCGATGATAATGCTGCGGGATCGCAGTACCGCGCCAGATACGGTTTCAATCTGATGCGGCATGCCGGGTTCACTGGCTGGCACCAGTTTCTGCGCGCTTTGTAGATCAATAATATCCACGTCATAGTCATCGACATGACTTTTCAGCGCAGTGGCCAATTTGGCGCCTTCAGTTTTCGGTACCGAGATATAATTTTCAATATCTACGGTATCGAGAATCTGCCCACCGAAACGTTCTCCCATCAATCCGGTACGGATCCCTTTACGGGCGGCATACACCGCCGCTGCCGCCCCCGCCGGGCCGCTACCGACAACCAACACATCATAAATCGGGCGATTGTTGAGTTTTTCAACCAGTTTATCGCTGGCGCCGGTATCAATCTTGCCGACAATTTCCCCCAGACTCATGCGTCCCTGACCGAAGTGCTCGCCGTTCAGAAATACCGTGGGTACGCCCATAATATTGCGTTCTTTGATCTCATCCTGGAACACGCCGCCATCAATTGCGGTATGGGTAATATTTGGATTCAGGATGGACATTAAATTCAGTGCCTGCACCACATCAGGACAGTTGTGACAGGTCAACGAATAATAGGTTTCGAAATGGAATTTACCGTCCAGATAGCGAATCTGGTCGAGCAGTTCTTGCGTCTCTTTTGACGGATGTCCTCCCGTCTGCAACAGCGCCAACACCAGTGAAGTGAACTCATGTCCCATCGGGGCACCGGCAAAGCGAGGCCCGGTCGCCAATCCCGGATTGGTGATCAGAAATGAAGGCTTGCGTACCGGCAGTTCATTGTTTTCAAAAAAGCTGACTTTTTCAGATAGTTCGGCAATTTCGATCAGCAGTTGCCGGACTTCAGAAGATTTAACCGAATCATCTAGCGTCGCCACTATCTCAACCGGTTTGGTTAATTTTTCCAGATAGGCTTTCAACTGGATCTGCATGTTATTGTCGAGCATAGAGGGTTCCTGGCATTGGAGGAAAAAATCGGGTGCTGAGCACCCGATAGTAAAATCAGTCTTTCAACCACGCTGGCTTATTCAGATTTTGCCAACCAGATCCAAAGACGGCGCCAATGTGGCATCACCTTCCTGCCATTTTGCCGGGCACACTTCACCAGGATGAGCGGCGACATACTGAGCCGCTTTTATTTTGCGCAACAGATCAGAAGCGTCACGGCCAATACCTTCCGCGGTGATTTCCACTGCCTGAATAATGCCCTGCGGATCAACGATGAAAGTACCACGGTCAGCTAAACCCTCTGCTTCACGCAGGTTTTCAAAATTGCGCGTCAGTTGACCCGTCGGATCGCCGATCATGGCGTATTTGATTTTGGCGATGGTATCAGAACTGCCGTGCCACGCTTTATGGGTAAAGTGGGTATCGGTGGACACAGAATAGATATCAACCCCGATCTTCTGGAATTCATCGTAATAATCTGCTACGTCACCCAATTCGGTTGGGCAGACAAATGTAAAGTCAGCCGGATAGAAGAAGAACACACTCCATTTGCCTTCAATATCTTTTTCAGTGACTTCAATAAACTGACCTGCTTTGAACGCCTGATTTTTAAACGGTTTAACCTGGGTATTGATAACGGACATTAGTATTTCCTCATTTGTCTCATGTGTTTGGCATGGGAGCTAAAATACAATAACGTGATGCCCGTCACTAATCCGTTGTCTGTATCGAATCAATAAGCAATACCTTACTCGTGACCGATAGACCTGATAGCCGATCCGCCAGAGCGCCATAAAAACGTGGCAAGGGAACGTCTGTCGCTATCCTGTAGCAAAGTTAGCCTGAATACGTTGCTGAAGATATGCATCGGCGCGGATCGCCGGATATTTCCCGCCCGGCCCAACAATTTCCACTGTTTTATTGGCCTGGCAGAAAAACGCCAGGCTGTAACGAGGGCCTTGATACTCGTCCGGCGTCGGGTTCCTCACCCGATGGAAATTCGACGGCAGTTGATCATCACTCCAGCGCATCAACATATCGCCGATATTGCAGGTGATCACCGCTTCACTCGGCTCAATGCTGGTCCACTGCTGGCTTTCTCTGTCTTTACCCGGACAAACCTGCAATCCACCCTGCCCCGGACGTTGAAACAACAGCGTCAGGCAGTCAAAATCGGTATGCGCCCCGGCACGCCATTGCCCCGGCTGAGTAACCTGCTCCGGGTCAGTCGCATAATAGTGCAGCATGCGTAAGGTGCTCTGGTAGTCAGCATGGCTCGGGTTGTGGGCCTGCTGGAAAAAATGCTCAGGGAAGCCCAGTTTGAGAGCAAAACAGGAAAGCAGTTTCATACCCAACTGCCAGCAACGTGATTCGAATGCCAACATGGTGTGTTGGAACTGCGGCAACACCTGCTCACTCGGCCACAAGCCATCCATCAGTGGACGCGTTATCTGATAAGACTCTTTTTGATCCGGGGTACGGGTAGAAGGGCGTACTTGCGCTCGACTTTCCCAGCCAGCATTGTGGGCCAGCGGATACTGTGCCTTGACGGTTTCGGGCAACGCGAAGAACCGTTCCGTCATATCAAAAGCGTGGCGGATGTCTATCAAATCAATGCCGTGATTACTCACCTGGAAGAAGCCGATCTCAACAGCTGCCCGCCATAGCTGGTCGGCGATTTCGCTTTTACGGCAATCAAAATCAGATAAATCAATACAGCGCACTTCACGGGCAAAGGTTTCCTGGCCGATGTCACCCATCAGTGCTTCTTTTTCCAGTTCCTGCAACGTATAGCGTTGAGCCTTATTGGATTGGGTCATCATGATTATCCTGTTCTTTTTCTCTCAGGTTACAAGCCCACACGCCGTTTCAGTGTGCGGACAGCCGACAACGCCTCTTGACGCATAGCGCCCAGATCGATGCCAGGTACGGTGTCATCTTCAACGATAAGCCGGCCATTGATCATTAACGCTTTGAGCACTGCACGACCACCACAGGCCACCGGACCAATCGCCATATCGTGCAGACCAAAGTAACGCGGATCGTCCAGCCGGTAGATGGCAATGTCAGCCAACATGCCAGGTTGAAGAGTGCCGCTACGCGTCAACCCAAGGATCTGCGCGCCGCCTGCGCTGCCCCAACGCACCACATCCTCGATGGTGACGGCGTCAGCACCCCCCTCGAAGGTGCCACCCGCGTAGCGTGGCTGCGCCTGCATGCCTTTTCGCGCGCGCTGCAACAACCATGCGGCATGCGCTTCGCTCTGCATGTCTGCCGCTTCATTAGACGCTGCGCCATCAACCCCGAGTGAAATCGGCACGCCTGCCTGTTCCAGCGCTACCAAATCGGCAATACCGCTGCCCAGACGCCCATTGCTCTGCGGACAATGGGCAATGCCGGTTCGGGTTTTCCCCAGCAAAGCGATCTCTTCCGGCAACAATTTCACCAGATGGGCAAACCATACATCATCCCCCAGCCACTCGTGTTCAGCGCAGAACTGCACTGGCGTCATGGCAAACCTGGCCCGCGCCGCATCCAGATAATCCACGGTTTCCGACAGATGGCTGTGTAAGCGGATACCCAACCGGCGCGCCACCCGCGCCATCTCGCGCAATTGCGACGGCGGTGCCGAGTGCAACACGGTGGTCGGTGCCATTACTACCTTGCGCAGCGCCTCTGGCCGCGGATCGTGGTAACGTTTCACCAGCCGTTCAATATCCGCTATATAGTTGTCGATACTCTCCGGGCGCAGCGCGATCGGCAAATCTTGCTCCAACACCCGTGTCTGGGTGGCACCCCCCCCGACACAACACGATGCGCATCCCCAGCGCCGCCCCTTCACTAAACACGATCTCTGACGTATCGAACGGCATATCCGGCCAATACAGATAGTTATGGTCGGCAACCGTGGCACAGCCCGAGCGCAATAGCTCAATCAAGCCAATGCGTACCGCCAGACGGAACGTCTGCTCATCGAAAACGGCACGAAAGCGGTACGGCGTGGCGCTCAACCAGGCGGTCAGGCTCTGGTTCAATCCTTGTGGTTCTCCCTTCAGCAACGACTGAAACAGGTGATGGTGCGTGTTGACCCATGCCGGGTACACAACACAATCACGGGCATCAATCAGCGGCTCCTCCGGCAATGGCGTCAATACGCCAATAGCGTCGATCACACCATCAACGACACGAATATCCGGCCCGGTGTGACGTCCCGCCTCCCCCGGCAAACCGGTGAGAATGGCGTAGGCATTTTTAATCAATAGTGACACGGCAGCAGACTCCTCTTGCAGCATGGATCTCAGGGCTTAACATGCAGATCCTGAATAAACTGGGTGGTGTAAGCCTGTCGCCAATGGGTGTCGGCTTTCAGCAATTTGGCATTGACCATGAAATCACGCGTTTTCTGCCAACGCTCTTCGGTCATCGTTCCCCAGCCCTGGGTAGCCGCGTCGCCACCGTCAATCAAGTGATACTTTTTGATTTGCGCCACCCCCCACGCCAGCAGATCATCCCCCATGTTTGGATTCTCTTTTTTGATCAACATATTTCCCGGCGTCGGATCCTTCAGGTAGCTCACCCAGCCCTCCATGGAGGCGCGCACGAATTTAGCCATCGCGTCGCGGTTACGAGCAATCACATCCGGCCGGGTGATCAGAATGCCGCCGTAAGGCGGATAACCATACTTGGCAAACAGGAAGAAGTTGGCTTTCACTCCGGCTTTGTGTGCCTGGAAAACCTCCGAGCTGGCATAAGCCTGCTGGGCAATATTCTCGTCGGCCACAAATGGCTGAATGTTGAAGGTGTAGGGACGAGTCTGTGCATCACTCAATGAGTAACGTGCTTTCAGCCACGGCCACCAGGTCGATTGGCCTGAACTGGACACCAGAATGGTTTTGCCTTTGAGATCTCCCAGGGAGGTTACCCCCGTGTGGATCAGCAAGCCTTGAGGGTCGAACTGGAATGGGGCGGCGATCGCTACAGCCTGGAATCCACGTTCAACTGTTTGCAACAGTTGTAAATCATAGCCAATGATCACATCGGCGCGTTTTGCCAGCAGCAGTTGCATGCCATTGACCTGTGGCCCGCCCGACTGGATGCTGACATCCAGACCGTAGCGTCGGTAAATCCCGGTAGCCAGTGCCTGATAGTAACCGCCCTGCTCGGCCTGGGCATACCAGGACGTCAGCAGTACCAGTTTTTCATTGGCCTGAACGGCCGGGGAAACAGCGCCAAGCGCAAGCGCGCTCAGCATATAGCATGACAGAGTAATACGTGATATGACCTTCATTGCGCCTCTCCTTGTTGCTGTCGGAGAGGCCGGGTAAAGATGGCTCAGCCTCTCAAATCAGCTCATGTCATGAACCGGAAAATGATTGCTGAGCAATGTCCCGCACCGATATCTGTGCTGACCGCTTCTACTCACACTGGATGATACAAAAATGATGCCAATCTGTGACAGGCTCTGCCGCCCCGTCTTTTTCAGTGATTTCCGTTTCGCCAGCTGCAACGATTGATTCAATACAGCGCAATCCGCACCAAACCGGTGCAATTTATTCCGTTTACTGGCTCTCGGTCTGCAATTGGCTGAACAACATTTCCAGTCGCTTGAGCATCATCGACGCGGCGATCGATAACTGCCGCGCCGGTGCCACACACAGTGACAAAGTAAACGGCTTTAACTGCGGATCGCTAAGCGGAATGAACATCAGTTCTCCACGCTGTACCTCGTCCATAATGTCCAACCAACACAGAATACCGATGCCAATCTGTTCTTTGATCAACGAGCGAATCATATGGATATTGTTGGAAATACCCACTTCGTTAACGCTGCCGCCGTTAATATTCAACAATGCCTGCACTGGTTCGGCCAGCATCAACGGTGCGGAGGGAATGATAAACGGATAGTCCAGGCATTGATTGAAACGAATACGGTCACGTCCCGCCAGTGGGTGGCCTTGTGGCACCACGATCCCTAAATTGATTTCAGCGAATGACTGTACCTGCAACGCTTTCGAGCTTTGCGGATTGAGCATGATACCGAAGTCCACATCGCCAGAAATCAACGCCTGCTGGATATCGATATTGTTCATGGTGGTGAGGGTGAATGAGACATTCGGGTATTCCAGGTGGATTTTCTTCAGCATCGACGAGAAAAACCCCCGGTTGATGGCATCAATGGTCGCGATGCGCACATGTCCGCGCCGTAATCCGCGCAAGTCATCGAGTTGATCCCGCACCCGACTAAAATCCTTTTTCCAATTATTGGCGGCGTTGAGCAGCAATTCACCGGCAGCGGTCAGACGCAGGCCAGCTGGATGCCGTTCAAACAATGGCATTTCCAGCTCCTCCTCCACGCGCAGTATCTGTCTGTCAATGGACGACGCCGCGACATGCAACGTTTCCGATGCCTTACGAAACGAGCCCTGACGGGCCACTTCAGTGAAATACAACAAAAACCGGGAGAAGGCAAACATGGGTTGGGTGCTCTCTTTTTTGCAACAAGACGTGCGAATCAAAGCAATGGACGCAACAATCATATAACAATAACGTAGCCTTCATGACAACGGGAACTTTCGTTTCAAGACGAGTCCAGCGTGTTGATAATCCTGTTTAAGCAATTCGCACGGTGTTGTTCCCGGGCAAAAGCCCGGTTCTGGTTCTGGACCTATAATGTCAACACGGAGTCTCACCATGTCTATGTCACGCCCACCTGTACCGCTGAACGGCCTCTGTAATGCGCGGCTACCGGCTTGGGCATTACCCGCCAGTTGGCCACAACAAACCGGGGAACCGCTTAACGGCAACATCCTGTTCAGCGCTGGCCACATTGCTGCACTGATTCCAGGTCATCAGCCTACGGATGGCTTGTGGGATCTCGGCGGCGCATTGGTGTTACCCGGAATGATTGAACCCCATGCACACCTGGACAAAACGTTTACCCGGCAACGCAGCCGACCGGCAGGACCGGGGTTGTTGGCCGCCATCGACGCCATGCATCAAGACCGTCGCCACTGGAGTCCGCAAGATATTCACCAGCGCGCCGCACAAGGCCTGGCGCGGGCGGTGGCCAGCGGTATCAGCCATCTGCGCACCCATATCGACTGGTTTACTGCCACGCCACCCACCGCCTGGCTGGAAATCGCTGCGTTGGATCAACACGATTGCACACTGGAGCGCGTAGCACTGGTGCCGCTGCCGCTATTTGCCGATATCGCAGTGGCTGAAACAATAGCCCGTCAAGTCGCAGACAGCAATGAACAGGGGCTGCTCGGCGCATTCATCCACTCATCTAACTGGGATGAAGCGGCGATGACTAATCTGATGCGCAGCGCAGCGCGCTGGCGATTAAACCTGGACTTGCACATTGATGAAGAATTGTCGCCGACAGCAAACGGCCTGGTATGGCTGGCTCACTACCTGACCGAGCACGATTTCCCCGGACACATCTGCTGTAGCCACGGCTGCGCCCTGGCGGCTGGCGACGAAGAACAGGCGCAATGGGTACTTGCCGCATTAGCGGCATCGCGCGTCACATTGATCGCCCTGCCAATGACCAATCTGCTGTTGCAGGATGCCGTCACTGGCCGCACGCCGCGCCAGCGCGGCATCACACTGTTGAAAGAAGCCCAGGACGCTGGTGTACCGGTATTGCTCGGCTGTGACAATGTGCAGGATGCCTTCTGCCCAACCGGCAGCTATGACCCGGTGGATACACTGATATGCAGTCTATTCGCCGCCCAGCTTGACCAGATTTTCGACCAGCAATCACGGCTGATCTGTGATCGTCATTCACTGACTGGTGCTGGCCCGACGGGGTCACCGCTGGCGGCAGGCAACCCGGCCGATATGGTTATCTTCCCCGACAGTGATATTGGCACCTGGCCATTGAACAGTGCCGCCCGCATAGTAATACGCCGTGGCGCCATCACTCATCAACGGACGTGGAACAAGGAACTCGCTCATGATGCTTGACGATGGCGCGGGCAAACCGCTCGCCCACTATGCCGCCTGGCATCGCGCCGGCGATTTTATCTTTCTTTCCGGCATTATCCCGGTCAATCCACAGCGCTCGCTTATCGTACGCGGCTATCAGGATATTCCACCAGAAGCGCGCCGCCTGTTGGGTGAAACCGGTGAGTTTTCCACTGATGCCAAAGAGGGGCCAATCCTGGCGCAGAGCTGGTATGTGCTGGAGAGCATCCGTCAGACCATTGAGTCCGCCGGTGGGCAAATGAGCGACGTGTTCAAACTGGTGCAATATTTCCGCAATCTGGATCACTTTCCGTATTACAGCCGGGTAAGAAAGCTGTTCTATCCGCAGCAACCGCCAGTTTCTACGGTGGTGCAGGTCAGTGAAATGCTGCCCGGCAACGAGGTGCTGATTGAAGTCGAAGCCACTGCCTGGCTACCACAATAATTCCTGACGATGAGGCAAATTATGATAAACGGCTATATTCCCGCATCACGTTTTCTTCCTTTTCTGAGCTGGCCCGCAATTGCTGCGCTACCGGACAAGGCCAACACCGTTATCATTTTACCGACTGGCGCCATTGAGCAGCACGGCCCGCACCTGCCTTGTGCGGTGGACAGCGTGATCGCCTCCGGCGTGGCGGGGCATGCACTGGCTCGTTTACCGGAAAGTGTACCGGCGTTTGGTATCCCACCTATCACTTACGGCAAATCCGACGAACACCTGCACTTTCCCGGCACCCTCACCCTGAGCGGCGATACCTTACTGCAAACCGTGCTTGAGATCGGTGAATCCCTTTACCGTGCCGGCTTTCGCAAATTGCTGATGATCAACGGTCACGGCGGCCAGCCGCAGGTGTTGCAAATGGCTGGGCGCGAACTGCGACTGCGACACGGCGACATGGTGCTGATAGCCCATGATGTATTCCGGGTACCGAATGCGGCCGACCAATTCCTGAGCGTCAGAGAACAACAGTTGGCGATGCACGCCGGTCATGGCGAAACCGCCCTGATGCTGGCACTGGCACCAGAATACGTACATATGGAACAGGCGGTGGCCAGTTATCCGCCCGTATTTCCCTGCCCAACACTGTCCAGCGGCCGTCCGGCCGCTGCCTGGGCATCATACGACTTCAGCCCCAGCGGCGTGATTGGTGACCCAACCGACGCTACCGCTGAACAAGGCCAGGCGATTCTTGACTCACTGGCCGACAGTTGGGCGCAAGCCATAACCGAAGTCCATCAGATGGAATGGGTAGTACGCAACGAACCAAGCTGGGGTAAACATCACTGGCACGGTTTTGTGCAATCGCGCGTGACGCCACCATCGTCTCCTTTTGCCACTGAATAACAGGAATACTTACGATGAAAACAAGACTTTTGCCTTATGGCAAGCTGCTAAGCCTGTTACTGTTCACCGTCGCTTCTTCCAGCATGGCGGCGGAAAAACTGACCTTTCTCACTAACTGGTACGCGCAGGCCGAACACGGTGGCTTTTACGATGCCCAGGCCAACGGTCGCTACAAAGCCGCCGGGCTTGATGTCACCATCAAAATGGGAGGGCCGCAGGTCAACGTGATGCAACTGATGGCTGCCGGTCAGGCCGATTGTGTCCTTGGCGACAATGGTCAGGCGCTGGAGTCCTGGCAAGCGGGTGTACATGCCATGACCATCGCCACCGTGTTCCAGCATTCGCCAACGGTGTTTATTACCCATGACGCCGTGAAAAATCCACAGGCGCTAAAAGACAAAACCTTTCTGCTGGCCACCGAGGCATACACTTCTTTCTGGCCGTGGGCCAAGAGCGAGCTGGGGTTAGCCAACGCCCGTATCCGCCCTTACACCTTCAGCGTGCAGCCGTTTCTGGCGGACAACAATCTGGTGCAACAGGGCTACATCACCTCTGAACCCTTTGCAGTGGCCAAAGGCGGCAAGCCATTCCACGTTTATCCGCTGAGCGACTGGGGCTACCCGCCATACGGCAACTCGATCATCTGCATGGCGAGCACCGTACAAAAACGCCCGGCGGTGCTGGCGGCGTTCGTGAAAGCCTCGATGCAGGGCTGGAAATCGTATCTGCAAGACCCAACCGCAGGAAATGTGCTGATCCATAAAAATAACCCAAGTATCAGCGCCGCCCAGTTGGCATTCAGTCTGTCACAAATGAAGAAATACCAGTTGGTGACCGGCGGCGACGCCCAGACCGGCGGCATTGGAACCATTACCGAACCGCGTTTGAAAAAGACCTGGGACATGTTGGTGAAAAATAAACTGATCGACGCGAACAAAGTACCTTTTGCTCAGAGTTACACCCTCGCCCTGATCAAAAACGCGCGGGTTATGCCATGAGCCAGATAGCCAAACTGACCGTGATGAGAGATATCCGCCCCCCTACCGCGCCAGCTATCGAGATTCTGTCAGCGGAAAAAATCTACAGCAACGGCACCAGGGCACTGCTACCCGTAAATCTCACCATCAATCAGGGTGAGTTTGTCACCCTGTTAGGGCCTTCCGGCTGTGGCAAAAGCACACTACTGAAAATGATTGCCGGACTGGTGGAACCGAGTGATGGCAAGCTGGTGCTGTGGCGACGTGACAGCCGCGAAAAAATGCGGCTACCGCTTTCGTTCGTGTTTCAGGAAGCCACACTGATGCCGTGGAGCAATGTGCATAACAATGTGCGGTTGTCATTGGATCTGGCTGGCGTCCCGCGTGCTGAAGCCGACACCCGCGTCAGTGAAGCGCTGGAACTGGTGGGACTGGGCCGATTTGCCCACGTACTGCCACGTGAGCTTTCCGGCGGCATGCAAATGCGAGTGTCTATTGCTCGCGGCCTGGTCACCCGCCCCAAGCTACTGCTGATGGACGAACCCTTCGGCGCACTGGATGAAATCACCCGCAACAAATTGGACAGTGATTTACTGCACCTATGGCGAGAACAGGATCTAACGGTGGTATTTGTCACCCATTCTATCCACGAAGCGGTGTTTCTTTCCCAGCGCGTGATCATGATGGCGGCCCGCCCAGGTCGGGTAGTGGAAAACATCGCCATCAATGAGCCTTTCCCACGCACTGACCGCTTCCGTGTCAGCCCGCAGTTTTCACACTATGCGCAACAGTTGCAGGACAGTCTGTTGCAGGCCAGCCAATCTGGTATGGAGTAATAACATGAAAACGCGAAAATTTTCCCCGCTGATGAACAATCAACGTTTCCGCCAGGTGTTTTACCCACTACTGGTCGCCATACTGGTGGTTTTCCTGTGGCAAGGTTGGGTCAGTTGGTTCAACATCCCGACGTTTTTGGTGCCGTCGCCACTGGTGATGGTGCAAAGCCTGTGGAACAATCTGGCATCACTGATGCTGTCGCTGCTATTCACCCTGAAAATCACCCTGATTTCGTTCGCGTTGTCGATTCTGATTGGTGCCAGCGTGGCATTTCTGCTGGTGCAGAGCCGCTTTATTGAAACTGCGCTATTCCCTTACATTGTGTTCCTGCAAGTGACGCCGATCGTCGCCATCGCGCCATTGATTATTATTTGGGTGAAAGACACCACGCTATCGTTGGTGGTGTGCTCTACGCTGATGGCGGTGTTCCCCATCATTTCCAACACCACTCAGGGACTACGTAGCGTCTCGCCCGGTCTATTGAGTTATTTCAAACTGAACCATGCCAGCCGATTGCAGATCCTACTGCGTTTACGTATCCCCTCGGCACTCCCCTACTTCTTCGGCGCGCTGCGTATTTCCAGCGGCCTGTCGCTAATCGGCGCAGTGGTGGCGGAGTTTGTCGCCGGTACTGGTGGCAGCGACACCGGGCTGGCCTATCAAATCTTGCAGGCTGGCTATCAATTGAATATTCCGCTGATGTTCGCTGCCTTACTGTTGATCTCGCTGGCGGGCATCATGCTGTTTGGGGTGATGTCCTGGATATCGCGTCGCGCGCTCAGCGCCTGGCATGAAAGCGAAGTGGTGCAGTCCAATTAACCGCCTGAGTGGCCAACTGACTTATTATAGGTACTGATGATATGGATTATGAACAACGCCAGATCGCCGTCACCCTGATCCACCAGGCGTTACCCATGCTGGAGTGGACGCGGGCGACAGCAAAGGTCAAACGCTTGTCGCGCGACTTTCACTGGTTCAGTCCAGTGCTAAAACAACAACTGGAAGACAAACAAGCGGATGCCGTGGTGCGCCCACGTAATGAAGAAGAACTGCGCCTGCTGGTTGCTGCTTGTGTGCAGCAGCAACTGCCGTTGATGCTGCGTGGCGGCGGTACCGGTAACTATGGCCAGTTGGTGCCGTTAGAAGGCGGCATTATGGTAGACATGACCTTATTTAATCAGGTGTGCTCATTTGGCGACGGCGTGGTACGCGCCCAGGCCGGCATTCGTTTGGCGGATATCGAAGCCTTGAGCCGCCCTGCGGGTTGGGAGCTACGCTGTATGCCATCCACCTATCGGCTGGCCAGCCTAGGCGGGCTTTACTGCGGCGGCTTTGGCGGTATCGGCTCCATCAATTACGGCCCGCTGGCCGCGCCCGGCAATGTGCTGAGCATAAAGGTCATGACCATGGAAGCTGAACCGCGCGTACTGACAATCCCGGCACCGCAGGCACTGCTGTTGCACCACACCTATGGCACCAACGGCATTATTCTTGAGATTGAGCTGGCGCTGGCGCCCATCCACAACTGGATTGAACGGTTGGACATGTTCGACGACTTCACCGCTGCGCTGAATTACGCCGATGCACTGGCCCGCTCGCCGGGATTGGTCAAACGCGAGCTGGCGTTGTTTGCCGCGCCAATCCCCGCCTACTTTACCCATTTGCGCCGCCATTACCAGGCTGGGCAGCATGCGGTAATCAGTATCATGGCGCAGGAGAGTGAGCCGTTATGTGATGAGTTGTTAGCGCAGTATGCCGGGCAGAATGCCGTGCGCCAGTCGGCAGATAACGCGCGTGCGACCCACTCGTCGCTGATGGAGTATTGCTGGAACCACACCACACTGCACGCGCTGAAAGTCGAACCAACCTTCACCTATTTACAAACCGCCTTTGCACCCGCGAGTTATATGCAGCAAATTGTCGAGGTGGCGCATTTATTTGGCGATGAAGTTATATCGCATATTGAATTCCTGCGTGACAACGACGGTAACATCACCTGTAGTGGCCTGCCGTTAGTCCGTTATTCCAGCGAGATTCGCCTGAATGAGATAATGCAGATATTCCGCGATCACGGGGTAAAAATTAATAACCCGCACGTATTACAGGTTGAAGACGGCAAGCAAGGCATTATTCGACCGGAGGTTGTCGCGGTTAAAAAGGCTTTTGATCCTGATGGGTTACTCAATCCTGGCAAACTGCGTGGCTGGGAAATGCGCAACTCGCTGTTACCGGAGGAGCAGCCACTCCCATAAGGTGACACCGCGCAGACGGAAAAAGTGCATAGCACCGGGATACGCGGCATCTTTCAAGATGCAGCGGTGTTGGCTGAGGCCCGTTTCCGGGCCTCCCCCTTTGGGGCCGCTGCAAACAGCATTCAAATCACTTACCTAGAGTTGTTCCAGCGCCAGCAGTTCCTCCAACGTTTGGCGACGACGGATCAGCCGTGGCTCACCGTTTTCAAACAGCACCTCCGGCAGCAGTGGACGGCTATTGTAATTGGAGGACATTGACGCGCCGTAGGCACCGGTATCATGGAAGACCAGATAATCCCCCACCTGCGCCGCCGGTAGAGCGATCGTTTCCACACCACCGCCCGCTTGTTGGGTAAACACGTCGCCGGACTCACACAACGGACCGGCGACCACGCTATCACGCCATGTCGCGCTATCGCTGATATCACGGCCATCTCCGGGCAACAATGTAATATGGTGATAGCTACCGTACATCGACGGGCGCATCAGGTCATTAAAGCCAGCATCTACCAACACAAAATGGCGGCTCCCCATCGATTTTACCGCCCGGACTTCAGCAACCAGCACACCGGATTCCGCCACCAGAAAACGACCTGGTTCGATTTCCAGCGTAACCGGGTGCCCCAGATGCGTGGCAATCTTCTCCCGCGCCTGATACCACAACCCAAAATAATGCCGGGTATCAATGGCCTCTTCACCGTAACGATACGGGATAGACAAACCGCCGCCGGCGGAAATGGCATCAAGATCCTGCCCAAAATCGATCACCTGACGCACCATGGCATCACAGACCTGCTCCAGATGCCCATAATCCACACCGGAACCGATATGCATATGAATACCAACCAGCCGGAGCGAGTAACGTTCAATTTCCGCCAGCGCCAGCGGTAAATCGGCATGCCAGATGCCATGCTTGCTGTTTTCACCACCCGTATTGGTTTTCTGGCTGTGCCCGTGACCAAAGCCGGGATTAACCCGCAGCCATACCGGATGCCCCGGCGACACGTTGCCAAGCTGGCTCAGCATATCCACTGATCCGGCATTGACTGGAATGTTCAGTTCGGCTACGCGCTGTAACGTCGGGCTATCCAGCAGGTCGGCAGTAAACACAATCTCATGGGCGTCAGTGCCCGGCACAAATCCTGCCACCAGCGCACGCTCGATTTCCCCCAGCGACACAGAATCCACTTTAACGCCCTGTTGACGCATCAGACGCAGAATATGGGTGTTGGAACAGGCTTTCTGTGCGAAACGGATAGTATCGAACTGACGTAATTGTCCGATACGGTCGATGATGGTTTGCGCATCATAGGCCCAGACCGGGCAGCCAAAGCGGGCCGGTAATGTACGCAGGCTTTGCGCATTCAGCGCCTGGGTAGTGTCATTGAGATCGTGTGGCATGATTTCTGTTACCTGAAAAATAAACGATGGAATGAAGAATATTGTGAAGAGTCCCCGGAAGGTAAACAAATATCCTTTTACACAGAGTCTATTCATCTATGATATAGGTTGACGTTATCCATCGAGACAGGTTTATGGCTGACATTTCCCTGCGACATATCGAAATTTTTCATGCGGTAATGACCACCGGCAACCTGACAGAAGCCGCCACGTTGCTGAATACCTCGCAACCGACGGTCAGCCGGGAACTGGCACGTTTTGAGCGTCTGATACAGATGCAACTGTTTGAGCGGGTACGCGGTCGCCTGCACCCTACCGCACAGGGATTGCAGCTATTTGAAGAGGTACAGCGATCTTATTACGGGCTGGAGCGTATCGTCAGTGCCGCACAGGATATCCGCCGCTTTCAACAGGCGCACTTATCGGTGGCCTGTCTGCCGGTATTTTCACAATCACTGTTACCTGACGTTTGTCAGCCATTACTCGCCTGCTACCCGATGCTGAATCTGCATATCATTCCACAGGAGTCCCCGTTGCTGGAGGAGTGGCTTTCAGCCCAGCGACATGACCTGGGGTTGACGGAAAATACCGTGACTCCCGCCGGAACCGAGCGGCAAACGCTGATGCAGTTGAATGAAGTCTGCGTACTGCCGGCACGCCATCCGCTGGCAGGAAAAACCATACTGACGCCGGATGATTTCAATAACCAACCGTTTATCAGTCTATCCAGCACCGATAGCTATCGTCAGTTGCTGGATAAACTGTTTCAGGAGGCAGGCATCGCACGCAGGCTGGTGCTGGAAACCCACAGCGCGGCATCTGTCTGTTCGATGGTGCGGGCGGGCATTGGAGTGTCGATCGTCAATCCACTAACCGCGGTGGATTACGCCACCGCATCAGCCGATGTCGTCGTACGACCATTCAGCATTGATGTCCCTTTTACCGTGAGCCTGATACGCCCGAACCATCGTCCTGCATCGGCACTGGTGGATCGTTTTATTACCCAATTACACGATGTGGCACAGGCGTTCCCGGCTCGCTTGCAACAGATTATCGGCGCATAGCGTCGACGCGCCGATAAAAGCTAGGCAACTTCCCGCAGTACCGCGGTATCGATCTGTAAACCGATGCGGCTGCCATCCGGATACAGATCGTCAACCGAGCGATTCAGCACATCCACCAGCAGCTCAATCCCTTTTACCCGCACACGATAGCGGATCACATTACCCAACAGGCTATGGCCAATGATATCCCCGGCCAACCCCTGCTCAGGGGAACAGGGATAAATGGATTCCGGGCGCAACGCCACCTGATGGCTGAAGGTTTGCCCGGTCAGGGTCATTGCCTGTTCGGCGCTCAGCAGGTTGTAGCTACCGATAAAACCGGCGGCAAACAGGTTGGCCGGCTGGGTGTACAGGGTTTCGGCATTACCATGCTGCACAATTTCACCTTTATTGATCAACACGATACGATCTGACATGGTCAGCGCTTCTTCCTGATCGTGAGTGACGAAAATGGCGGTCAGATTCAGCTCTTGTTGAATGCGACGAATCTGTTCACGCAGATGGCGACGGATACGGGCATCCAGCGCTGATAAAGGCTCATCCAGCAGCAGCAGACGTGGACGCGTCACCAGTGAACGGGCCAGCGCCACACGCTGCGATTGCCCGCCCGACAATTGATGCGGATAACGAGTGGCGTAGTCACTGAGTTCCACCAGCGCCAAAACTTCCGCTACGCGCTCGCGGATCTCTTCCGCTGCGAGCTTTTGCATTTTCAGGCCGAAAGCCACATTGCCGGCCACCGTCATATTCGGAAATAGCGCGTAGTTTTGAAAGACCATGCCGATCCCCCGCCGCTGCGGAGTCAGCGGCACAATATCCTGCCCCTGCAACAAAATCTGTCCACTATCCACCGGGGTCAAGCCCGCCAGACAGCGTAATAAAGTCGATTTGCCACATCCACTCGGTCCCAGCAGGGTGACAAATTCTCCCTCATCGGCAGAAAAATTGATCTCATGGAAGACTTGTACCTGGCCATAGTGTTTATTGAGATTTTTTACATCAAGGTATGCCATCTTCAGCTTTTCCCTTTGTTCAGATAATTGGCCAACCAGGTGATCAGTAGCACCACCAGAAAATAGGAGATCACCAACGCACTGGTAAAGTGCGCGTTATCGTCACGCTTATTGTAGAGATAGACCTGCAACGTCTCATAGTTGGTTCCCACCAGCATATTGGCGAGAACAAACTCTCCGATCAGAAATGAGAAAGACAACAGCACGGCAATCACCACGCCTTTACGCAGATTGGGCAATACCACCAACAGCGCCGCCTGCCAGGTACTGGCACCGAGTAAGTGCGCGGCATCCAGTAACTCTTGTAGGTTAATCGCCTGCATATTATTGGCGATGGTCCGGTAGATAAACGGCAGGGCAATAGTGAAATAACAACCGATAAGGATCCATGGCGTACCGGTGATTGCCAACGGTTCGGTGGCGTACAGTTGCAATAACCCGACAGAGGAAACCACCGGGGGCACAGCAAATGGCAACAGAATTAACACATTCATCAAGGCATTCAACTGCGGAAAGGCATAAGCAATGACAAACATCGTTGGCAGCACCAACACCAGCGAAAACAGCAGCGAACCGAAGCAAATCAGTAATGAATGACCGAGTGCCGCCAGAAAACGCGGATCACTCCACAGTGCAATGAACCATTTCAGGGTCAGGCCCTGCGGCAAAATACGCGCCCCCCACTCGGTCGCCAATGCATAACCCAATGTTGCCAACAGCGGCAACATCAGTATCAACAATAGCAGCCACACCACCAACTGGTGATAACGCTTTTCAGAACAGAACATGGTTGCCTCCGGAAAAACCATTACTTGGCGACATGGGTATAACTCCGTCGCAGCAGCCATTGGTGAATCACAGTAATAAGAGTCATCAGTGCCACCAGTAATATGGAAAGTGCACTGCCCATATTAGGATCGAGTGAGATGTCGCCGGATACCAGCGCAGCAATACGGATCGGCACCACGTTAAAGTTGCCGCTGGTCAGCGCATAAATGGTGGCATAGGCACCTAAGGCGTTAGCAAACAGAATCACAAAAGTACCAAGTAAGGCCGGCGTCAGCACCGGTACACCGATATGCAGCCAGTAACGCCCTCGGCTGGCCCCTAACAGCGCTGCGGATTCCTGCCACTCGCTTTTCAGGCCATCAAACGCTGGATACAACAGCAATACACCAAGCGGGATCTGAAAGTAGGTGTAAATCATGATCAGGCCACTGCGTGAATAAAGGTTGAATCCACCCAGCAAACCATATTGTTTCAACAACAGTGACAAGAAACCGTTCAGCCCCAGCATAATCACAAAGGCAAACGCCAGCGGAACACCGGAAAAGTTACTGGTCATATTGGCAAATGACATGACAAACCGGTGCAATCTACCAGCACCGAGCTGGCGCAACGAATAACCGCCAATCAGCGCGATGATCAGACCATAGACACTCGACCAAAAGGAAATTTCGAGCGAAAAACGGATCGCCTGTAGATAAAATGGCGACGTTAAAATATCAACGTAATTTGCCAGCCCCCAGGCTTCATTCACGTCGCTGTAAAAACTGTTAATGGTAATCCATACCAGCGGCGCTATCTGAAAGGCGGCAAATACGACAAAAAAAGGCAACAGGATCAACCCACTCAGCCAACTTTTTTTCACACCATCACCCTCTCCGTACTGATGCTGAGAAGCTCCCGGCACCAGGGTTTGTCATGCGGCACACCCAGCAGTTGGCACACTACGCCGCATAATTCAGTCTGTTGTGGCGCGGCATCGGCTCGCAACGAAAATCCACGGCCGAACACATACAACGGCACTTCACACTCCTGTGGCAACCTACCACCATGGCTGTGATCGTCATTCATACCATGATCCGACGTCACCAGTACCTGATACCCTTCCGCCAACCAACGTGGCATCCAGTGCGATAGATAACCATCGGCCATTCGTGCCTTGTTACGGTACTGCGGCGATGACAACCCATGCCGATGACCGGCATCGTCAATATTCATCGGATGGATCAGCAGAAAATCCGGCTGATAACGGCGCAGTAGACTTTCTGCATCCTCAAACAGATGCGAATCTGGATAGCTGTCGTCATGGTAAAAGTGGCCGTACTGTATCGGCAGCGATAGATCTTCTGTATGACGATCGCGCACGGCGTCAAACGGCGCGCGATTATACAGTTCGCTGACCCAATGATAGGCCGCCGCCGCCGTGGTTAATCCGGCATCCCGGGCATAATGGAAAATACTGCGCCCGTGGGTTAACCGGGAAATCCCGTTGTGTACAATGCCGCTCTCGACGGGCGTCCTGCCCGTCATGATGCATTCATACAACGGACGGGACAGCGACGGTAGCTCACATTCAAGCTGATACAACTGACCGCGCCCCGCCGCACACTCGGCCTGCATATACCCCATGGCGTCGCGTGCCACTTGAAAAGCCAGTCCGTCCAGCACCACCAGAATCGTTCTCATCCACTTGCTCCGTTTTACGACTTACTACGCTATTTACGGACTTACTGTTTCATATTGATGATGACATTTTCCTGCCACTGACGCGGCAACGCTTTGACGCTCTTCTCCCATGCGGCAGCATTCATCACTGGATGTACATTCTTGTATTCCGCATCCGGCAACAATTTGGCTTTCACATCTTCAGGCAACGTTATGTACTTGGCACGAATCGGGCGAGCATAACCACGGGCCAGATTGATTTGACCAGCATCAGAGAAGATATATTCACGGGTCAGTTTGGCGGCATTCGGGTGTTTGGCATACTTGTTGATAATCGTGGTATAACCGGAAATAACCGAACCATCAGACGGGATCAGCACTTCAAAACGGCTTTTATCAATCTTGTCTCGGTAGTTCAGCGCATTAAAGTCCCATATCACGCCAACCTGCACTTCCCCTTTTTCGATATTGGCAAGCCCCGGATTGGCTAAACCCAGACGTCCTTCTTTGGCCAGTTTGGCAAAGAAAGCCAGTGCTGGCTTGAGGTTGGATTCATTACCACCCAGCGCATAATTGGCTGCCAGAACGCCGTTCGCCGCTTGGGAAGCTGCCCCCACATCACCAATGTTGACCGTGTATTTGCCTTTCAACAGATCGGCCCAGCTGTGTGGAATATTCTTCACCTGCTGTTTGTCGATGATGAAAGCGATAGAACCGGTGTAGGCCACAGCCCAGTTTCCGTCTTTATCCTTGGCCCAGGCCGGTATCTGACTCCAGGTGCTGGGTTTATACGGTTGGGTGATGCCCTTCTGTACCGCTATCGGCCCAAACGCTACGCCAACGTCGCCGATGTCTGCACTGGCATTGTTTTTCTCCGCGATAAACTTGGCGATCTCTTCTGCGGAAGACATATCGGTATCACTGTGTTTCAACCCGTATTTGGTTGATAAATCATTCCAGGTCTCTTTCCAATTGGCCCAGCTGTCCGGCATACCGACGCTGTTAACCTGTCCTTCCGCTCGGGCCGCTTTTTCCAGCGCAGACAAATTATCCGCCGCCATGGCAGAATACGAGGAAAGCAACGCCGTACTGATTAGTACGGAAGACAATAATTTTCTCATCATGATACTCCAGATAATGGGAGGGTTGACGTACTCTGGTCTAGTCCAGCAATAACCACGCCAATTCACCACAATAGTGTGAAAATTACATGACAGTTGTGCGACGGTTATATTTCATCACGATGAACATTAAAGATTCGGTAGATTTGATTTCCCGATAATCCCTGCTATGGTGCAGGTCGCACTACGTTAAGGCTTTACCGCGATGAAAATGCAATCCACTGCTGTCACTCAGATTTGTGATGCCCTGACTGAACGTATTCGCCGGGGAGAATTTACTACGGCTCGACTGCCCTCGGAACGCACATTGAGTGAACAATTTTCCACCACGCGAATTACATTGCGTGAGGCGCTGACCATGATGGAATCACAGGGCATCGTCTACCGTGAACTCCGACGTGGCTGGTTTCTTTCACCACCACGTCTGAGCTATAACCCGCTGCATAAAAGTCATTTTCATGAGATGGCGGAAAAACAGGGGCGGGTCGCAGAAACGGAAGTGCTGGATGCCAATCTCGTCGCCGCCAGCGCGTCAATCAGCCAGCATCTGGAGATACAGGAAGGGACGGAAATCTACCGCATCAGACGGTTGCGGCGCATCAACGGACGTGCCGTGTTATACGTGGAACACTACCTCAATCCGGCCTATTTCCCCGATTTACTACAAGCCGATCTGACACAATCCCTAACCAATTATTACTGGTCTCATTACGGCATTCGCTATGGTCGGGTACGTTTTATCATGCTCCCCACACCACTACCCACCATTGCCGCGCCGACACTGAAAATGGCCCCCGGCAGCCCGTCCTTGTTTATTACCCGTATCAACCGCGATCAATACGACAGAATCATTGATTGTGACTGCGAATACTGGCGCTACGATGCGTTGTATATTGATGTTGAAGCCAAACGAGATAATCAGGAATAATCCCGACGACCAACCGTATGGCGCGTGATGCCGAAATCAGCCCGATAAAACGCAGTAAACCAGACCGAGCAGCTATCGGTCACAGTATTGATATATCAATCCCAAAAATCATTAAATCACGTTATATTACGTCCCTTATTTCTCTCTCTCCGGCAGTGAGTCAGCATCGTTTATGAGTAAGCCATCAACCGCATCAGCGCCCCAGCAGACCTCGGAATCCACCGTTGTGTCGCCGTCATTCTGGCGTGGCCGCTTCAGCGTCGCACCGATGCTTGACTGGTGAGATCTTGGCTGCAGCCCTTATTTGGCAAGGGTTGAGCTTGTCATGGGGCAGATATGGGGCAGGTGTCTTAAATTTTTGTCGTTTTTGTCTGTTTTTTGTTCTTTTTTTATCTATTCACTGCAGCTTAAAGTTTGAATTCAGGTTCTGGGGTTGAACTGTTGAAAAACTGTGTATGTAACTCCGTCAGCATTTTTTTCAAAGTGCCCAGCATAAAGGACTTAAATTTGTCCTGTCCCAAAGTCCGGTCATACACATTGGTTGGTAGAAAACGTTTCATCTCATTATGAAATGCTGCACTTGCCACAATTTCATCCAGCGAAGCAATCCGGCTTTCCAGCAGTTGTTGGTAGTCAGGAATTTTGTAGTCAGCCAGTTTCAAACGGATGAGCTCAGGCTTAAGCTTGGCGTTCTGCTGCTGCAGCCAGACCAAATCCCATAAATCACGATGCCGAATGTAACGTTGAGTCGCAGGCAGTGAAATCAGCTTATCCGCCATCACTTCGTCCAGTGTTTCGGTAAACACCAGAGTGTCTTCGTAACCATCAGGTAAAAAGTCATAGTTGTTCCGAAGGGGCAAAGCTTCTTTGGTGTAAGCGGGCACATTCGCCACTTCAAGCTTAATTTTTTGCCTCGGCATATCCTTCTGGCCGGGGGCTGTGGTGATATTAATTTGCCATTTATCAATCCGAAGTTCGGCGTACTCTTTTTCTTCTTTCAGCGATGCAGGCTCTTTCACCGTGACTTCCAGGCCATAACGCTTGCCAATGTAGCCTTCGATACAGGTTTTCATCTCTGCCAGCCTGGCAGAAGAAAAATCGACACCACCGGCAAAATCCAGATCTTCGCTGAAGCGGTTGCCGCCATGACAAAGCCGTAACGAGGTTCCGCCTTGAAACACCAACTCATTCAGCAAACCTGCCTGATCAAGACAATACAAAATATCGTAGTGCAGTAACTCTTTTTCAATCACAGGTCGCATGGCGGCAACTTCAGCCTGCTGCATTGCCTTTGCCACCAGTGCATTAAAATCAGCCGGGTCAATCTTCATTCAGCATTTCCTTTTGGACCAGATGAGTATTCCGGCCAACCCGTTTTTGGTCACGCCAGGCCGCTTGCTTTGTGGCCATCCTCAGTGGCCGATTGATGGAAATGAAACTCTGAATAATTTCACTGACCGGCCGCTTGGTATGAGTGAATTCAATGGTGCCATAGTGAGTTTTGTATTCACCTTTGCGCCCTGTCGTCATCACGGTCAGCCTGTCCATCGGGATTTGCGAAATCACGCCATAACTGGAGAGCGCAGATTCCAGGCTGACATAATTGTATTCACCACGCCGCAGAGTTTTAGCAATCAGTTCCAGAGTGTCTGGACCTTTTTTATGATGTGACAAAGCGAAGAGGTAGACGCCACGGGCAGCCCTTTCCAGAATGTTCTGTCGTACCAAACGCTCAAGCCCGGCATGCAGGGTCCGTTTGCTATCTTCAGGAAAGATTTTTTCCAGATCGCGCTGGCTAAATACATAGCGCCCTTGCTGGTCTAGTTCACTTAAACGCTGAACCGCTGTGGTTTGTAGCATAGTTTTTATCTGTGCGTGAAATACACTTATTCGTAGTATAAGTGTCCACTTGTGGATATTCAATCTATTAAGTAGACAGTTATTACATGTATTAAGTGGTTTATTGATAACTTAAAAGCCCGCGAAATTCGCGGGCTGCTTTGTAGGCTTACTTAGCTTAGTTGATGCAATGTTTTTATCTGAGCGTCTTACCGAGCGGACACAGCCACCTTGGCGGGGTCAGTCCCGAGGCCTTTGAACGGGCCTCATCGTGAGGACAGAATCTGTCCACGGTTTTGGGGCAGTCCACTAAAGATCACCCCCATTACTTGCATAGAAAAATAGCTTTTGATCAAGCTCTTTGTTTTACCGATAATGGTAAGATCAGAGTGTTTCATGCTTAACAAACCAAACAAAACCAAGGCAGAGGATGCCAAAAAACGCTGACTGTGTTCGCTGCGCTCATAAGTATATTAGCGCCTCTGTTTGGTGCGTTATAAGCAATCATCGGAACAGGGGTAATTTTGATGATTCTTCAGAGGTATATGGATCTGCCCAAGTTTGTTAGTCTGATGCAAACTAAGTCTATTTATTTGGCAAAGATGGCGGCATTTGAAGACGCGTTGGAAGGCGGATTAACAGTCGCTGATTTTTTCAAAATGTCTAATGCTCAGGCAACAATTGATATTGCAGTTAATGGCTGCAGGCCAAAATGTTACGAAAGCTCTGATGAGAGAAAGCTAAGATTGAGTAAAGCAAATAACGCTCAGAGCGAGCTTCGTGAGAGAAAATTCGAAACTCCATTTGGCACATACCCATGTGATAAAGTTGAGCAACTATTTCCAATCTGTAGACAGTGGCTATACGTTAGTTGTTGGCATCAATCATCGCATGAATGCTCGGCCATGTGGAAAATATATGGCAGTGACAAAAACTCAGTTTGTGTTTTTACAACAATCGAAAAATTAAAGGACTCTGTAGCTTCCAGTAACTCATTCGATAAAATAGAGTTTAGCGAAGTGAATTACATTAGCCATATTGATGATAGTTTCTATAGCGATCCTATGTCTCCTTTCATGTCTAAATCAAAACCATTCACTTTTGAAAAAGAGTTTAGAGTTGTGGCTTGGAATTCTAACGTGGATTTGTCTAAGTGCTGCGTCAATAATGAAACTGGAGTATTACTAGGTGTAGAACTAGAAACTTTAGTAGATAAAATAGTTGTATCACCGCATTCTGACCCATGGTTCAAGAACTCAGTTGAGAAACTTTGTGATGAATTTGGTCTATCGGTCGATGTCATCGATTCTGAAATTAGAATGGATCCGATACAGGACATCTATGATGCAATGTCTTATTTAAAACTACCGCTTGTTTAAGGCGTTATAGGCCAAGGAGGCTACATGCTTAAAATTGACGATACAGGTATTGTCCAAGTGTAAGCATCCCGGTAAAACGAACCATTCGCTTTGAGGTGTTTGTTCCGCCGGAATTTTGCTCAAATTTGAAGCAATTCACTATGACCTGTATAATTCTGCGTCCTTACATTTTTGTGCCTGATCGCATGTCCCCAAAAAAATGTCCCCCAAGGGACATGCGACGTCAAAATAGGGCAAAATATGCAGAAACATCCCTAAATACGTCTAAACGCAAAAGCGGCTAATGCACTGAAAAAATAGAGAATTTAGTTATGCACCCATCTTGTCGCTTCTCGGTCGCACCGATGCTTGACTGGACAGATCGCCACTGCCGCTATTTTCACCGCCTATTGAGCCACCAAGCGCTGTTATATACCGAGATGGTAACCACCGGCGCCATTATCTACGGCAAAGGCGACTATCTGACTTACAGCGAAGAAGAACATCCACTGGCTCTGCAACTCGGGGGCAGCGATCCGGCCGCACTGGCGCAGTGTGCCGCGTTGGCGGAACAACGCGGCTACGATGAGATCAACCTGAACGTCGGTTGCCCGTCAGATAGAGTACAGAACGGCCGTTTTGGCGCCTGCCTGATGGCGGAAGCAGCGCTGGTAGCGGATGGTGTGCAGGCAATGCGCGATCAGGTCAACATTCCTGTCACCGTCAAAACCCGTATCGGTATTGATGATCAGGATAGCTACGCTTTCCTGTGTGATTTTATTCACACAGTGACAGAACGTGGTGGTTGCAATTCGTTTATCGTACATGCTCGCAAAGCCTGGCTTTCCGGTCTCAGCCCGAAAGAAAACCGGGAAATACCACCGCTGGATTACTCTCGGGTTTATCAGCTGAAGCGAGATTTTCCAGCGCTGACCATCGCGATTAACGGCGGTATCAAAACGCTGGAAGAGGCCAAAATCCATCTGCAACATGTGGATGGCGTGATGATCGGACGCGAGGCATATCAAAATCCAGGTATGTTGGCACAGGTTGACCAGCAGCTGTTTGGTATCGATCACACACCAAGTCCCTTTGCCGTGGTCGAAACCATGTATCCCTATATCGAACGAGAGCTGACACAGGGAACCAGTCTGGGTCATATCACCCGACATATGCTGGGGTTGTTTCAGGGGATACCCGGTGCTCGTCGCTGGCGTCGTTATCTGAGTGAACAGGTCCATAAACCAGGTGCTGGCATCGCCGTAGTTGAAAAAGCACTGTCATTGGTAGAACATAACCAGGTGTAAAAGACTAATAGTTAGCGTATTAGGCCACGCCATCAAACCTGATATTTTTGCTAATACAGCTAAATCAATAGGTTGTCTGCGATATATTCTTGGCACAGATCTTGTTATTCCTATATAGCGGCCACTGAGATGATTGATGGTCAATCAAATCCAGAATCGTTACCACAGGAGCAGGCCATGTTTGATATTTTCTTCGTTATTGGTTTCTTTATTATGCTGATGGTGACCGGTGTGTCACTGTTGGGTGTCATCGCCGCGCTGGTGGTTGCTACGTTTTTTATGCTACTGGGCGGGCTGTTTATTATGGCAATCAAACTGCTTCCCTGGCTGTTATTGGCCGTACTAGTAGTGTGGATATGGCGTTATTATCAAAAGAAACCGACACGCTATTACCGCTGACAACAGCGTAAAAACGGCGTGTTAAGCGCTGATGCACACTATTTTCATGCAAAACTGTGCGCCAACAGATATTTTTCGCTTATCACTGTTGTTAGGATGTGCGGCACATTAGCTGCTGGTGAGTGTTGCATTGCGCTTGTATGCGCACTAATACCAATTTCATCGGTGTCAGGGAATCAATAATAGTCACTCAGTGACATCGTCCATGGCACCATTCCGCTGTATCCTACAATACGGTTCGATGGAATTACCGCTGTAGAAAAACGCCTCCTTTTATGGAGGCGTTTTTCTTTCTGATAATCCGGTTATAGCCCTGGAATCAACAAACTGGAACCCGAGGTTTGACTGCCTTCCAGCGCCCGGTGAGCCGCTTGGGCATCCGCCAACGCAAACTTTTGCTTATCTGCCACATCAACCTTAATCGCGCCACTGGCCACCATGGAAAACAATTCACTACTGGCCTGCACCAGTTCGGTACGGTTAGTGATATAGCTAAACAACGAAGGTCGGGTGACATACAACGACCCTTTCTGGTTCAGAATCCCCAGATTAACACCGGTTACCGGCCCGGAAGTATTGCCAAAACTCACCATCAGACCACGGCGCTTCAGACAATCCAGTGATGTCTCCCAGGTGTCTTTTCCTACCGAGTCATAAACCACACTGACTTTCTGTTCATCTGTCAGTTCCAGCACTCGATGAACAATATCTTCCGTACGGTAATTAATGGTGGCCCAGGCACCAGCCTGCTGCGCCAACACGGCTTTCTGCTCTGAACTCACCGTACCAATCAACTTCGCGCCAAGGGCCTTCGCCCACTGACAAGCTATCAGGCCGACACCACCTGCGGCAGCATGGAACAGAAACAGCTCACCAGATTTGATTTCATAAGTCTGGCGCAACAGATAATAAACTGTCAGCCCTTTGAGGAAAGAGGCCGCAGCCTGCTCAAAGCTGATGGCATCTGGCAGAATGGCGATCTTATCTTCCGGTACATTATGTATTTCACTATAAGCACCGAGCATAGACTGCGCATAGACAACCCGGTCACCAACTTTAACATTTCTGACATTGGCTCCCACTTTGATGACGACCCCTGCGGCTTCTGTTCCGAGTCCAGAAGGCAGCGACGACGGTGAATACAGACCGGACCTGAAATAAGTATCAATAAAATTGATCCCGATAGCCCGGTTCTCCACCTGGACCTCATTCAGCGTGGGATCATGGGGAATGAAATCTACATATTCCAACACCTCTGGCCCACCATGAGTGCTGAATTGAATATGCTTAGTCATGTCTTCTCCTCGTTATATCTGCTTTCGCTTATTTACCATGACAGCCAGAACGTGTCATTCCTGCTTTTCAGATATACAATGCGCTTCTCTCTTAAGGTAAATCAACCAGTAAAGAATGCGCTCAATGGCAGAAAAAAGACCGACCAATAAATCGACAGGACCCCGCGATCGTCAGGTAGAAGGGTTAAAACTCCCCCCTCATTCGCTGGAAGCGGAGCAGTCGGTGTTGGGGGGCTTGATGCTCGATAACGAGCGCTGGGACAACGTATCCGAACGCGTATCCACCAATGACTTTTTCAACCGGGCTCACCGCCTGATTTTCAGCGAAATGCAGCGCCTGCTGGAGATGAACAAGCCTATTGACCTGATTACCCTTTCCGAATCCCTGGAACAGAAAGGTGAACTGGAATCGGCAGGTAGTTTTGCTTATCTGGCTGAGTTGGCGAAAAACACGCCCAGCGCGGCGAATATCGGTGCATATGCCGATATCGTGCGTGAACGTGCAGTAGTGCGGGAGATGATCGCCGTGGCCAATGAAATTGCCGATGCCGGTTACGATCCACAAGGCCGCAGCAGTGAAGATTTGCTGGATCTGGCCGAATCCCGCGTGTTTCAGATCGCAGAAAACCGGGCCAGTAAAGATGATGGACCGAAAAGCATTGATCGTATTCTGGAAAACACCGTCTCGCGTATCGAGCAGTTATATCAACGCCCACATGATGGCGTTACCGGTGTATCCAGCGGCTATCAGGATCTGGATAAAAAAACCGCCGGTCTGCAAAAATCCGATCTGATCATCATTGCCGCCCGCCCTTCAATGGGGAAAACCACCTTTGCCATGAACCTGTGTGAAAATGCCGCCATGACGCAGGACAAACCGGTGCTGATCTTCAGTCTGGAAATGCCCGGCGAGCAGATAATGATGCGTATGCTGGCGTCGCTGTCCCACGTCGATCAAACCCGCATCCGTACCGGTCAGTTGGATGATGAAGACTGGGCACGAATTTCCAGCACCATGGGATTGCTGCTGGAAAAACGCAACATGTACATTGATGATTCATCCGGCCTGACGCCAACTGAAGTTCGCTCCCGCGCCCGTCGGGTATTCCGCGAACACGACGGCCTGAGTCTAATTATGATCGACTACCTGCAATTGATGCGGGTGCCAGCGCTGTCAGATAACCGCACACTGGAAATTGCAGAAATTTCCCGTTCACTCAAAGCGTTGGCAAAAGAATTGCAAGTCCCGGTAGTGGCGCTGTCGCAGCTCAATCGCGGGCTGGAACAGCGCGCCGATAAACGTCCGATAAACTCAGACCTGCGTGAATCCGGCTCCATCGAGCAAGACGCCGACCTGATTATGTTTATCTACCGTGACGAGGTTTATCATGAAAGCAGTGATATGAAAGGTATCGCCGAAATTATTTTAGGGAAACAGCGTAACGGCCCTATTGGTACTGTGCGCTTGACCTTTAACGGGCAGTGGTCGCGTTTCGATAATTACGCTGGCCCACAATATGATGACTAATTCGCTAAGGATGCAGAATGAAAACGGCAACCGCCGTCATTAATCGCCGTGCTTTACAACACAACCTGCAATTAATTCGCCAGATGGTGCCACAAAGCCGTCTGATAGCCGTTGTAAAAGCCAATGCCTATGGGCACGGCGCACTGGAAGCCGCCCGCATTTTCAACGACGCTGACGGTTATGGCGTCTCCCGTCTCAGTGAAGCACTGGCATTACGTGCCGGAGGAATCACTAAACCGATCCTACTGCTGGAAGGCTTTTTCTCTGCCAACGATGTGCCGCTGCTGGCCGAATACCAGTTGGAAACCGCTATCCACAGCGTGGAACAACTGGCAGCATTGGAACAAGCTTCGCTCTCACGCCCATTAAAAGTATGGATGAAACTGGATACCGGCATGCATCGTCTCGGTGTGCTACCGGAACAGGCGGAAGCATTCTACCAACGGCTCGTCCATTGCCACAATGTGGTGCAACCGGTAAATATCATGAGCCATTTTTGCCGGGCTGATGAACCAGAACTGGATACCACAGCGCGCCAACTCAGCTGTTTTGATGCATTCACCAAAGACAAACCGGGAGCACAATCCATTGCGGCATCTGGCGGCATTTTGTTGTGGCCGCAAGCTCACCGTGATCAGATCCGTCCTGGCATTATTCTGTATGGTGTTTCCCCTTTGGACACCGGCGATGCCAGCCGATGGAATTTGCAGCCCGCCATGACACTGACTTCACATCTTATTGCAGTACGTGACCACCAGGCCGGAGAACCTGTCGGTTATGGCAGTACCTGGAGTAGCCCACGCAATACAAAACTGGGTGTGGTGGCCATGGGCTATGGTGACGGCTATCCGCGTGGTGCTAAAAGTGGGACGCCGGTGTGGGTCAATGGTCGTGAGGTGCCGTTAGTAGGCCGGGTTTCGATGGACATGATTTCGGTCGACCTGGGACCGGAGGCGCAGGACAACGTTGGTGATGAGGTGATTCTGTGGGGGAAAAATCTACCGGTGGAAAAAGTTGCTGCCTTTAACGGCATCAGCGCCTATGAACTGATTACTCGCCTGACCTCCCGTATTCAACTGGAATACGTTGACGAATAAGCTGAAAAACGAAGCAGAAGCCGCATAACACCATGAACACCATGCGGATTTCTGCCATATCGCGCCAGCTGTCCATGGAAAAGCAGCAGTAAAACTGCATGACGCGTTCCCCGGTTCAGGAACGCGTATCTTTCTACAAGTACCTTTCCATGCCAAAAATGGCATCAGTTATACAGCTCCGCTACACCACGTAGTTGGTTCCCACCATTGGTCGAGATAATACGGAAAGACTTCGCGCCAGCGGCATTGGCTTTCTCTGCCAACTGCGACTGTAGATCATCCAGACTAAAACCAGTGGCGGATACGGTACCCATACTCTGGCCTTGTGTGCTCTGCACTTCTGTAGCAGCGAAGGTGCCGAAAGAAATGGTAGACAAGGCGATAACTGCAACAAAATTTCTGATAGCTTTCATGATAAGATTCTCACAATTTTTTTGGTTATGAAGGCTGATATTGCCTTCGATGTGGAGCATCATAATCCTGCTATCTGGTCATTAAAAACGGGTTAATTTGCCATTGTCATTCAAAATAACTGAATATTTTAAGAGTAAGAAACATCACACTACTCACGCATATCAGTACATTAAAATTGTAGGTTTTGGACCCGGAAAGCGCCCTGAATACGACAGCGTTCCGGGTGAGGTCGTGACAGGGCAAAGAAGGGTTATTTCGAGCTGGCCAACCACTGGCCGAGGATTTTCTGATACTGCCCCGTCATTTTAGCGAGATGCAGCCACTGGTCGACATACAGCTTCCAGCTCATATCATCACGCGGCAACATGTAGGCTTTTTCACCATACTGCAACGGTTTGTCAGGGTTCACCGCACACAACTGCGGATAGCGTTTCTGCTGGAACAATGCTTCAGAGGCATCGGTAATCATGACGTCCGCTTTCTTATCCACCAATTGCTGAAAAATGGTTACATTATCGTGCAAAGCCAGAGTGGCTTTCGGCAAATACGCGTGTACAAACGCCTCATTAGTACCACCAGCGGGTTCTACCAAGCGAACAGCAGGCCGATTAAGCTGCTCAATGGTTTGATATTTATTCTTGTCTTCACAGCGAACGAACGGAATTTTACCGTCCACATCCAGCATATTAGTGAAAAACACCTGCTTCTGCCGCGCCAGCGTGACTGAAATCCCGCCCATGGCAATATCACATTTACCGGACTGAAAATCAGGCATTAACGTTTTCCAGCTGGTTTTCACCCACTCAACTTTTACTCCCAGGCTTTTCGCCAGCGATTCCGCCATTGAGATATCAATCCCTTCATAGCTTCCGTCACTACGCAACGAGGTGTAGGGCTTGTAATCTCCCGTAGTGCATACTTTCAACACACTCTGCTTCTGGATCTGATCCAGATGCGAGGCAGCACTGGCACCGCCTGCGACAGTCAACAGGACGAGCGGCAACCATTTTTTCATTTTTTCCCCTTGATTAACTATTACCCGAATTGACTACCAAAGCAGACACTGTACTTTTTTTCTTTTTGATTGAATAGCCTATCGCTATTGCCAGTAGCCAGAGCGGGATCCTCCACACAGAAATACGGCTCCCCAGAGTCATAACCATGACAATTAACATTTTGAGTAAATTAAACATTCAAACCGCAGGATAAATTCACACCTCATGTATATAGATGGGTATACCTGTCATACTTCAAGTTGCAAGTGTGTTGGCTGCGTTCGCTCACCCGAATCACTTACCTGAGTAAGCTCATCGGGATTCGCTCACTTGCCGCCTTCCTGCAACTCGAATTATTTTGGGTATACATTCTTTATTTGGTGCACAAGTGAGATATTTTATGCGTGTAAAAGTATGATTAACCATTATAAATGCACAGTAATGAAACACGATGGTGCGACATCTCCCGTAAAAATCCTCCCCAGCTTTAAGCGAGGTAAAACCTCTGCTTTCGGTAATGGGAAAAGCTGCTAGTCTGTAGCCCCACAACATCTTTGGCAGGTTATTGGCATGTACAACGTTGATGATTTTGATCTAAAAATTCTGCGGTTATTGCAGGCAAACGGACGGCTGACCAATCAGGAGTTAAGCGATCTGGTAGGGCTTTCCGCTTCTCAATGCTCCCGCCGCCGTATTGCACTGGAACAAGCGCAGATGATTCTTGGTTATCACGCTCGACTGGCGCCAGATGCCGTAGGGCTGGAAATGCTGGGGCTGATTGAGGTCCGACTCATCAACCATACGCCGGACTGTGTTAACAGTTTTCATACTATGCTCGGTGATGTCGACGCCATTATCGATGCCTATAAAACCACGGGTGACGCAGATTACCTGCTAAAAGTCGCCGTGTCGGACCTGCATGGCCTGAGCGACCTGATCAGCCAGATTTTGTCGCAGAATAGAAGCGTGGCACATCTAAAAACCTCCGTGGTACTCAATCGATTGAAAGAGAATGGATTGACAACACCGGTGGCCACAACACTGCCCTAATTCGGGGCAGTATGCTTCGCGATAGTGCACAGCAATGTATAGTTAGTGCATTGGTGGCACAATAATCGCGATATTCAACGTAAATAAGACCAAAAAATGCATTGTTTGTGCAAATTTTGCTGTAATAGTTTCAATAAGTTAACGTTATTGCTGCTCAGTATTAGCGTAATCCGATATTGCCGACAGCAGCGGTGGTGCGCTTTTTGCTTGAAAGTAAAGGTGTTCTTTTGAATTGAGCGCTTTTACATGGATAACGTTATTACCACTGCAAAACTATCACACACACTTCTGGAAGATGTTCTGGCAATCCTGATCGGCACGCTGATGGTCTCTTTCGGGATTATTTTATTACGCCAGTCTGGAGCATTAACTGGCGGCACAGCCGGAATGGCTTTCCTGCTTCACTATCTGACACACGTCTCTTTCGGGATCGCCTTCTTCCTGCTAAATCTGCCATTTTATTATCTGTCTATTCACCGCATGGGATGGAACTTCACCCTAAAAACCTTCTGCGCCGTAGCACTGGTGTCACTGTTTTCCGATCTGCACACCTTGTTTATCCATATCGACCATCTGAACCCGTTCTATGCTACGTTGTTTGGCAATATCATCATGGGATTGGGGTTTATTGTACTGTTCCGTCATAAAGCCAGTCTGGGCGGGGTAAATATTCTGGCGCTCTATTTACAGGATAAATATGCTATTCGGGCGGGGAAATTCCAGATGGCGGTAGATGTAACCATTGTGCTGGCTTCGCTGTTCGTGGTAAGCATACCTATGCTGATAACATCCGTGCTGGGTGCCACTATTCTGAATCTGATTATCGCGATGAACCACCGTCCGGGTCGTTATACAGTGTAAAACTGGTGCAGCACACCATTAACCACCGCACAACCCGATACTTTTATTATCAGGAGAATAAGACCGTGTTCCAACATGTTGACGCCTATGCTGGCGATCCCATCCTGTCACTGATGGAGAAGTTCAAACAGGACCCCAGAACTGACAAGGTTAACCTCAGTATTGGGCTGTATTATGACGAACAAGGAACCATTCCCCAGCTCCAGGCTGTCAGCATCGCTGAGCAACAACTTCAGGCGCTGCCAGCACAGGCCTCGGTTTATCTGCCGATGGAAGGCTTGCAGCCTTACCGCAATGCGATTCAGAAACTGCTATTTGGAGAGCGCCATCCGGCACTGACCGCTCAACGTATCGCGACCATCCAGACACTGGGCGGCTCCGGCGCACTGAAAATCGGGGCGGACTTCCTCAAGCGCTATTTCCCGGAGTCGGAAGTATGGGTAAGCGATCCAACCTGGGAAAACCATGTAGCCATTTTCTCCGGTGCCGGTTTCAAGGTGCATACCTATCCCTATTTTGATGCTGATAGTCTGGGCGTCAACATTGATGGCATGCTCGACGCGCTGAAACAGTTACCGCCGCGCAGCATTGTGCTGTTGCACCCGTGCTGCCATAACCCGACCGGTTCCGACCTGACCAATTCACAGTGGGACCAGGTCATTGAAGTCCTGATCAACCGTGAACTGATCCCGTTTCTGGATATCGCCTATCAGGGCTTTGGCGACGGCATCGACGACGATGCCTACGCCATCCGCGCTATCGCAGGTACCGGACTACCGGCACTGATCAGCAATTCGTTCTCTAAAATCTTCTCGCTGTACGGTGAACGTGTTGGTGGGCTTTCCGTGGTTTGTGAAGATCAGGAAGCCGCAGTGCGTGTATTGGGTCAATTGAAAGCTACAGTTCGTCGCAACTACTCCAGCCCACCAAGCTTCGGTGCGCAGGTGGTTTCCCGTGTGCTGAATGACGCCACGTTGAATGCGGAGTGGAAAGCGGAAGTGGAAGCGATGCGCATCCGTATTATTGCTATGCGTCAGACACTGGTCGATACCCTGAAAAAAGCGCTACCAACACGGAACTTTGATTACCTGCTGACCCAGCGTGGCATGTTCAGCTATACCGGCTTCAGCCCGGAACAGGTTGATCGCCTGCGGGAAGAGTTCGGCGTATACCTGATCGCCAGCGGTCGCGTTTGTATGGCTGGCCTCAACCACGATAACGTACAACGAGTAGCGGAAGCCTTCGCCGCTGTACAGTAAGTAACAAGCCACCGGAGTTTACCGAACCACTACATCATTGATGGTGAATTTGGTTACTCCGGTGGCTCTTCTTAGCCAGACTCAACTGCCTGTGCGGCAGTGAACGTAGAGCAGGCAGTTGCAACGTCCTGAGAACAGGCATAGGGATTGCCTACCGTTTGCAAATTATTTCTATCGTCAAGCCCAATATCCCAAGATTCAGTATCGAGCATCAGTGAGAGTGTGATCATGTGGATTCCAAAATTCAGGCAATAAAAAAGGCCGCACATGGCCTAATGCTTGCCAGTTAAGCGCTTAAAGGAGGCCGCAACGGATAACGTTGTGGCCTCTTTTTTACCGCCCTGGGGTAATGTCGCGCTCTTCTCTCCGGCAGCACCAGTCCGGAGGCCATCGCCATTACCTCTTCCATTATCCGCGGTATTTTTCCCGGTGAGACGCCCGGTAACAGACTCAGCTGGCTTTTCAGATACAATGCTGACTGTTTAAAACTCATCTGATAAGGCTCTACACCTTTCAGGCTGTACGCCATCCCCCCTCTGGCAGGATAGTTGACACCCCAGACTGAAAATCTCTATGGGGCAACGGAGCCTGTTATGAAACGTTATTCACCAGAGCGTAAGGCCGCTGTATTAGCTAAATTACTTCCTCCTTACAACATGACCGTCACCGCACTTGCACAACAGGAAGGGATATCGGAAGCTACCCTTTATCATTGGCGGGTCCAAGCCAAATTGGAGGGAAAACCAGTGCCCGGTGCCAACAAAACCACAGACCTTTGGTCGACAGAAGCTCGTTTTGCCGTCATCGTTGAAACCGCGACACTCAGTGAAGCCGAACTGAGCGAATACTGCCGTCGCAAAGGGCTTTATCCTGAACAAATAGCGCAGTGGAAACAGGATTTTCTCCAGACGCCACAAGTCGATACCCGGCAGTCGCAAAAACAGGCCCAAAAGAAAATCAAAGGGCTGGAGCGTGAATTGGCGCGCAAAGAAAAGGCCCTGGCGGAGGCGGCAGCCCTGTTGGTCCTGAGAAAAAAACTGAATCAGTATTACGGCGAGGCGGACGAGGACGACTGACCCCCGCTCACGAACGCGTGCAACTGATCCGATGGATACGTGAAGCCATGAACGCCGGTGTACGTCTGATCCCCGCTTGTCGGGAAGTAGGGTTAAGCCTGAGCACCTGGCGGCGCTGGAATCACCAGGCTGAAGACCGTCGTCCCACGGCAGAGCGTCCGGTACCGGCCAATAAACTGACCGCCGAAGAAGAGCATCAGATAGTCACGGTATGTAATGAGCCGGAATATGCCAGCCTGCCGCCGGCGCAGATCGTGCCACGGCTGGCGGACAAGGGCCTCTATCTGGCCAGTGAATCGACGTTTTACCGGGTACTGAGGCGGCAGGGTCAAGTGCATCATCGTGGCCGTAGCCGCGCACCGCTGAAGGTGAATAAACCGACCAGCTATCAGGCTGTTGGGCCATGCCAAGTGTGGACGTGGGACGTCACCTGGCTGGCCTCCAGGGTTCGCGGCCGCTATTTTTATCTGTATCTGATAGAAGATATTTTTAGCCGTAAAATCGTCGGTTACGAGGTTCACGAAGAGGAAAGCGGCGAGCGAGCGGCCGCGCTGCTGCACCGCACCGTGTTACGTGAACGGTGTTACCGCCATCCGTTAGTGTTACATGCCGACAATGGTGCGCCGATGAAATCCCAGACGCTGAAAGCGAAACTGGAAGAACTGAGCATCACGGGTTCGCACAGCCGACCACGAGTCAGCAACGATAATCCGTATGTGGAGTCGCTGTTCAGAACGCTGAAATATGTTCCGTCGTGGCCGTCATCAGGCTTCCTGGATCTGGCTGAAGCCCGGCGTTGGGTGGAGGGCTTTAGCCGGTGGTATAACAAGGAGCATCGGCATGGCGCGATCGGTTATGTCACACCAGAACAACGGCATCAGGGAGAAGATATAAGCCTGCTGGCAAAACGAAAAGCCTTGTATGACATGGCTAAAAAAGCCCGACCGGAACGGTGGTCAGCCTCATGCCGTCAGTGGCAGCGGGTAGATGTAGTAATGTTGAATCCAGACAAGCCAGAAACCGGGCTAAAATCTGCAGCGTAAAAAACGAATAAGGGTGTCAACTTCGTTGACAGCTACCGCCCGGTCTCATCAGGCGAAGTTGTTGGCAGTGAAACGCGTCACATCGAACCGGGGGCGTAATACTCCAGGTATTGATGGCGCATTATGGGTAAATCCGCAGCAAAAATGGCAAGCGGCTCAAGCGCTGACCTGCCGGGGTCGGTAGCTGTCAGCGTACTTCCGCTACCCGGCTAACATACGCAAAGTGATCTACACAACCAACGCGATAGAATCGGTGCACCGTCAGTTCAGGAAACTGACCAAAACCAAAGGCGCTTTTCCGAATGAAAACAGCCTGTTGAAACTGCTTTATCTGGGACTGATGAATGCACAGGAGAATGGACAATGCCGATCCAGAGCTGGAATTTGACATTGTCGCAGTTAGCCATTTATTTTGAAGGGCGACTGGTTAGCCATTTATTTTGAAGGGCGACTGAATAGTGTGATAACGCTATAGAGTTTTTAACGTGACACAGAATTCTGAACGCTCTCTTCATTAAAATGTAACCATTGAATTTACTGTACTATACACGATTCATTACTGCCTTCAAAAGTTGCAGATCAACTTCATTTTGAGGGTAGTAAACATTTAATCTGCTACTGGAATCGCCACTAAAATTCCACCACAACTGTTTATCTAATGAAATTAACCCTAGCTCAGCATGATCATATATATACGATAGTTCTTCTGGGTGCAATACGGTATTATCAGCCCATGCTTTATCGAAAACATGCGATAGCTCTCTAAAATCATCAGTTTTTTGTTTTAGCACTTTATCATCAGGTCGCGTAGCCAGAGTCTCTCTAAGAAACCCTGCCATCCTTGTTAGTTGCAGTTCCAATTTTTCATCATCTTTGATACACAATAGTCTTTGCCATGAAGGGTTCTTAATCGTTAGGTAAAGGTAATTTTTTTCGCTGGCTGGAAGTGAATCAAAACTAAAACCAACCATAAGACTAAATGCATAATTACATGTAACAATATCTAGATAATCGTTCATTAATAGAGCGGGAAATGGATTCAGATGTAATAAGAGCTGAGATGTATGCTCGGATATAGTACAGCAAGGTTGTTTGTTAGTTCGTGCTTGAGGTGAAATTAAATTGCATATATATTCGTATTCTGATTCCGTAAGTCGCAAAGCCCTCGAAATAGACATGAGTACTTGTGATGATATACCAGTTACTTGGCCGCGCTCAATTTTGCTATACCAAATTGTACTAATACCTGAAAAATATGCCACATCCTCCCTTCTCAAACCTTTAGTTCTGCTTCTGATTGGCTTCACCAAGCCAATCTCTTCAGGAGATATGCTTTCTCTTTTCGTTCTTAGGAAATCGCCCACCAACTTTAGATTACTTTCATTCATTGATTAACCTATACAATTTATACGTGTCTAGCCTGTTACTTGCACGATATAAAACAAAGGTCAAAATGTCCATGTTCTATTAGGGAGGAACTATAGGTTTTTTTGGTGCATGGATAAAAAGAACGTGTGTGAAAAAATAATTTTTTCTTTTAAAAATTATATAGTAAAAAGAGAATATCTCTATCAGATCAACCAGTATTGGGGAAGTCATTCAGTAAAACATCAGCTCTACCCTGCTCCAAATGCAAAGCAGTTAAGTATCGGGGTACAGACAAAATGGAGATATTGATGCTCAGCAGTACCTTTCATGCATGTCCGCATGCATGAGGTCGACCAAATCACATCGTCAAGGCGGAGGTTGATAACCTATGATACCAAAGACTGTAACATGTGTTCCCTGAACAGGGGAAAATCAGTCAGACATTATTATGCTTCTATACCTCAAACTTAACTATAGCTCATTAAAAAATCGCCAACGTGGAATTAATTCAATGTTAAGTAAAACTAAAGAACTGTCGTCATTTGGTGTATTGCTCCTTGTCGCAGGACAGATACTACCTCAAATAAATTTCTCAATAGTTAATGTTGCACTTGACGTAATTGGTAAAGCATTAAAAACAGATGCGACAGGACTTGTTTTGATAGTATCGCTATACGGATTAAGCTTCGCAGCTCTAATTGCTACAGGAGGCCGACTAGGAGATAAGTACGGAAGAAAACGCCTTTTTATGATTGGTACGGCAGGTTTTTGTATTGCATCAGCGATTTGCGGATTTGCCACTGATATTATCTCTATGCTATCAGGACGTTTGCTCCAAGGTTTTTTTGCCGCACTTTTATTACCGCAAATACTAGCTACAATCCACACAACATTGGAAGGGGAGCGCCACCGGTACGCGGTAGGTCTTTATACGGCGATTGCAGGTCTTTCTGTCGTTATTGGCCAAGTTGTTGGAGGCTGGTTAGTTTCCACCAACTTATGGGACTTAGGATGGCGAATTGCTTTTTTTATTAACATACCTATTGGCGTGATTATATTTATAGCTTGTTATTTTGTTATCCCCGAAACCAAATCAGATGAAGAGCAACACATGGACATGGGGGGGGTTGCATTACTTATTTTATGTCTGTCATTTATAATGATACCTGTATCTTTGGGGAAACATTGGCCCGAATTATGGTGGTTATTGCTAGGCGCGCTGCCTTGCGGGATTTTATTATGGAAGGTAGAAAAGTCACATGAACTCGCAGGCCGCAAGGCAATTTTACCACCATCTCTTTTCAAAACACCAATGGTCATAAATGGTTTTGTAAGTGAAATGGCAGTTACCTTTGCCTACCCTGGATATCTATTTGTCACAGCCTTATGTTTACAAAGCAAGTTAGGTTTCACACCGCTTGAATCAGGAAATACATTTATCGCACTCGGAACAATGTTTTTTATAGGTTCATTACTCAGTAAGCCGTTGAGCCAACGGATTGGAGATGTCAAATCGTATTCTATAGGGGCAATTCTTACAGTTATAGGATTTTTAGGCACAGTCTATCTATTTCATAAGTTTAAATTTGACTTAAGGTTTTATAATTTATGGGTAGCTACAGGCGTGGTAGGATTAGGTAATTCGATAATGTTAACCTCCGCTTACAGACTTGCATTATCGCGGGTTGGGAAACATCATGCCAGTGAAGCAAGTAGTGCTTTAGCAACAGTACAGCAAGGCTGTTTTGCGTTGGGAACAGCATTTGCTGGCGCAATCTATTCGTTTACATTGTCTCAAGGATACTTAAACGCAATTACAATATCAATCAGTATTTTGTCGTTATTGGTCATATTCGTAGGCGTCCCTATGTATGTCAAAAGCAATCGATATACATTAGCGACGTCTAAATAAATTCTTGCATTGATGCTTTACTTCTCATCATGCGAGTCAACACTGGTGGGATATCATGTCATGTAAGAGGAATACTATCATGCGAAACTATTTAATAATATTTTCCTAACCAGATAATCATAGTGCCCAAATATTACTGATGGGCACTAATGATTATTACCGAGGCTAACGATTATTATTACCATTAAATAGCTGCGCCAAATAGTAGATCCCTTTGAGGGAACTCAGCCCTGATTGCACCGTCTGATTAATTACCAAACATCACTAGTCACCAACCGGACTGAGCGATACCTGTAAGCACACCGCTTTTAGTTCCACACACTTTTTGAGATTTCCAGTTTTTCAGTCATCAGCCGGTATTCTTCCGGCGTCAGGTTATTCAGGGATTCATGAGGCCGCTCGCTGTTGTATTCCGCCAGCCAGCGCTCTGTGATTTCCCTCGCTTCATTCAAGGTTCTGAACAGATAAAAATCCAGTATCTCTGTCCGGTACGTTCGGTTAAAAGGGGGTGCGGACGATTTCCTGGACTCTCAGGAGATAAATAATGTTTACCGAAGCAGAACGGCTCCGCGCAATTGAACTTTACTTTAAATACGGCAGAAAACTGGCTCCTGTAGTTCGTGAACTGGGTTACCCCTCTAAAAGAAATCTACGACGCTGGATCCGTTTATGGGAAGCGAGTGACGGTGCTACAAAATCCATACTCCGTAAGCCTCGTTACTCTGATGTGCAAAAGCAGGCTGCTGTTGAACATTATCTTAACCATGGCTGCTGCCTGGCGTTTACCAGCAGGACTCTTGGTTATCCCTGCTGTGATGTATTGGCTCGCTGGGTTAATGAACGTCATCCCGGCAGACGGCTTATTTTCACCAGTACGATCAATCAAAATGCACCTTTTGAACCTGAGGTGAAACGTCAGGCTGTCATGGCGCTTTGTACACGGCATGTACCTGCCAGAGAAATCGCCATGAACGTTGGCATCAGTCGCACGGTATTGTACAAATGGAAAGATGAAATCATCGGCGATGAGGCTTACCAGTCCATGCGCAAACATGAAAAGCCGTCTCTTACGGAAGAGCGCGACACTCTGCGCGAAGAAGTTAACCGACTTAATCAGGAGATACGTCGACAGCAGATGGAGCTCGATATCCTGAAAAAAGCGGAGGAAATCATAAAAAAAGACCCGGGCATCAGCGTCAGCACTCTGACAAACAGGGAAAAGACGCAGATCGCTGATGTCCTGAGAGGCTCGTACCCGTTGACAGAGCTGCTGCGAGTCCTTGAACTTGCACGGAGCAGTTTTTTTTACCACCGGACAGCTCTGCGCTCGGGAGATAAATACGCGACCGTACGTATCGCAATAACAGAGATCTTCAACGGTAACTATCGTTGTTATGGCTATCGCCGTCTGCACGCTATGCTACGGCACAAAGGCCAGCGACTCTCTGAGAAGGTTGTACGCAGACTTATGGTGGAAGAACAGCTTGTGGTCAGTCGAAACCGTCGGCGCCGCTACAGCTCATACGGCGGAGAAATCGGCCCGGCACCTGACAATCTTCTCGCCAGAGACTTTAACGCGGAACAGCCTAATCAAAAATGGCTGACAGATATCACGGAGTTCCAGCTGCCGTCAGGCAAAGTATGGTTGTCACCTGTAATCGACTGCTTCGATGGTAAAGTTGTGAGCTGGTCGTTGGGTACACGCCCGGATGCAGAACTGGCGAATACCATGCTGGATGGTGCAATCAGCACATTAACCGCAGGCGAACGACCAATAATCCATAGCGATCGAGGCGGGTATTACCGCTGGCCAGGCTGGCTTAAGCGTGTGAATGCTGCCAGTCTTATCCGTTCGATGTCCCGTAAAGGCTGTTCACCGGATAATGCGGCTTGTGAAGGGTTCTTTGGTCGCCTGAAAACGGAAATGTACTATGGTCATGAGTGGTCAGGCGTGACACCTGAGCACTTTATGCAGCATGTTGATGCCTATATACGATGGTATAACGAACATCGCATCAAGTTGTCGCTGGGAGCACTCAGCCCGGAAATGTACCGTCGACAACTCGGCATCGCGCAATAAAACCGTCCAAGAAAACATCCGCACCCCCATTACCGTCTTATATCACTGGCGCTAACATTAACAGCATCACCACCTCCGACTCCTAATTACGTGGCTCAATACCTGGCCTGTGAGTGCCTTCGCTAACACTTCACGTCAGAAGTTACCCGCTGCCGCGCATAGCTAAAGGTCTGGGCGAGTGGCTAGTTCTTACCCAGGAGGGACTTTCACCCTCAGTTCTATCACCAGCTTGCCTGGCGTACTAAGCGTCCGGCGAACTCATATTGCTAACAGAACTCTGCTGCCACATGTTGCCCTCATTCAATAAAACGAACCTGAGGTAAAATATGGCAAAACGGTATTCTCACAGTGAACGACAACAGCATCTCGACGCCTGGCAACACAGCGGATTGACTAAACAGCACTATTGCCAGCAACACGATTTGAACCCGGCTACTGGCTCAAACACCATCACGATGATGCGACCGTGGCCGTTCACGCCGCATTTATTCCTGCGCGCCGGGTTATGCCAGGGAATAATGACGCCGACACCGTGACGCTCAACCTCCCCAACGGGTGTTCGGTCAGGTGTCTTCCCGCTCAGTTGCGCGCCGTGATGCAGGCCTTGTCTCTATGTTAACGCCGCAACACATCTGGCTGGCGCGGGAGCCGGTCGATATGCGCCGGGGGATTGATACCCTGACTCAATACATTACCGACCACCTGCACCAACCTTGGCAAGGGGTAATCATCTAACCCTCCATGCAATCTTAAGCTGAAATGACCCAAGAGCGAATATCTCAAGATAGTCGGCTTCAACTAATTGAAACTGTAAATACTTAACTTATGTTAATGAATGCAAATTTAAGATAAAACAACACCTAGCGACACTTAATTAAAATTAAAAAATAAATAATATTTATCATAAACTTAACAAAGCACCAAGGAATGGATGACTTAATTTTTAATGCGAATTTGTTAAATTAATGTTGACTATAAGTTCTTAAGTCACTACACCTAATATGGCTTTGATAAAGCGTACAACTTGAAAACTACTCTAATGCGTATTCCGCTCTATTCGATCACGGATTGGCATCGAAGTTCGATCAGCGATTCTCATCCATTCGATCAGCCGGGAACTTAACTTTTCCTACTGCTTTTTAACCTGTTTTTTCGTCGCTTTCCACTCCCGGTTTATTTTTCCTCATTGACTCACCCTGGAGTGCCAGTCTGTGCGCGTTATGCACCAGCCTGTCCAGGATCGCATCTGCCGTTGTCGGGTTCTCCATCAGACCGTGCCACTTGTCTACTGGGAACTGGCTCACCACGATGGTACTGCTTTGTCCGTAGCGGTCTTCGATTATCTCCAACAGGTCGTTACATTGCGCGTTGCTCAGTGGCTCCAGACCCAGATCGTCCAGGATGAGCACCTGCGTTTTTTGCAGCTGTTTCAGGTGCTTCAGCCAGCTGCCGTCAACGCGACCCTGCGCCAGCATCTCCAGTAGCCGTCCCGTACGCCAGTACTGCACGCTGTGTTTCTGTCGGCATGCCTGCTCACCCAGCGCATTGGCTATCCAACTTTTTCCACACCCCGTCGGACCGGTGATCAACAGGCTTTTCTTGTGGGTGATGTAGTGACCGTTCAGCAGTTCCCGCATCTGCTCGGCCCGCAGACCCCGTGAGACCGGGTAATGCAGCCCCTCCGGGGCTGCCTGGTACTTCAGGTTGGCGCTTTTTCTCAGCCGCGCAACACGACCGTTTTCTCTGTTCAGCAACTCATCATCGGCCAGCAGGGTCAGCCGCTCCTCGAACGACAGCTCCTCGTAAGTCTGGGGCGTTTCTCGCTGGCGTATCAGCCCACCGGCCATCGCCGGGAGCTTCAGTTGGGTCAGTTTGTTTAACAGGTTATCGCTCATACAGTCGGTTCCTCTGGTTGTCAGTTAGTGGTAGTAGCCCGGGCCGCGCAGGTTTTCATGCTCAGGTGAGGTCACGGTGTGCTGCTCGCTCTGACGGGATAACGGCAGCTCCTGGTGCTCACGATGGTGACGCAGCAGGTTGTCGATAAAGCGTCTGTCCGGTGCGTTATAGTGCCAGGCGACGCAACTGGCTTTTTCCAGCCGCTCTTTTCCGTATTTTTTCTGCAGCGCGATCAGACCGAGTACCGCGCGGTAGGCCAGCTCCGGATGAGCCTTTGCTTTCAGCATGGCGTCAACCACCCTGCCGGTGAACGGGCCGATGCTGCATCCCATCTCGAGCAGTCGTTCCGGTGTCCAGGTTCCGTGCCCCCGGTGTTGAGCCGGCATATGCAGCGGATTGGTAGTGTGCTTATACTCATGCGAACTGCGCGGATGCTGCGCCACGCACTGCCCCTTGTGCCAGAGCTGAACCACCGTCTGACCTGCTTTCAGCGACAGGCGCTGACCGACCAGTTCGTGCGGAACCGAGTACCAGTGGCGGGCATATTCAACGTGGTAGTCAGGGCCGACCTTCACCGCTTTGTACTCCGTGTATTCATACGTCGCCAGAGGCAGCGGTGAGAGTGCCGGCGCATCCAGTATGCGGAAGCGCTCTGCGCGGGTCTGGTTGCCGTACCCTTTCATTGGCCGGTTATTCATGTCCGTCAGCAACTCCCGCAGGCGGGTATTCAGCGCCCTGAGCGTGTAGAAGGTTTCATTGCGGATGCGGGCAAGCAGCCATCTTTCGACGATGAGGACGCCGTTTTCTGCTTTCGGTTTGTCTTTCGGCTTATAGGGGCGGGTCGGGATAATAACGGTGCCGTAGTGCTCTGCCAGCGCCTGATAGCTGTCATTGATGACAGGCTCATAGCGATCGGCCTTTTTCACCGCGCTTTTGAGGTTATCGGGGATAAGCAGCTTCGGCACGCCGCCCAGGAAGGTCAGGCAGCGGCTGTTGGCGTTCAGCCAGGACATCATGTCCTGGCCTTCACACGCCTCAACGTAGGTGTAGTTGGATGCCCCCATCACGGCCACGAAGATGGCCACCCGGCGTATTTCTCCGGTATCCGGGTTGATGACGGGGAGCGTCGGGCCACAGAAGTCGATAAAGAGTTTTTCGCCGGCGCGGTGCTCCTGGCGCATAGAGAGGCGGCGCGTTTTTTTCCACTCCCGGTAGCAACGGCAGAAGTGGGAGTACCCCATCGCCAGCTCACCGGCCTGAGCCTTGTACTCCATCCACAGCAGCTGTCGCGTTACGCCAGGCTTTCTCATCTCAGTATCGAAGTGAAGCAGGTCAGGCATCACCAGTTCTGATGCAGAGGCACTTTTGGCCGGGAAGATGCGCTTTTCAAGGGCATCATGGGATATTGCTTCAGGGAGGGGCCATGGGAGAGACGTGGCTTTAAAGCGGGAGAGCACCTCAAAAACTGTTGATGCACTGATTTTCAGTGTCAGTGCGATGCAACGGTTGGTCAGCTTCTGGTCGAACTTAAGCTGAAGGATCTTAAAACAGGTTTCCATGGAACTCCTGGCTTTTCTCTTTTTGGACATCGATATCTCCATTGGCTTAAAACAGCAATGGAGACTGTGATGGAAAGAGTTAATTCCCGGAGTGAGCGACAGGATGCCAATCAGTGATCGGATGCGTGCCAAATCGTGATCGATTGTGATGCCAAACCGCGATCGGAGATGCATGCCAAATCATGATCGATTCGAATGCCAAACAGTGATCGATTCAGATGCCATTTTGCACTCTAAACAATACGAGGTATTACCCATGAAAGATGAAGATACTAAAACTCTCAATCTCAATATTTCCGATGAGTTAACGGCAGAGCTTCAAGACTTTTTAGCCAATGATGCGACAACCGCTGCAGGTTGCGCGTTTAACGCACATGACTCCAACAACCAGCTGATTACTTACGATTAAGATCTGATGGTTTAACTCCAGGGTCGAATGGTGCAATGATCAGAACTAAACACTGATTCACTATTTGACCCTCTTACAAGAATTGGATAAATCAGGGAGGGTAGAATGTTTAGACTGAGTTCTAGTTTTCGTACACGAACAGCAGAAGATTCCTTAAAACTCGCGAAGTCAATTGCTCTCGATATGGGCGTTACGAGAGTAACCAACGTCACCTGGTTAGATAAAATAGGCATCCCTGTATTTGCGGGCATTAGACCCTATGCCTCAAAGGGATCTCTTAATGTTCATGCAGGCAAAGGGATAAAACCCAACGAAGCAAAGATCGGAGCCTATATGGAGTCGATTGAGTTTTCACTGGTAGATGATATTCATCATGCAGATAAAATTCACTTAATGAAATCAGCGGATATCCTTGCCTCTTATAACAACCTGTATTCTTTAAGTTCCTTTGGGATACGTTTAGGTGAGAAGATATCCTCCGACGATGATATTTATTGTGTTAAAGGTCATGATATCATCAATAATATTGAGGTCATGATCCCAGCGGAATTAGTTTTCCATCCTTTTCAGCATCCGCAAAAAAAATATATTTACGGTGGCACCACAACTAACGGTTTATGTTCAGGTAATACATCACTGGAAGCGATAATTCATGGGATATGTGAGGTCTTAGAAAGAGATGTACAATCTTTTAATCATATTCAGGATAAGTCACTCAAAGTTGATATTTCTACAGAACCAGAGAGTATACGTGTACTAAGGCATAAAATCGAAGAAGCGGGTTTGATTCTTGTGCTTCGAAAAACTATCAACCAATTTAATTTACCATTTTTCTCTGCCTATGTATTGGAAAAAACAAACAGCGCTTATATCTCGATAGCGGATGGTTTTGGATTACACCCCGTTGCAGAAATTGCGGCTATCCGAGCCGTTACTGAAGCTGTACAGAGCAGATTGTCACATATCCACGGAGGACGTGATGACATTATCGATAGAGTTAAGCATTTCAAAGATAAAGAAGCTGGTTTAGAAGAGCAAGTTATGGGAGGGTTAAGAGAAAGAGTGACGCAGGGAAATAAATATGTAAATTTCATTTCTGAAGATGAAAGCGTTATTGATTTTCATAATATTGAACAGCTTTATGAATACCTCAAAGCAAAGTTAATTACTAACAATCTAAATGGTTGCATTCATGTTGAACTTAGTCCAAAAAATTTCCCATTCAGTGTGCAAAGGGTGATAATCCCCAACGCAGAATATGTGGAGCCCGGTATGAAGCGTATAGGATATCGTTTTGCAGAGGCTTTTAAAAAAAATAAAAATCCCCTCTCTGCTAAAGGAATGTAAAATGATTAAAAAAAACGAGATTTCATACCTGTTCATTGGCCCATCCTCCTACGCAATACAATTGGACATCCCTTCTAATATGAAAGTTATGCCCCCTGCGAAGAGAGGAGACATAGAAAACTTGATGGTAGAGTATCCACCTGGAACCGTTGTACTTGTTGACGGAACTTACCATAGTTACCCAGCGGTTTCACATGCTGAAATCAGAACTGCCATCGAAGCCGGATGGACATTCTGGGGTTTAAGTTCGATGGGAGCTATTCGTGCTGTCGAGTTAGCGCCTGTCGGGATGAAAGGGTATGGTGAAGTGTATCGTATGTTCTCCGGTAATGATGATCTTCCTGATGATTATGTTGCACTCATCCATGGTAATGAAGCACCTTACATACCAATTAGTGAACCATTAGTTCATATAGATTTCTTTCTTAAAGATTTAGTGAAAGAGAAAATCATTACCCATGAGGTCTATGTTGAGTTACTTCAATACCTTTTTAATATGTGGTTTGGATATAGAACTCTTAAGACAGTTAAGAAAATTCTAATTGATCATGTTGCGGAAGCAGATCTGTCTACGTTAAATGGAAAAGTTAATAACTTCCAACACTACAGAGTGAAAAACTTAGATGTATTAAGCTTTTTATCAAAGTGTGAAAATTAATAATAAGGGGTGGTATGGAGAATCAACACGAGAAAATAAGCATTATAGATGAGCTTAAAGGGATACCCATGGTTGACAAGCAATTCAGCTGTCAATTACTTGTTTCTCTGACTGCTCATCACAGGTCAAATATTTCAAAAAACAAACTCACACCCAATCAATGTATATATCCTGACATTGCTTATAAAATTTACGCTGAGAATACAAACCTTAACACTGAGGTGCCTGAGAGCAGCGAGCTTAGTAATGAACATCAAGAAAAGCTGTTTAAAGCAATTGAAACTATCAAGGCTGTTATGCCTCAATGGGAAATTTACTTTTCATTGCCTGTTAGCTACAGGTCCTTGAGTGCCCCACCAGAGACCGTCAGTTTGACAAATCACTGTATCCCCCAAACAATTTATTTAGGGGTAAAAGCTTTTAAAAGCAGTGAATGGCTTGAAGAAGTTATAATCCACGAATTAGCCCATATTTGGCTCGGTATGATTTGTGAATTACATCATTTCCATGAGGTTTCAAGCGATGAAAGATTCATTCTTCCGTCAGGAACCAAGAATAAAGATGCAAGAGGCGTTATTTTTGCGGGGCACTTTGCAGCTGCAGTTTTAATTTATTTTCAAGAAAAAGAAAAACTGCAGTTAAGAACCCAGAATAGCAAAGATAGAATCTCCTATCTTAAAAATTATCTCACGGGATGTATTAAGTTATTAACACAAGATATTTGTTTGGATAAAACTGGGACAGACCTGGTTAATCGACTTAAAAATTACGAGGCAACACATGGCTGAAATCATGATCCCTAATCAGTTTAAACAATATTCAACTTCCAGTTCCATTTTCACTACAAAAGCGAACACTGTTAGTAATGCTTTGACTGACCTAACTACTACCCACCCTATGTTGAAAACATATATTTTTGATTCAGACCACAACGTCAAGGGATTTATAAATATTTTTGTGGATGATGAAATGGTGGAAGATTTAGCTACACCTATTGCTTCAGCTACAAGGATTCAAATTATTTTAGCAGTGGCCGGGGGTTGAAATGCTTAATTTATCTAAAGGTGAAAATGAAATTTATGCACGCCATTTTTCATTGCCAGGTTTTACGCAAGATAAACAATTGTTGTTAAAGCAGGCCAAAGTATTAGTCATCGGGGCGGGTGGGCTCGGAAGTCCTTGCATGCTGTATTTAGCCGGGGCGGGTGTTGGGAAAATTGGTATTGTTGATGGAGATCAAGTCACTGTGAGCAACCTTCCTAGGCAAGTTCTCTATGACTTCAAATCCGTAGGTTTCGAAAAATCACAGCAAGCCAAAGAAAGAATCAGTCGTTTGAACCCCTATATTGAAATCGATATTTTCAATAAATTTCTCAGCACAGAGAACATTGAAGAAATTTTTTCGCAATACGAGATAATTGTTGATTGTACAGATAATTTTGATGCCAAATATCTCATTGACGAAACCTGTGAGAAAATGAAAAAGTCTTTGGTGTATTCCTCAATATTTCAGTTTGAAGGGCAGGTCTCTGTTTTTCACTATAGCGAAGACAAAGAAAACCATATTGGATATCGTGATTTATTCCCAGAACCACCTAGCAAAGAGTTCCGAGAAAGCTGCAATGATGCTGGCGTAATTGGAACTCTCCCAGGCGTGCTTGGTACTTTACAAGCAAATGAAGTCATAAAAATGATTACTGGTATTGGAGATGTGCTTAGCGGAAAAGTTCTCATATTTGATGCTCTTTCCTGCAGGTCCTCCCTTTTGAAACTCAAAAAAAGAGTTCGGCAAAGATCCACCTCGTATCCACAAAGTGATATTACTTCAGTGGGAATAACAACCGAGGTAAGTGCGGCTGATTTAAAGCAATGGTATACCGAGGGGCGAGATTTTGTTTTGCTCGATGTAAGAGAATCAGAAGAACGAGATATCATTTCCTTGGGTGGACAGCATATCCCTTTGCCACGCTTATCTGCAAGTGTACATATCCTTGATCGTAGTTTACCTCTTGTTATTTATTGTAAATCTGGCATACGAAGCCGGCGGGCTGTTATGTTTTTATTAGAGGAAGGGTTTACGAATGCGGTCAGTCTTAAGGGCGGGGTCATAAGTATAAGCGCCGCGGACCTGTCTGCACTCCAAGGGTTTAATATGAGTAGCATAAGGTAATAATTTTGAAACCAAAACTTGGGTGGTCATTTTTTTTCTTTCAGTGCGGCGCGACATCTGGTTTATTAACCGGCCACATAATGAGAATTGCTGTTGCTTGGTGGTGTCTGGAAGAGACTAAGTCGGCAACGGCTTTTGCGTTGGTTATATCATTATCTGTTGGCTTTGAAATATATTTATCGCCTCTCCTAAGTTCATTCGGTGATCACTACCCAAGATTGAAGCTAATATGCTCAAGCCAATGGGTTATATCATTAATAATTTTTTTGATTATAATTGTAAATGTGTTAGATCATTTCAATATCTACATTATAACTACACTTCTTATTTTAATCAGTGTTTTGGTCTGTTTCCGTGAACCAACTATAATTGGAACGATACCTGATCTAGTTCATAAAGAGTGTGTCTCAGATGCAATTTCCCGTCGCTCGCAAATAAATTCAATCTATATTTTCCTTGGCCCACTTATCGCGGCTTTTATGACGTCATATTTGGGTATAAAAACCACCCTGCTCTCAGCATTATTTTTTTCGGTATTATCATCCCTGTTTTACTTGGCAGTTGTTTCTTTGGAAAAGGATAATCCGGTTAACTTACCCCGGCCAAACGGTGAAAAGTTAGAATGGTTTAAGAAAACTAAAAGCGGGTTTGTCGCCATCATTAATGTTAAGTCTGAGCTTTACATTGCCATTTTTGCGGCAATTGTGAATTTTAACATGTATCCGTTTTTTTCAATCATCATTCCTTACTGGATAAATCAAGTCTTAAAACTGCCAGCCAGTTACCTTGGATTATTTGAAGGTGCCTTCGGATTAGGCCTTATTGCAGGGAGTAGTTATTTTGTAAAACTACTCAATGAACTTTTTGGTCGTTTTTATACTATTCTTACCGGTTTTATGCTGCTTGGATTTTCTATTATTTCAATAGTTAGCGTAAATTATTCTTATGCAGTGCTGTGTTTTGCTTTCGTGTGCGGTGTATCTTTTATGCTTATCAATATAAACCTCAATACATTGCGTATTTCTGCCACGCCACCTACATTTAGGGTAAGAATGAGCGCTATCGCTTCTTTTCTCTCCCGAATTTTTAATCCAATAGGGGTATTTCTTGCAGGTTTGACCGTTACTCACTTCGGTGTACAACTTGTCGTCATTATCTCAGGAGGATTAATTGTCATGATCGTTCCTTTCTTGATTTTCTCTCAAAACGTCAGGAATGCACTTTTATTATCACATAAAGATATGGATGGTTATTATGAAAGAAAGTATCCAGCTGCATTTAAATAAGAATACCATTTCACCATGGTCTATTGATAAGGTGTTAAGTGAAAGGGCCTTTTCGAATTTCATCGAGTCCTTCTACCGGCAAGAGGTTTTTTCGGGAAGCGCTATAGGGCATTTTTCTGATTTATTCAACATAAATTCTTTAGTCGAGCTGTTGAATACACGTCGATTATCTTTCCCGCGTTGCCGGTTGATAAGACAGGGCACCCTTATTCCTCCCGCAAGTTACACTGTTCGCAAGGGAGGTTCTCTAGGGGAAGCTATTAATACCTTGGATGTTACAAAAGTGTCTCAACTGATTGATGAGGGTACCACTTTAGCCATTGATTTTTGCGAAGACCTTTGGGAAGAAATAAATGATGTTTGTGGTGATTTTTCGACACTGTTCTCTGAAAAAACAGGGGCAACCCTTTTCTTTAGTTCTGGTAAGGAGGTAGGTTTCACCGCTCACTGGGACAACAGTGATGTCATTGTATATCAGCTTAGCGGAAAGAAAAGATGGAAAATATATTCGAAGTCCCTTGATATGCCAATAGACGAAAATAAAGACTCTATGCCACCGCATTCAGATATACCCTTTTTGGACTTAACGCTGGAAGCAAATAATGTTCTTTATATTCCCCGCGGCTATTGGCATGCACCCGAACCCTGTGGTGAACATTCTTTACACGTATCCTTTGCTTTCAGACGCCGTAATGGAATGGATTATCTCAAATGGTTGATCCCAAAACTTTGTGATGAATTAGTCGTCAGAAAGGATATTGACAGGCATGCGGATTTAGCAAATAGCACAGAATACATTAATGGCTTAAAGAGTGCTCTATGTGAACATATTAACGACAGCACGCTTCGCGCTTATATTGAATCTTGTGATCGTCGGGATTTGAAGAACGCGGTTTTTACTGGGCATGCGCTGCTAAAAGAGTAGCCAGTTTCGCATGTTAGCGTATTTGTGTTTAATTCGTTCTTTCTCTTAGGGTAACCTCATTGTTTGTTTTTCCAGCGATTGGGTTTTATCCCTAGACTGCCCAACTTTTCCCTTGCCTGCCCCATATCGTGTTTTTATTCTTTTATATCAGTCAGTTAGACGGTCGTGGTGGTCGCGGTAGGACGGAAGTTACGTAAACGATCGGGCATCTCGCCTTGTTGATTGTTAACCGTTATGAAATGCTTATTTCACCCATTACCAGCGTGAATTTGATCATGATAAAGCGGCATACCCGAACTGAACAGCAACAGCATATTGATGCAGGGCAACACAGCGGATTAACTAAACAGCATTATTGTGAACAGCAGGGTATTACTCTCAGTAATTTTTATTATTGGCTGAAAAACGTCAATAATAATACCGATGCCGCACCTGCCGCGTCGCCATTTATTCCGTAAGCGCCGTTAAATCGACGTACTCCCCCTATCCATACTGCGGCACATTTTTTAAAAAAGGGACCAGGTCCACATTCCAGGGCAATAACGCGTCGAGTTTTTCCTGCGAGTCCGCTTCGCCGATGTGATCCAGCACATACTGGATATACGCCGTCGGCTCTAACTGATTGGCCTTCGCCGTTTCGATCAAGGAATAACACCCCGCACTGGCGCTGGCGCCCTGCGAACTGTTGGCAAATAGCCATGCCTTGCGACCGACCGCAAACGGGCGGATGGCATTTTCCGCCAACGCATTGCTGATGTTCACCTGCCCATGATCGCAATAACCTATCAATTCTGCCCAGTGGTTGAGCGTGTAGTCCATGGCCTGACGGGTCAGCGATCCCTTCATTATCTTGCCGACATTCTGCTCCAGCCATAGTTTGAATGCATTGAGCAACGGCAGGCTATATTGCTGACGGGCCAGGTATTTGTCCGTTTCACTGCGCCCCTGCAGGCTCCGTTCGATCCCATACAGTTTACTGATGTAGCCCAGCGCCACATCCGCTTTAGTGGGTTTGCCTTTGGCAGATTTGGCATTCCTGGGAACCGCTTTGCCCGCTTCAATATATTTGCGCCGGGCATGATCCCAGCAGCCGATACGCACGAGATTGTTTTCACGGCACACCGCGTCATAACCGGCATAGCCATCGGTTTGCAAAATACCGGTGAATTCCGCCAACAGGCGTACGGGAACGCTACCCGAGCGGCTCGGGTCATACTCAAACAGCACTGAAGGTTTATCGGGGGGGCCACCGCGTATCACCCACATCCATTTGTCCGATTGGGCGGTTTTGCCTTCTTCTTTCAGCACCTGGATGCGGGATTCATCCATTTGCAGGTAACGGCTACTGTTTTGCACGTCACGCAACCTGGCCAGCAGCGGGGCAAATACCTTGGCTAACCGGATGATCCAGTGGGCCATATTGGTGCGGCCTACCGGGTGGCCACTGCGGGCAAGCATGTTTCCCAGGCGGTACAGCGGCAGCCCATCGGCATATTTGGCGACGATGATATACGCCAGCAAGGCGGTGGTGGCAAAACATTTGCCCAGCGGATGGGCCGGGCGGCGGGCAGCCACAATAAACTCCTCGCCATCGCGGTCAAACACCGCTTTTTCCTGCCAGTATTCGATGACTTTTAACTGGGCGGGAATAAACGCCAGCTCTTCTTTAACCTTGCTGAAGAAGGTGGTGCGGGCACCGGTTTTTTCTTCGTCGGACAGGCACAACTCCACACGCTCACGCAGCAGACTATCGGAGAAACCGCGTTGGCGTGTTGTCTTTTTTGGCGCGGATGATGTAGCGGGAACATCTTCAGGTAATTGCGTCTCCATGGCCTCAAGCGCCGCTTCCAGTTCGGCTTCATCGAACAAGGCAATCTGGTCGGCATGTCGCTCACTGCTGGCGGCAAACTGTTGGGCTGTTTTGAGCCTGAGTTTTTCTTCCAACAAGAGAATATAATAGTCACGGTATTGAAGTTGTTGCCGCAATTCTTCGTTCGATGCCAACAATTCAACCGCAGATAAACTGCGGTTGTCGGGGTTTTCGACTGACGGAGAAGTGAGCGTTTTCATGGTTAAATTATAACAAAAACAGCCACCTGATGCTTCCTGTTTCGACTAATTAACGCCATCATAATGCAGTTTTTTATGCCCATTGAGTAGACTGATATCGTAACCATCAAGCAGCCAGTTAATCTGCTCCCCGGTCAGGGGTAACAGGTCATCGGCCAGACTGGGCCATTTGAACTTCTCCTCTGCCAGCGCCTTGTAATAGAGGACAAAACCATTATCTTCCCACATCAGACATTTGATTTTATTGCGCTGGCGGTTGGTAAAAGCATACAGCGCCCCGGTAAAAGGATCGTGTCCCAATTCCTGTTCTATCAGCGCCGCCAGCCCGTTGACCTGCTTGCGGAAATCGATGGGTGCGCGATAAAGAAAAATCTGTGGCATCGCCAGCGCCGGGCGTAAGTCACGGTTACGCATCAGAGTTGCCTGAGAATAGCGCCCAGCAGGGAAACATTGCGGTCATTAAGACCGGTGATCACCAGGCCATTGGGCAATGAGAGTGTCAGCTCGGTTGGGGTGTCGACGTGGGTGATGTCGGCGGTGACTTTGGCAAACCCTGGGGCCCGCGCTTGAGTCGGGTTATCGGTACAATATTTTTGCCGCCAGTAAACAAACTGGTGATATGTCAGCTGCTGTTGTTGACAGAAAACCTGGCCAGAAAGACCGGATGCTTGCCAGGTGGTGATCTGTTCGCGCCAATAGTCGGCCCGCTGTTGAGATGTCATGATTGCGCCTCGGTGTTTAGGGTAGACAACGGCAGTGTGGCGCAGTTAATCACTGAAAAAAAGATGCCGATTTAAGGGCGCTTACCAACAATCGAATAAACGAACTGTTGCCCTACGCCGAAAACAGCTTCAGTTAATATCTGCCAGCTTATTACATTATTTTAATCACACAACGCGACTTCGCCGTTCGGTTACGATGCAGCCGGCATGCGCGGTGGGATATCTGCCCAACATGCTGTCGCCGGGCCCGTATCAAATAACGGCAAACCTTCTTTAGAATATTGGAATAATAAATTTAGTTCTATTGATTTTTCAAACAGCTATAAAAGATAACCCATAATGAATTGCCCAATGCTTTTTATAAACGAGCATGGGAGAAGATCATCATTCGATCCAAAGACTTGAGGCAGTGTTTTATCTTAAACGGTTCAACGTTTTTCTACATGGTCTAACCGTAGTTCATTTTGTGGCCAACGCCGCGTAAAGCTTTTGCCCGCTACGCTCGATTGAGGAGAAATCCGCATCGGGGTATCCAGTAATTATGCCGCCTACCGTCTGCCTGCGTTGTTGGAAAATTTTCGTCAGCAATAACCTGGCGTTAGTATTAATTTGATCAGTGGCTATAGCGAAGAGATATTCCAGCGGTTACAACGCGATGAAATTCATCTTGCCTTGGTTAAAGATAATTTTAACTGGAAAGAAGGTAAGCTACTGGTGGATGAGGATTGTTATTACCTGATAAATCAACACGAAATAGATTTTCGCCTATTGCCTCATCAGCCACAGATTAAAATTAATCATGGCCCGCATATTACCCAATTGATTGAGCGTGGTGGAATGCAAATTTTTCCCTGGCACCGCGTATCTTTCTTGCTGCTTCTCGCACAGCCAGCAGCCGTGACGTCGTATTCTCCCGGCTCTGCGTCCGGATACGGGCGTACTGTTGGCTGTTCCCCTTGGTCGGGAGCCTTCCCTCCATCAATTCCGCCACATTGTTACCTGTCTTGTTCATTGATTTCTCCGGTACTATGCTCCCGTCCGACTTCCTGAACACAGCACCGCTTCGCCTTACGGCTTAGGCTGCGCCGTCCCACTGACTCACGGTGGGAATTTGTTCAGGATCTCCCAGGTTCCGTATGATGAACTTCCTCACATGCACAGGGTCTTCGACCCCGGGAGGCATGTCCGCGTTTTGCCATAACAACACGGTCATTGTTGGTTTCTGCTTCGCTTAATGTCAACGCCACGATCTTTGACCGTTATGGGGGTGCGGACGATTTCCTGGACTCTCAGGAGATAAAATATGTTTACTGAAACGGAGAAAATTCACGCAATTGAGCTCTACTTCAAATAGAGTAAAAAGCTCGCTCCCGTAGTTCGTGAACTGGGTTACCCCTCTAAAAGAAATCTACGACGCTGGATCCGTTTATGGGAAGCGAGTGACGGTGCTACAAAATCCATACTCCGTAAGCCTCGTTACTCTGATGTGCAAAAGCAGGCTGCTGTTGAACATTATCTTAACCATGGCTGCTGCTTGGCGTTTACCAGCAGGACTCTTGATTATCCCTGCTGTGATGTATTGGCTCGCTGGGTTAATGAACGTCATCCCGGCAGACGGATTATTTTCACCAGTACGATCAATCAAAATGCACCTTTTGAACCTGAGGTGAAACGTCAGGCTGTCATGGCGCTTTGTACACGGCATGTACCTGCCAGAGAAATCGCGATGAACGTTGGCATCAGTCGCACGGTATTGTACAAATGGAAAGATGAAATCATCGGCGATGAGGCTTACCAGTCCATGCGCAAACATGAAAAGCCGTCTCTTACGGAAGAGCGCGACACGCTGCGCGAAGAAGTTAACCGACTTAATCAGGAGATACGTCGACAGCAGATGGAGCTCGATATCCTGAAAAAAGCGGAGGAAATCATAAAAAAAGACCCGGGCATCAGCGTCAGCACTCTGACAAACAGGGAAAAGACGCAGATCGCTGATGTCCTGAGAGGCTCGTACCCGTTGACAGAGCTGCTGCGAGTCCTTGAACTTGCACGGAGCAGGTTTTTTTACCACCGGACAGCTCTGCGCTCGGGAGATAAATACGCGACCGTGCGTATCGCAATAACAGAGATCTTCAACGGTAACTATCGTTGTTATGGCTATCGCCGTCTGCACGCTATGCTACGGCACAAAGGCCAGCGACTCTCTGAGAAGGTTGTACGCAGACTTATGGTGGAAGAACAGCTTGTGGTCAGTCGAAACCGTCGGCGCCGCTACAGCTCATACGGCGGAGAAATCGGCCCGGCACCTGACAATCTTCTCGCCAGAGACTTTAACGCGGAACAGCCTAATCAAAAATGGCTGACAGATATCACGGAGTTTCAGTTGCCGTCAGGCAAAGTATGGTTGTCACCTGTAATCGACTGCTTCGATGGTAAAGTTGTGAGCTGGTCGTTGGGTACACGCCCGGATGCAGAACTGGCGAATACCATGCTGGATGGTGCAATCAGCACATTAACCGCAGGCGAACGACCAATAATCCATAGCGATCGAGGCGGGCATTACCGCTGGCCAGGCTGGCTTAAGCGTGTGAATGCTGCCAGTCTTATCCGTTCGATGTCCCGTAAAGGCTGTTCACCGGATAATGCGGCTTGTGAAGGGTTCTTTGGTCGCCTGAAAACGGAAATGTACTATGGTCATGAGTGGTCAGGCGTGACACCTGAGCACTTTATGCAGCATGTTGATGCCTATATACGATGGTATAACGAACATCGCATCAAGTTGTCGCTGGGAGCACTCAGCCCGGAAATGTACCGTCGACAACTCGGCATCGCGCAATAAAACCGTCCAAGAAAACATCCGCACCCCCTACCGACACGTTGAAAGTGGTGTTTACCCTGCGGGTGCTAGGTAATCTGGCACAGCCTTCCGTCTGTAACGATCAGGACTATCAGGCGGCACTGGCGCAAATCATTACCGGTTATGTGGATGAGCATGGTTTTACTGTACTGGCGACACGTTATGCAGAGAATATCGCGAATGGCCGTTTTCTGTGGCGTAACCGTATCGGGGCGGAAACCATTCATGTGGTAGTCACGCAAGGCCAGCAACGTTGGGAGTTCAACGGTGAGGATTACTCACTGCGTCAATTCAGCCAACCGTCTGCTGAGCTGGCCGCGCTGGCGAAAGCCATTGAACAAGGACTGACAGGCGAATCCTCTGCGTTATTTACCGTGGAAGCCTTTGTGCAACTGGGCAACGGGCAGGAAGTCTTCCCCTCTCAGGAACTGATACTGGATGAGAAGGCCCGCAATGGCAAAAGCAAAATTCTCTATCAGGTGAATGGAGTCGCAGCAATCCACTCGCAAAAAATCGGCAATGCACTGCGTACCATAGACGACTGGCACCCGGCGGCGGATGAAGCCGGCCCGATTGCCGTCGAGCCCTATGGTTCGGTCACCAGCCGTGGCAAAGCTTATCGCCAACCCAAAGAGAAAATGGACTTTTATACACTGCTGGATAATTGGGTGATCAAAAATGATGTGCCAGCCCCAGAACAGCAACACTATGTGATCGCCACACTGATTCGTGGCGGCGTGTTCGGCGAAAAAGGTGAATAAGGTAGCGGCATGGATCACTACATCGATATTCGTGTATTACCCGACCCAGAATTCAACGCCTCACAACTATTAAACGCGGTGTTTGCCAAACTGCACCGCGCATTGGCGCAATTAGCGGACGGTACTGTGGGCGTCAGTTTTCCTGATGTGGGAAAAACATTGGGGGAGTGCCTGCGGTTACACGGCACTGCGCCTGCGTTATCCGCACTGGAACAGACTGGCTGGCTGAAAGGGTTACGGGATTACACCCAGATTACCGCACTTCAGGCAGTACCGGACGAGGTCAGGTTCCGAACCGTACGCCGGGTTCAAGTCAAGAGTAGCGCCAAGCGGTTACGCCGGCGTTCAGTCAGCAAAGGCTGGCTGAGTGAAGCGGAAGCAGCGGTACGTATTCCTGATGCAGTAGAAAAACGGAGTGTGTTGCCGTTTATACAACTGAAAAGCCTGTCCAGCGGACAGATGTTCCGGTTGTTCGTGGAGCATGGGGGAGTGTTAGAAATTCCGTGTCATTCCAGTAATATATCATCAAAAAGGAATGACAAATGTCCCAGCCCTTTGATTTTGACAAAGCCCTGAAAGCGCTACAGTCCGGTCAGTCCCTGACCGGCAAAGATGGCATCTTAACCCCGTTAATCAAACAGTTAACTGAAGCAGCCCTGTCTGCGGAACTTGACTCCCATTTGGCTTCAGATGTGGAAGCCAACCGTAAAAACGGCTCTGGTAAAAAAACCATTAAAGCCCCGACCGGCAGCTTCGAACTGACGACTCCGCGCGATCGTAATGGCACTTTTGAGCCTCAACTGGTGAAAAAGCATCAGACCACACTGTCCGATGAGATCGAGCGCAAAATCATTCGTCTGTTTGCGCTGGGGATGAGTTACCAGGATATCAGCCGGGAGATTGAAGATTTATACGCATTCAGCGTGTCTACCGCCACCATCAGTGCCGTCACCGATAAAGTCATTCCTGAGTTAAAACAGTGGCAACAGCGCCCGCTGGAGAAAGTTTATCCTTTCGTCTGGCTGGACGCCATTCACTATAAAATCCGCGAGGATGGCCGTTACCAGAGCAAAGCCGTTTACACTGTGCTGGCGCTGAATCTGGAAGGCAAAAAAGAAGTTCTGGGTCTGTATCTGTCGGAAAGCGAAGGGGCAAACTTCTGGCTATCTGTATTAAGCGATCTGCAAAACCGTGGCGTTGAAGACATCCTGATAGCCTGCGTGGACGGACTGACTGGGTTCCCGGAGGCGATAAACAGCATTTATCCGCAGACAGAGGTGCAGTTGTGCGTTATTCACCAGATACGCAACTCGATTAAATACGTGGCCTCAAAGCACCATAAAGCCTTCATGGCCGACCTGAAGCCGGTGTATCGTGCGGTGTCAAAAGAAGCCGCAGAAACGGCACTGGATGAGCTGGAGGCCAAATGGGGTCAGCAATATCCGGTGGTGCTCCAGTCATGGCGGCGCAAGTGGGAAAACCTGTCAGCGTACTTCCGCTACCCGGCTAACATACGCAAAGTGATCTACACAACCAACGCGATAGAATCGGTGCACCGTCAGTTCAGGAAACTGACCAAAACCAAAGGCGCTTTTCCGAATGAAAACAGCCTGTTGAAACTGCTTTATCTGGGACTGATGAATGCACGGGAGAAATGGACAATGCCGATCCAGAACTGGAATTTGACATTGTCGCAGTTAGCCATTTATTTTGAAGGACGACTGAATAGTGTGATAACGCTATAGAGTTTTTAACGTGACACAGAATTCTGAACGCTCTCGAGCATGGACCGATACAGGATTGCCCCTCTGTTGGGAAATTCTCCGCCTATGGCCTGAGCATGGAAGCCACCATTCCCTGGTTCTGACCTTTTTTTAACGGCCAACGATAACACTTTGGTTTTAAATACCGTTGGTCGTTACCTTCAATGCCGCTAGTACCTTCAATACCGCTAGTACCAACAACCTGCAAAAGCATCACTTTGGTATTTTCACCCAATCTTTCCTCATATTTTTGGCATTCAGTCTCTATCAGATGAAGTCCAACATCCGCTCACCGTAGTCCTGGGGTTTATCAGCGCTGGGAGAATCTGGTTGATTTACGCTAAAAATGTTTACGGCTCATTACCTGTAGGTATAAAGCCGCTTTCTTCAGCGAAAGCAGCTTTATATAGCGGGGTTAGAATGATGTCCATTCGCCGGCAGATGAAGCGGCAGTGTCCTTCCCTTTGCTCATCGTAGATATTCTGCCAGCGGGCAACTCCGGCGTTAACATCGGACTCTGCTGAGAGGCATACTGAAACCGTTCAGATTCCGCCTGGCTGATGTGCAGTTTAAAAGCACTCACAGCTTCTGCCAGCATTGCCGCCTGTGATTGCAGAGACAACGCCGCAGAGGCCGACTCTTCAACCAATGCCGCATTCTGTTGAGTCGTCGTATCAATTTGCCCCACAGCGATGTTGATTTGGTTAATGCCATCGCTCTGCTCCCGACTGGCTTGCGATATTTCACCGATAATATCGTTCACATCCTGCACATGAGCTGCCAGCCCATTCATTGTTTCCTCGGCAGTATCCACCAATTGCATGCCATCTTGAATATTGTCAACAGAGTCATCAATCAACTCCTTGATCTCTTTCGCCGCGGTAGCGCTGCGCTGCGCCAAAGATCGAACCTCGCCGGCAACCACGGCAAACCCGCGCCCCTGTTCGCCAGCACGGGCCGCCTCCACCGCCGCATTTAGCGCCAGAATATTAGTCTGAAATGCAATGCCATCAATGACACCGATGATTTCAGCCATCCGTTGCGAAGAATCCCGAATACCGCGCATCTTCTGCGTGACAGAATGCATTACTTCACTACTGCGCTGCGCTGCGCTCGATGCTTTATTTGAAATTTCGGTCGCCTGATGCGTATTGTCCGCCGTATTCTTAATCGTCGATGTCAATTCTTCCATTGACGACGCGGTTTGCTCCAACGAACTTGCCTGTTCCTCTGTCCGGGCAGAAAGGTCCTGATTTCCCGCCGCTATCTGTGAGGCTGCTGTCGAGATGGTTTCCGCACCATCACGTACTTGACCAACAATCTGGCGCAAACTGGCATTCATGTGATCCAACGACTGGAGCAACATACCGGTTTCATCTTTGTGAACGGCTACGATCGTTGATGTCAGATCGCCTTGTGATACTTTATCCGCCACATCTAATGCCTGATGTATCGGTCGTGTTACGCTACGCGTCATCGACCAGGCTATCCAGGCACCTAACGCGGCACAAATAGCAAAAATACCCAATAAAACCCATCGGGTTTCACTATAGGTTTTGGCCATCACATCAACTGTCGCACTCATCATGTCATCCTGATGGTCCACTAGCTGGTGCACCGCCTTACGATATTCTGATTGCACAGGATAAAGATGTGAATTGAACTCATTGAGCGCCGCCTCCCGATTACCCGCCAATATTTGACGGCTGATCGTTTGTCCTGAAGTTAAAAAATCGGCACGAATACGCCGGATATTCTTAAGCATCTGGAGCGATTGAGTGTCATGAGAATTATTGGCACTGTTTTCTAGCTTATCCATCAGTTGGCTTATATTTTTGGAGATATCCGCAATAGAATCGACAGTGCTTTTTATTTTTTCCTGTTCGGAGAGTAACATTAGCTGCTGGAAAACCTGGACTCCCGAATTCACATCACCAATAAGTTCATTAGAATCCACCGTCTGAGGGTACAACACGGTAACAATGTCAAGTGCACTATCATGAAAGTCAGATAATTTTTTAATAGAAATCATACTTACGATAAAAAGCATCATCACCAAAAAAGTGAACCCGGCACTTAAACGATAACCTATTCGCCAGTTAGATAAATGCATAACCCACTCCTATATTAAATTCCATGGAAATAAATTCGTTAAGAAAATCTTGTCAAGACAACCACAGTGGAACTTTTGGCTTTAACATTGGAGGAGGACACCATTCACTATGGGTAGTACCCATAAAAACTCAAAGGTAGCTCATTGGCGACGTTACCAACGCAGCATTGTCCCGAAATAATTCTCACCGCTATTTTCAGCATAAAAAATTATTTCTTTTCCACAGTTCGTGACTTATAAAAAATAACGTCACAAAACATATAAAAATAATACTGAATAGATAATCACTATTTCTTATAGAAATGCCCTCGCCACACGTCTACAGTCACCATCCATTCCGTTGTCCATTCCCTCTATCGGCAATATGGAGGGTAGCTTTATCTTTTGATCGTTATAATCATTTAAAAAACACAAAGCAATAGGATTTAACTATTAAAAACAGCAGATCGATCGGCAGAAGGATCAAGAATCATAAGACACTGTGTTATAAAAATTATGGCAGCCATATGAGGCCTATTTGCAAGGAGTATCATTACACCTGGCATCATACCTCAACAAAATTTCTCCCGGTTTAACACATCCGTATCTGTATCCGACTTTTTATTGTCTGCCTTTGATAACCCATCCTCAGGCATAGTCGGTGAATGGAAATCTATTGCGTATATCCCATAACAGCCATCTGATTTTATAAGGAAAAAACAGATCAATACTTCTGATTATAATTTAGGCAGATATCGATATGAACTATCCATTTTTAAAACGGCGTATTGTTCACAACCCAATTCAGCACACATCTAACGCTTGTCACACAATAATAATTGCCAATAAGATACCGCCCACAATTTAACAATTATCAGCAATAGCCAAATAGAATGGATAAGATTTTTAAACCCAGGTGTTAATCCCTCGCAATTTATACAAATTTATCGTCCCCCATATTGACACTAAGTAAAACATTGACTAATACTTTATTTATTTAGTCACAGCAAATACTTAGCACACTAATCAGCCATGCAATTATCATTGGTTCCACATCTATTATTTATAACAAGTCGGTTGACGATAAATGAGAATAAGAAAGATTTTTCAGATAAACTTGTTATGGCTGATATTAGCTATCTCTATAGCCAGCATAGTCATCACATTATTGAATAGCTATTTTTCAATTTATAAAGTACAGAAAAAATTACTTTCAGATCAAATATTTAATTTCAACTTGAATTACTCATTCAAGTTATCGACAACAGTCGAAAGTTTTTTCTCTACCTCTAGAGAGCAATTGACCTACAGCGCACAATTAATCGAAAAAAATTATAACGATGAAAAAAGTTTACAATCTGAAGTCGAGCGTATCCGTCAACTGAGTCATAATTTCAATTCGGTCGTGGTTGTTAACAATAGAAATTCCGTCATAGCGGCATCCCCGAAAGAATTAAATCTTGTGGGAGTAACACTTACATCAAATACAAGTCAACTTGCCCTTAAAGAAAAAAAATTCTTTATCAGCCAACCATATACCTCCACGACAGGTAACTATATCATTTTTATATCGGTGCCAATTAAAGATAAGCAGGGTAATCAGGTTGGATATATCGGTGGGACCATCTATCTTAACAACCGTAGAATTCTCAACGAGTTTATGAACACCCAATTTTCGAATGACACGCACAATATCTATGTAGTTGATAAAAACGGAATTATCATCTATAACCACAACAAACAGTATATTGGAAAAGCGATTACTGACGAGCAGGTCAGAAACACTATTTTCGTGCACGATAAAGGCACATTTCTTATGCCGAGCGGTCAAGGGAGGTCACCCGCGCTTGCAGGATTTGCCAGAGTAAAAAGCTCTGGTTGGACCATTATCACTTTACAATCATCTCAGTCAGTCATTGCTCCACTTAATGACGTGATGTTCAATATATTAAAAGTGGGGTCACCTGTCGTCATTCTCACATTATTGATTCTCACTATTCTTGCATTCTATATTGCCCGCCCGTTGCGCCATCTTGCCATGTCCGCCAGCAAAATGGATGAGCCTGGTGTTATCGACAAAATCAAATCCGTCCCCTCCTGGTATTTCGAAGTCGAACAATTAAAGCGCGTTATTCTGTTAGGAACGGTTTTGCTACATAAACGTATCGGACGCCTCAGCTCCGAAGCACACACCGATCCATTGACCGGGTTATTAAACCGTCGTGGGCTGCATGATAGTATTGATATGATTTTATTAGAAAATAAAACCGTCTCCGCTATCGTTATTGATATCGATCATTTCAAGCATGTGAATGATACTTTCGGGCATAGTACAGGTGATGAAGTTATCCGGCTGTTAGCCCGACTCATTCGCTCCAGCGCGAGGAAGATAGACCTTATGTGTCGTACCGGCGGCGAGGAATTTTTAATGTTGCTGCCGGGGACAAACATTCACATTGCAGCGCTAATTGCCGAGCGTCTACGAAACAATGTGGAAAATCATCAATTTCCGGGATGTAAGCATATTACTATCTCTGTTGGCGTTACGACGTTCAATCCTGACAAATCCGCATTCGATATTGCCATTAAAACCGCGGACACCGCCCTATATCAAGCCAAAAAAGACGGCAGGAATAGAGTCGTCGTTCGGTATATTTCTGATGATGTCTCACCAACATATTCTTGATCTCACCACCGCACAGCATCTCGCATTAATACATATTGAGATCTATTTGGGTAATTTTTTAACGACCACTATCGTTTCTCGCGTCAATGCCAGGTTACTCACCCTGCAACGTCACCACCAGCGTACGATTACCACCGTGATTACGATGTTCACACAGGTAAATCCCTTGCCAGGTACCAATATTTAATTGTCCATTGCGGATGGGAAGACTCAGACTATTACCCAGCAAGCTACCCTTAAGATGTGCGGGCATGTCATCGCTACCTTCATAGGTGTGACGATAATAGGGCGCATCTTCCGGCACCAGATGATTGAAAAAACGTTCAAAATCCGCTCGCACGGTAGGGTCGGCATTTTCATTGAGAGTTAATGATGCAGAGGTATGCTTGATAAACACATGCATCAGGCCGATATTGATTTGCCTGATTTCACCGACTTGCGCTAACACTTCATCGGTAATCAGATGAAACCCTCTGCCTTTTAGCTTGAGACGAATTTCGTGTTGTATCCACATATCACACCCCTGCCGACAATCAATTTACGGACGTTCCAGCATCGGCTTCAGGAAACGTGCAGTATACGATTTCTCACACTGCGCCACCGTTTCCGGCGTGCCCGCTACCAGAATTTCACCGCCGCCACTGCCGCCTTCCGGACCGAGATCGACAATCCAGTCGGCTGTTTTGATCACGTCCAGATTATGCTCGATCACTACGATGGTATTGCCCTGGTCTCGCAACTGGTGCAGTACCGCCAGCAATTGCTGGATATCGGCAAAATGCAGGCCAGTAGTAGGCTCATCCAGAATATACAGTGTTTGCCCGGTGCCACGCTTCGACAGTTCACGCGCCAGTTTGACACGTTGTGCCTCACCCCCTGAAAGCGTGGTGGCCGACTGCCCCAAACGGATATAGGACAGCCCGACATCCATCAGCGTTTGCAGCTTGCGAGCCAGTGCCGGAATGGCATCAAAGAATTCACGAGCTTCTTCAATCGTCATATCCAGCACTTCGTGAATGCTTTTGCCCTTGTATTTAATCTCCAACGTCTCGCGGTTATAGCGCTTGCCTTTACACTGATCACACGGCACATAAATATCGGGCAGGAAATGCATTTCCACTTTGATAACACCATCACCCTGACAAGCCTCGCAACGCCCACCCCGCACGTTAAAACTGAAACGACCAGGGTTATATCCCCGGCTGCGGGATTCCGGCACGCCAGCAAACAGTTCACGAATCGGCGTAAAAATGCCGGTATAGGTTGCCGGGTTGGAACGTGGAGTACGACCAATCGGGCTTTGGTCAATATCAATCACCTTGTCGAAATATTCCAACCCATGAATTTCCCGATACGACGCCGGTTCGCCCAGCGTTGCACCATTCAATTGTCGCTGCGCGATCGGGAACAGAGTATCGTTGATTAACGTAGACTTGCCTGAACCGGAAACCCCGGTAATACAGGTGAACAACCCGACCGGTAATGTCAAAGTTACCTCTTTCAGGTTATTACCTTTGGCACCTATCAGCTTCAGCACTTTGGTGGGATCGGCCGGGACACGCGTTTCCGGCACATCGATTTTCCGCGCACCACTGAGGAACTGACCGGTAAGTGATTCCGGCACCGCCATGATCTGCTCGACCGTACCTTCCGCGATCACTTGTCCACCGTGAACACCAGCACCGGGGCCAATATCAATGACATGATCAGCTGCACGGATCGCCTCCTCATCATGCTCGACCACAATAACGGTATTGCCCAGATTACGCAGATGAATCAAGGTATCCAGCAGACGCTCATTATCGCGTTGATGCAGACCGATAGACGGTTCGTCCAGCACGTACATCACGCCCACCAATCCGGCGCCAATCTGGCTGGCAAGACGGATACGCTGGGCTTCTCCCCCCCGAGAGGGTTTCTGCCGAACGAGACAGTGACAGATAGTTCAACCCGACATTCACCAGGAATTTAAGTCGGTCACCAATCTCTTTGAGTATTTTTTCGGCGATTTGTGCCCGCTGGCCACTCAGTTTCATATTCCGAAAGAAGGTCATTGCATGACCGATGCTCATGTCGGAAATTTGTGGCAACGTGGTCTGTTCTACAAAGACATGACGCGCCTCTTCACGCAGGCGAGTACCGTGGCAGCTGGTGCAAGGACGGCTGCTGATGAATTTTGCCAGTTCCTCACGTACCGCCGTGGATTCCGTTTCCTTATAGCGACGCTCCATGTTATGCAGCACCCCCTCAAACGGATGACGACGCACGGAAGTATCGCCACGGTCATTGATATATTTAAATTCAATGGACTGCTTGCCGGAGCCGTAAAGAATGACGTTCTGAACTTCTGCATCGAGATTCTCAAACGGTACATCGACATCAAATTTATAATGCTCCGCCAACGAGCGAAGCATCTGGAAATAGTAAAAATTACGCCGATCCCAGCCGCGTATCGCCCCCCCCCGCCAACGACAGTTCCGCATTCTGTATTACACGTGCCGGATCGAAGAACTGTTGTACCCCCAAGCCATCACAACTCGGGCAGGCTCCGGCAGGATTATTGAAAGAGAACATACGTGGTTCCAGTTCATTCATACTGTAACCACAGACCGGACAGGCAAAATTGGCGGAAAACAGCAATTCAGATTGAGCGTCATCGTCCATATCCGCAACAATAGCGGTGCCGCCGGACAGCTCCAATGCGGTTTCAAACGATTCAGCCAGCCGCTGGGCCAGATCATCACGTACTTTGAAACGGTCCACCACTATTTCAATGGTGTGTTTTTTCTGAAGTTCCAGCTTCGGCGGGTCAGAAAGGTCACAGACTTCGCCATCAATACGGGCACGGATATAGCCTTGTGTCGCCAGATTTTCCAGGGTTTTGGTATGTTCCCCTTTACGATCTTTCACAATGGGCGCTAATAGCATCAGACGTTTGCCTTCCGGCTGTGCCAGTACGTTATCCACCATTTGGCTGACAGTCTGGGCATCCAGCGGAATATCATGTTCAGGGCAACGCGGCTCGCCCACACGGGCAAACAGTAGACGCAGATAGTCATGAATTTCGGTAATCGTCCCGACGGTGGAACGCGGGTTATGTGAAGTGGATTTCTGTTCAATAGAAATCGCGGGTGACAGCCCTTCGATATGATCGACGTCCGGTTTTTCCATCAAGGATAAAAACTGGCGTGCATAAGCTGAAAGCGACTCCACGTAGCGGCGCTGTCCCTCGGCGTACAGGGTATCAAAAGCCAGCGATGACTTGCCTGAACCGGAAAGACCGGTCACGACGATCAGTTTATCGCGTGGAATTATCAGGTTGATATTCTTGAGATTATGGGTACGGGCACCACGAACTTCGATATTATCCATTCACACTCTTCCCGCGATAAACGCTGTTTCCATCTTCTCTGGACGAAAGCAAGCCAATATGAAACGGCTGATTATGGCACAAAAAAAACTGAATGAATATCCAGTATTAGACTGCAACAAGTGCAATAAATGGAAAATTTTCGGATAACAGCTCGCGGGTACTATCTACTATAGTGGCGTGCTAGAATCTATCGTTTACACTTTAAAAGTCGATATATCAGGAGACACCAACATGGCCAGCAGAGGCGTTAATAAAGTGATACTTCTCGGGCATCTGGGACAAGACCCCGAAGTCCGTTACATGCCGAATGGTGGCGCGGTAGCCAATATTACCCTGGCCACTTCCGAAGCCTGGCGCGACAAGCAGACCGGCGAGCAGAAAGAAAAGACAGAATGGCACCGCGTAGTACTGTTTGGCAAACTGGCAGAAGTCGCGGGTGAATATCTCCGCAAAGGGTCTCAGGTTTATATTGAAGGCCAGCTTCAGACCCGCAAATGGACAGATCAAAGTGGACAGGATCGTTACACCACCGAAGTGGTGGTCAACGTTGGCGGCACCATGCAGATGATCGGTGGTCGTGCGGGCGGTGGTGCGGCGCCTGCAGGTGGCGGGAATCCACAACAAGGTGGCTGGGGACAACCACAGCAACCACCTGCCGCCAACCAGTTCAGCGGTGGCGCACAGGCAGCGTCACCACGTCCGCAAAACACGCCAGCACCCAGCAGCAACGAACCACCGATGGATTTTGACGACGATATTCCGTTCTAGGTGCGCCACTTTTCTTTGTAAACCAATTGGTTAACTCCAGTTATTGAGTTAACCATAGGCTGTTGGAATGCCTATTGCAAACCTGACTTATCCTTGCCCAGCAATGGGTTTGAACCTCGAAAGAGGGAGGGGAGTGTAGCATGTCAGGAAAAGGCTGGTTGCGGGGAAATAACCTACTTTGCGCCAGCCATTGCAAATCCCATATGGCTATGCCTGATTGGTTGAATCATAGTTCATAGTGGGTTTCGGGATATCTATGGCTCACGGTTATTCAGGAGTCATACCAATATTTATAGTAATTATTTTTAGAAGATTACTATATCCAACAATATTGGCACCTGCTCGGTGAGAGTGGTAATTGAACGTAAGTGAAACTTAAGTGGGATGCACCTTGACTACAAAGAAATATGAGATTACCTAAGTTGGTTAAGTAATTAACCACTATGGTAACGGAGACTCCGTAGTACCCAATGTAGCTCTGTAATAGAGTCACAATTAGCTAACCAATCTGAAAAATATATATAAATTGATAAGTAATTATCAATGAAATTATATTCGTAAGGGGGAAAGGAGTCAGCTGTATCTATACTAATAGAAGCGAGGTTCGATAGTCAGTGCTATCACAGAGAACACTCAATGCTCTAAGTAGTATAAACAAATCCAGTATACAAAGTTATAAGATCAAGAAACTGCATAAAATCGTGTGCAGTAATAAAGATCTTTGGGCACAGGCCTATGCTAATATTTATTCTAATCAGGGAGCCATGACGAGAGGAATAAATAGCACTACGATGGATGAAATGAGCGTGGACAGAATTATTAATCTTATTCAACTAATAAATACAGGATTGTATAAGCCCAAACCTTGCCGGCGCACGCACATACCTAAAGATGCCCGAAAACCGAATGGAAAAAACGTCCAGTAAAAGCAAAACGTCAGGCCGCGCCATACCTGCAGTGAACGCAGAAATGAGCGAGTTGGCAGAAAAAATTAATGATTTCTCCCGGTCAATGGGCTGGGATATCAGCCGAAGTGAAGTTCAGCGACTGATAGCCGGTCACGCGATCACCTTTGGCGATCAGCCCTACATTGTCCGGGCTGACGGATGCTTTTATCGGGCGCCAGTGAAAAAACCGGTTGCAAGTTCGGACTTGATGCAACGGATTACAGCACTGTGGAGATTAAGCTGCGAGTCATAGTTGCCTATACAGACGGAAATGAACCTGCTGTAGCACGGTATTCATAAAACCAGAACACCAACATTGGCCTTTTCCCATCGATTGTCATACTCATAAAGTGATAATTCACTACCGTTTCTATGAGGCATTTTTGTTGTGATAGCAATAGAGTCGCCACTGAATAATTGCAGGTCATAATTTAATAAAATTTATATGTTAAAAGATTGCATGGCGCGTTTTATTTTTTACATTGATATTGCGCCATGAAATACATCTTAAATTTTACTTGATTTATCTATCAGTATATTATTTAAGGCATTGGCAACATTTATCCATTTGTCACTCCATTCAGTGTGATTTTTATACTGGTGATTAGTCATTAGTTTGAAGAAAGATTTTTTGTGTTCATCTCTTATACTAAATTGCTCAAGGCTTCCTTGTGCATCGATACTATAATCATCAAACCAAGATTTGTGATCTCCGTAACATTCATTTATCCAACTATCCGGGAATAGCCCCTCAATAGCAAAGCCTGTTCTTACAGATACATAGTCTCTATTTGCTTCAAATCTAACTTGCACTTTATTAGTAAGTTTTGAGCGCAATCTTGCCATTTCTTCCTTTCCAGTTTCATCTCCATCAGCAAGAATAGCACAGGCAACTTCATTATTTATTATTTTATAATTTGATAAAACAAAGCCAACTAAGGCGCGTATTCCTCCAAATTCTGTTATTGTTGCTCCTTTTAATTCATCCCATTTCCCATCTCCGAATCCATCATGCTTGCTTATTTCGGATAAGAACCAAGACAAATAATCTTTATCTGTTACTCCCTCTACGAAAATATTAAATCTTGAAAAATTAAAGAAATCACTAAACTTTACACCAAGATTATTTCTTATACTAGATACCGCGTCTGATATTTTCGTGTGCTTTTTAGCTATTGATATAGGACCTTTTTTCTCTATCTCTAATACTTTATTTATATCATTACTAATAAAGGAAAGAGAATGGGTTGTTATTAAAATGAAACTATTTTTTGATAAAGAAACTAAAACCTCATGGCATGAACGACTTAATGAAGGATGTAAGTACGACTCTGGTTCTTCAATAAGCCAGATAGTCTCTATTCCTTTTTGTTTATTTTCTTGGGAAAGTAATCCAAAAGATGAGAATAATGATAAGCACTGAATCCCCATACCTTTTCTATTTAAATCACTATCAACATTATCATTTATGGACATATTGACCTTACTAAATATATCACCAAGATTATCCATATTGGGAATATTAAATTTTATTTCATATCCATTAATACCACACGCCGTCATGTTTTCATTTATTTTACTGGAAATTTCATTCAATCGTGTTTCAATTAAATTAATATGCGGTGATATAGTTTTGGCAATTTCATTTCTTAAATAAGGTCCGAGTAATGAAATATACATTTCATCAATACTTTTTGATGATGGAACATAAATGCAGTCGAATTTCTTGAAAATTTTATCTATAAAATTCCTTTCTTTTGAAGTATATTTCGCAGAAGTGGCTTCTTTTTTCCTTCTATACCCTTTAAATAAAGAGTAAGAGAAATTATTTTTATTTGATATGGTTAGATAAACAGTGAATTCCTTTTGTGGTTTTATCGTCCTAGAATCTTCGAGCATTTCATGTATATCTAAGTAAATATCATACATATTTTGCTTTCGTTTATTTCCCCTCTTGGGTGGCCCCTTATCTTCTTTTGGATGCATTAACACTTCATTTTCGTCTTCGTCTTCATCTTCCTCTTCATCGCTTAGACTGCCGTAGCTAGTTTCTGGAATTACAAAACCACCAAGTTCCGTATTAGGAATCACTTCGTTTATACTCTTTGCACCAGAAGGAATAAACTCATCATCATCAAACTCAAAAGACACAGCCATTGTAGTCTGTCCACCAGATGTCCCAGAAGGAAAGTCTTTTTTGTAATCGTAAAGATTTGAATCTTTTTTTCCATTAAAGAAAATCAAAAGTGCATTTAATATATTAGTTTTACCGCTATTATTCTGTCCTACAATGGCAGTGCCATTTATATTATCTATTTTTATATCATTGTATATCGAACGATAATTTCTCACTCTGAACGATTTTATCTTCATACTATAATCCATCTTGTTATGTTTTATGTAAAAAATAATACAGTCGACCCTTAACGTATAACAATACGCTACTCAGTAAAAAAATCGAGATTCCCAAGCTTCAAGTCCAGCTAAATCGATGCAAAAAACACGCCCTTTTCCATGTGCGTCGTTTGCTGGTAAAGACTATATCGATCGGCTGCGTATCAAGCGGAACTCCGGGCGGCGAAGTACCAGGCTATGATGCCAGCAGAACGGCTGGCGGTTATGACTAAGTTAAACAAAACAGATAACATTTTTTGACTTCATAAATTGACTTCACCCATCTAATTATTATAATGACTTCAAAAAGTGACTTCATGGAACAGGCAATGCAGGAAAAAATAGCCCATCTTAGAAAGAAACAGCGGGAAACGCTGAACCAAATTTTCAAAACACCGGTACTCTCTGGCGTTAAATGGTCGAATGTTGAGTCACTTATCACTGCGTTAGGCGGTGAGATTAAAGAAGGTAGTGGATCGAGGGTGCGATTTTTACTGAACGGGAGTATTGCCCGGTTCCATCGTCCTCATCCGTCACCGGATACTGATAAAGGCGCAGTGGTCAGCCTGCGTGAATGGCTGGAAAGTATAGGGGTAAAACCATGACTAAAGCACTCAATACACCAAATACGATGGTTGTTGCCGGGCAACCGGCTATTATTAGTTACGTGCCTGAGATTGGGATGTTTCGCGGTAAGTTTATTGGTCTATCAGGCTATTGTGATTTTGTTGCCGATAGCATTAATGGGCTGAGAAGTGAGGGGGAAATCTCACTACGTGAATATCTGGAAGATTGTCAGGAAAACAGCATAGAGCCTTACGAGCGTGAGGAAAAAGTAAAAACCTTTACCCTCCGTTATCCTGAGTCATTCGGGGAACGGCTGACCATTGCTGCTGCTGAACACCAGGTTTCAGTGAATGCGTTTATTGTCGAAGCGCTTAATGAACGGATGAAACACGCGTAACGATCTCCCGCTCCGGCGGGATTTATTTTCCCTGTGAAAATCACTGCAAAATCCCGCACACCAGTGCACAAAAATTCTGATGTTATTTCGTCCCTTCCGCGCCAGTCCCGGCGCGGGTTTACTCATTCTGCAAAACTGCACAAAAACACGCCCTTTTCATGTGCGGGCGTGGCGGGGGAGACCTCGCGCGCTGAGGGGGTTGGTAGGGGTATGTTGAAGTGATAAAAATCCGGGCGTCATACAGTGCACCCGGTTTGTGCTGTGGTGATGACGTGAAAGTTTTTAACAGACTATCGCGAGGTTGCCAGCGCATACGGTGTAAACCGCAACACCTCGATCCCTAGCCAATCGTTTAACTATTTGAGGCTTTCCATGATGGATGTCAGTTCGTTGATGGCAAATACCTTCGCGGCTTTCTCCACATCGCCAAACCCGCCGGTATTGTTCGGCATAATCCCCATAAGTTGAGGCGGCACACGGTGTGCGGCCAGCAGGTCATCCCGCGTCGCATTCTTGATGCCGGTAAACTCATCTTTCGCAGTGATCTCACTGAACGGCAGAATTTGCAGCCCGTCTTTCTTCCCGCCTGCGGCATACACAAACAGGTTTTTAAACGCCCCCCCTCTTCCGCGTGCGTTCTTTAATGAACTCTTCAGCTTATCCACATCAGTGCTATTGGTTATCGCCTGCGGGCACCGTGTTATTGTCAATCCAACACTGCCACTGTTTTGATCTGCGCCCAGACAAACTGCCCGGGACATAATTCCAGCAAACGACACGACCGCTGGGTGATACTCGCCAGCAAGTGCGTCTCGCCAACCTTAAGCCGAACAAGCATTTGAGCGGGATGGTGGCTCTCTGTAATGTCGACGATCTGTACTTTCAAGCGATTAAGAATACTGCTTGCACCCGGGAGTTCACAGCACAGGCTCACATCACTCGCATTGATACCACAACGCACCGTCTGCCCAAGCGGCAGATCCCGTTGCATCACCCACAGCTCGCCACCGGCAAAACCAATACGACTCAATCCATCTGCGGATTCATGCGCCACGATTCGCCCTTCTATCACGGTCTGCACTGGCATATCTGGCCGACGCAACCACTCCAGATTCGCCAATGTCGCCTGTAATGTTCCACTTGCCTGTACACGACCTTCATTGAGCAATACCAGGTGATCGGCGAGTCGCAGTACTTCGTCGAGTGAATGGCTAACATAGATCACGGGGATACTGAGTTCCCGATGCAATCGCTCGAGATAAGGCAGAATTTCGTTCTTGCGCTGCTGATCCAGCGCAGCCAGTGGTTCATCCATCAGCAACACCCGAGGCTGAGCGAGCAGAGCACGAGCAATAGCGACGCGCTGACGCTCCCCGCCGGAGAGTGTGGACGGATCCCGTTCCAATAGATGGTCAATTCCAAAACGTTCAGCCATTTCTTCTAGTGCCTGTCGGCGTGTATCAGAGGAAAACGCCCGTGACTGGGCGAAAGCCAGATTGCGGCGCACCGACCAATGCGGCAAGAGACTCGCTTCCTGGAAAACATAACCCAGCGCCCGCTCACGCGTCGGCATAAAGTGAAACTCATCCTGCCAACACACGTCATTGACCGTAATTTCGGCCACACTGGCCCGTTCCAGCCCAGCCAGACAACGCAAAAGTGTCGTCTTGCCCGAACCAGAGGGCCCAAAAAATGCGGTAATTCCATGCCCAGGCAACTGCAAGTCAACATCAAGTGTAAAGCCGGGTCGAATAGCACACACGCGAACCGAAATTACCGGAATGTCAAAAGAACCGCTGTCTGGCAGCATCACAGACTCCTACTGAAAGACAGTTTCCGAAGTACCATAAAAACCAGTAAAGACACCACACCCAACAAACCCGACAGTACGCAGGCACGGCTAAAGTCCCCACTGAAGACGGCGTTGTAGATTTCGAGCGACAGCGTATTGGTTTTACCGACGATATTGCCACCCAGCATAAGCGTGACACCGACCTCGCCCAAAGCGCGTCCCAGGCCAAGAATCAGCCCAGTGGCAAGGGGTATACGCAAATTGGGTAGCAGCACCAGTAGAAAGATTTCAATCTCGCCCTTGCCCAGCGTCCTCGCCACTTCTCCATGCCGGATACTCAATTCCCGCATGGCCACCTCGACCGGCTTGACCACCAGCGGCAGTCCAGCCAGAAATGAGGCGATCACCACTCCCGGCAGAGCAAAAACGACGTTTTGCCCCATACTCTCCAGCCATTGTCCAACCCAACCATGTCGCCCAAGCAGCAAAAGCAGTGCGAACCCCGTGGCAATCGGCGGAAAGACCAACGGCAAAGTCACCACCACATCAAGCAATCCCTGTCCGGGCCAGGATCGGCGGCTAAGCAAATAACCCAAGCTCAGCCCGGCAAACAGATGCAAAACCAGCGTTATCGCTAAAACCCGCAAGGTCAGACCGAGTGAAAATTGTACGTCAGGCAGTAACAAGGTATCCCAAAACGTTTGCAGAAAACTCATTGCAAACCATGCATGGCCAAAATCGCGTGCGCAGAGGGTGATTGCAGATAGGTCGCAAAAGCATGCACTCCCGCGTTACCCTCCCAACCTTTTAGGATTGCAGCTGTAATGTGGATCCGACTATAACTTGCTGGGTCAATCTCAATATAACCACCAATTTGTTTACGAATACCCAGCGCATCGGTGAGATTGATAAAACCAGCATCAACATCTCCGCTAATCAGATAAGCCGAAACCTGAGGCACGGTCGAGACCTTCATTAATTTGTCTCGAATCTGACGTTCGAGCCCACTCTTGACCAAAAACTCCTGAGCGGCCTTGCCGTAAGTAGCATTAGCAGGCTCTGGCATTGCGACTCGACGCCAGGCCGGATCACTCAGCTCCTGAGCCTGCTTCAGGGTTTTACCTTTGGCGTAAGCCAGCACCAACTTTCCATCACCCAGCACAATCGTTTTCGCTATGTCGATACCCCTGAATTTCTGCAGAAAGTCCTGATCGGCCAGAATCATAGCGACCTTACCGCTCTGCTTAATCTGGGCAGAAACCTGGGCCATATTTCCGAAGAACACGTCGATCCGATTCCCCGTAGATGCTTCATAAGCCCGGGTCAAGTCGGTCACCGGTCGCTTGTAACCCGCTCCCGCTGCCAACAAAAAAGGTTCAGCATGTAGTGTGCTCATCCAGCACAGAAGAAAGACAAAAAATATTTTTTTCATGATAGGTTCCAGAAAAGATTGGATTGATCCGTCCAATCTTTCGAACAGTCGCAACAGTCATGTCAGAATCCACAACCGTCATGCCAACATTGATCGTTATATATTAACCTATATTCCGGTGATATCTATAAGACCAACAAAAAAACCATTAATGGGACAAAGACGACATAAGGAATACAGATAATGACGCCAACATATTGATAATTATTGATGTTTAAATAATACCCGATGACATTTTCATGCATTTCCACGGACGTTGATAAAGACCGACACTTCCTTTTTAGCCTTGCCAGATACTGTCCCAGGTTCAGATGGTGACATTCAATACGCGGCTCCCTTGAACCAAATGGTGATGCCACCAGCGTCACTACCTATCGAAACAGATGAGGAATAATGCTGCTTTAAACAGGCGCATGGAGCGTCAAAGTAGTGCAAATGATTTGGGTAGAGGGGTTTTCTTGCGCGAAGAAGAAACGTTAAACGCGATTCAAGTTCAATAACTTTATTTAAAAAAATCATATTTTCCAGAATATTATCCGCTATCAAGGCTGAACATGAGCTTGCGAATATCAAGTCTAGGTAAAAATGGCACGAGAAGTGCTTTGATTAAATTGTCGACAGGCGACAGTCGACGATAAAAGGATTCAAGCTATGAGTATGATTTCTCCAATTGCACAACGTCCCACCAAGCGAAGCGAAGTCGGCGAGCGTTTGCGCGAAGCAATTCTGAGCGGCTTTCTAAAACCTGGGGCCAAGCTTGTCGAATCGCAAATTGCAAAAGATTTCGGTATCAGCCGGGCACCTCTGCGTGAAGCTATCTCGGCATTGGTAGAAGAAGGGTTGATTATCAATGAGCCTTTTGGTGGCTATTACGTACAAACCCTTAGCGAACAAAGCTTGCGGGATTTGTACGGTATGCGGAGAGTGCTGGAAACGTTTGCATTCGAAACCATTTGGCATAAGCGCACGCAGATGTTTTGTGATGACTTGTTGCGGCGCAACGAAGCGTTGAAAACCTGCATCCGCTCGGGCGATAAAGCCAAAGCGATAAAAGCTGAGTTGAGCCTGCACGGAGCGGTCTTTGAACGTTGCGGCAATGCTCTGCTGCTTAACGTATGGCGCGGTTTGTCGGGACAGCTTCAGCTCTATTGGTCCATGCATCAAGAGAGTCACGGGCGCGCCGGGGCCAAACTGGATGCTCACGAAGAATATGTAGCGTTAGCTTGTGGTGATGATTTTGAGCTGATGCGTTCCGAGATTTCCGAACACGTCCAGAGAGGATTAGAAAAAGTAGTTACCTCTTTGGAAGCCCATACAGATAGCGTGAATCAACCTTAGCAAGCGAATTAAACAGGTAAAGATCATGTCTGAAACATTGATGAGCATTTCTTGTCTGCACAAAAAATTTGGCGATTTGCATGTCTTGAAAGGCGTAGATCTCGACGTTAAAAAAGGCGACAGGATTGCCATCATCGGAGGGAGCGGATCAGGTAAAAGCACCATGCTGCGCTGTCTGAACTTCATGGAAACACCCACTACTGGCATGATCAAGCTTGACGGAAAGGTTATTGGAAAAGAGACCGGTCGCGGCAGCGATGGCGAAGTATTCATGTCCTATCCTGAGCGCGATCTCTGCGAGGTACGCAAAAAAGTCGGGATGGTGTTCCAACAATTCAACCTGTTTCCCCATATGACGGTGTTAGAAAATGTCATGGAAGGACTTATACAGGTGAAGAAAAAAGCAAAGCCGAGGCGCGCGAAATCGCGCTCCGTGAGCTTGGCAATGTGGGCTTGAATTCAAAAAACGATGCATATCCGACCCGGCTTTCAGGTGGTCAGCAACAACGGGTTGCAATTGCACGGGCTTTGGCAATGGAACCTGAGATTTTACTCTTTGATGAACCTACTTCGTCCCTTGATCCTGAATTGGTGGGTGAAGTGCTGAACGTCATTAATGGGTTGGCGGATGAGGGACGAACAATGCTCCTGGTAACGCATGAACTGGGTTTTGCCTATCATTTTGCTAACAGGGTTATCTTTTTCGCTGATGGAGAATTTCATGAGGCAGGCACTCCTCAAGAGGTTTTGAAGTCCCCCCAGAAAGAGAAAACCCAAGAATTTATCAAGCGCTTCACCGCTTTCCATTTCTGAGTCAGATTCAAGGATCCAATATGAGCACCACTCGTTCCACTACCAGTTCCCAGGCGTACTTGCCGGACCCACGCAATGATGATGTCTTGGTTTATATCAACGGTGAGTTTGTTCCTAAAAACCAAGCGACAGTTTCAGTTTTCGATAGCGGTTTTGTACTGGGTGATGGCGTCTGGGAAGGTGTGAGGCTGGTTAAGGGAAAAATCGTATCGTTTGATTTGCATATCAACCGTATCTTCGATGGCGCCAAATCCATCGAGTTAGATATTGGCGTCACAAAGGAAGAACTCAAAGGTCTTATTTTGAAGACGTTAGAAGTCAACAACATGACTGATGGCGCTCACGTTCGCTTAATGATCAGCCGTGGCAAAAAACACACGCCAAATCAAGACCCTCGTTTCGCGTTAGGTCAGGCGACCATTGTCATTGTCGCAGAATACAAAGTCATCGATAAATCGAAGAAGACGGGTATCAAACTCTACACGTCAACATTCCGATGCAGTGCACCTGATGTATTCGATTTACGACTGAATTCGCATAGCCGTCTGAATCTCATTCAAGCATTAATTCAAGCTATCAATGCGGGTGCTGATGAAGCACTGATGCTTGACCCACATGGTTTCGTTGCCAGCTGTAACTCTACCAATTTCTTTATCGTGCGCGGTGATGAGCTGTGGACATCCACAGGTAAATACAATTTCAACGGAATCACTCATAAGACCATTAAGTGCCTCGCTGAAGAAAATGGCATCAAGCTATTCGTCGGCGATTACACCCTCGCTGAAATTTATACTGCCGATGAGGCTTTTCTGACTGGCACTCTTGGAGGAATTACACCTGTGATAATGGTCGATGGGAAAGGGATTGGTGCAGGTAAACCTGGCCCGATGACGGCCAAGCTGAGTGAGCTTTACGAGAGCTACATCAACAACTAATTAATCGCTTATCTAGGATGGGAACACGATGAATCATATTGGTAACGTTTTTCAAAAATCTGCGCGAGTGTTTCTCATGTGTTGCGTAGCCGCCATGCCGCTCATTGCCTCAGCGGCTGATAATACGTTGGAAAACGTCAAAAGCGCCAACGTACTGAGGATTGGCGTGGCTTCAGGTGATCCCTGGTACTACAAAGATCCGATCAGCGGTAACTGGACAGGCGTAGGGTACAAAATCGGCGAGAGAATAGCGAAAGACCTTGGTGTGAAGCTAATGCCTGTCGAGACTACATACGGAAATGCCGCCGCGGCGCTTCAGGCAAATCAGATCGATATCATGTTGGTGCTAGACGCCACTGAAGAGCGCAAGAAAGCGCTGGATTTCCCTCAGCAGCCGCTGCTCTGGTACAAGCAAGGCGTCCTTGCTCGCACGGGTGTGAAAGCAGATAAATGGGAAGATCTTAATAAGCCCGAGGTCCGTATTGGTGTTGTATTAGGCACTGCAACCGACCGGGATTTAACTAAGCGCCTGCCTAACGCGAACATCGAGCGATTCTCCAATACCGATGAAACCGTGGCGGCATTCATGGCGAACCGAATTGATGTGTTTGCTTTCTACCATCCTGCATTGGCGATTGCTCAATCACATATCCGTACCGGTAATCTGGTAATCCCTGAACCAGTGGTCGAAATGCCGACCAGCGCTGGTGTACGTAAAGAAAGTGATCAGGTATGGGTTCATTACATAAACGCCGAGTTCCAAAAGCTGAATAACGAAGGTTTCGTCCAGAAGGTATTTAGTGACTACATGGCCTCAAAGGGCTTGGATCCCAATAAGATTCCCAGCATTAAAAAGTAATTAAAACATAGTGCTGGAGCCGCTTATGCGGGTTCAGCACTGTTGACTGTAACTCTCGTGTTTATAGGTGTTGCATGAATTACCAATGGAACTTCGCTTCGGTTTGGCAACATCGTGAGATGTTCTTGACTGGTATCATAGGCACCGCACAATTAGCCACGCTCTCAGTAGGAATCGGGATTGTCGTTGGGTGCATTGTTGCGGTGATGCGTCTTTCACCTAAAAAATACTTAAACGCACCGGCTACGGTTTTTGTTGAGTTTTATCGGAATACGCCGCCACTTGTGCATTTCTTCTGGTTTTTTTATGCGCTACCAATGGTAGCCGGAATAAATCTTTCGCCTTACTGGGCAGCGACTATCGCTTTGGCTACCCAATCAGGCGCCTTTTATGCAGAAGTCTTTCGAGGAGGAATCAAATCAGTCGAGAAGGGACAATGGGAAGCGGCGAAAGCTATAGGAATGTCGCATTTTCGCACCATGTTCAGGGTGATCGTACCCCAGGCAGCGCGGAGAATGGCCGGGCCTTTTATCGAGCGAACGTTCGAATTGACGAAAACAACCTCTCTTGCATCCACGCTGGCCTACTCCGATGTCCTGTACCAAGCTATGCGAGTCAACAGTATGACTTTCAGACCTCTTGAGGTTTACACCACTGTTGCACTTATTTATTTCGTTTCACTGTTGATGATGAGCACGCTATTTAGAATTGCGGAGCACCGCCTGGTTCGGTACTGAGGAGATAACCGATGCACTTTTCATGGGATATGGCGGTTACGCTAGAGAGTTTACCCGTACTCCTCAAAGGGGTGTACATGACAATTCAGTTATGGTTGGTAGCCTTCCCCATTGGTATGGCCGTAGGCGGGTTGCTTGGGCTCGCCAGGACGTCATCTAACAAACTGCTGAACATCTCCGCCATTGCCTATGTCGAGGTGTTTCGCAATACGCCGGTTCTCATCCAGTTGATTTGGTTTTATTACGCATTGCCAGTACTCACAGGCTATCAAATGACCGCTTTTGAGGCTGCGGTCTTGGGTCTGACCCTGAATACATCCGCTTACTGTACGGAGATATACCGAAGTGGAATTCACTCCATTAGCCGTGGCCAATGGGAAGGAGCCAAGGCCGTGGGGATGCGCCATAGTCAAATCTTGAAACGTATTATCTTTCCTCAGGTATTCAAGCGAATGCTTCCGGCATTCACTAACCGAGGGATAGAACTGGCAAAAATGACTTCGCTTTGTTCGGTCATTGCGGTCCATGAGATTATGTACCAAGGACGCCTGCTAAGTGCGGCATTCTACAAGCCGTTCGAAATATTCACCTGCGTAGCAGTGATCTATTTCCTGGTGATTTATCCAGGAAGCTGGCTGTCTTCCAGGCTTGAGAAGAAATACGCCAGGTTTGATTAATCGTGTGTGGCCTTAGCCCAACGATAACTGGCTTTCAGATGTTTAAAAAGAATGATGAGCAGCGTAAAGATTTTACTGCCGTCGCAGACATGGCTGACGTTTAGATCTTAGCTTCTATATAAATTAGAATAACTTTCAGCCACATTGTTCATTAAGTACTTTTCGTTCAAAACACCCGGTTTTTTATCATCCAATGAGCTCTTTTGAGTTAATACGTTATAATTATTCACTAAGACATTTTCCAAATCACTTACCTCTCCTTTTTTAAATAGAGAGATATATTCAGGATGTTCAACGCTAAGCTCTTCATGTGGCGATATATCAGATAAAATACAATGTACCCCACAAGACAATGCTTCAAGAACCGTATTCGGAAGTCCTTCATTATATGAAGGAGATATAAAAAAATCAGCAGCCACTAAATATGGAAATACATTATCTTTTCGGCCTAAAAACTGTACATTTTTCAAATTTGAAAATTTCTCAAAACTTTCTGCGTCTCGTTGCAATGAAGAATCGCCAATAAAGACAAAAACAAAATTACTTTTTGACTCCAATCGCTCCGCAACACTCAAGATATCAACAATACCTTTTCGAATCACAAATCTACCAATAAATAAACATACACAGAGATCATTACCATACTCATCTTCTAATTTTTTTCTAAAATGCTGCGCACAGTCGTTATTATCAAAACGATAAGGTTCTATGCCATTAGGGATCAGTACAACATTTTTTTTAGGAAGAAATTTTATTGTTTCCTGATATCCTTCATTATTTAATGCAACATAAATAGTTCTTTTTGAGCATATTGATGCAATCAGGCTCTTTATTTTACTACTATTCATTGCACTGACTTCGCCGTTTGTTGACACTTTAACTATTACTTTTTTCTTCAGAAGAAGGCCAACGATAGAAACAACAAGCCCAAAAATAGACGTTGCATGGCAATGAATAACATCATATTTTCTTGATTTATAGAGTAAATAAAAAAATAAAATAATGCAAAAAAAGTACTCAGCAAGTACGCCTGTGCCAAATGGAGGCAGCCGTCTTATTCTTACTCCATCAATTATTTCATTTTTTTTCAACAAAGGAGTTAGTCGCCTTGTAACAACTTCAACAATGTTAACATTCGGGTCAGCAGAAAATGCTTTTATTAATCTACTGCACTGAACCTCCGCACCGCCTAATATAGGGAAATAGCGAGGTAATACCATAATTACGTTAGTCATTGAACACCCGCATCAATTCGCTTAAAATTTTCTCTGACGCATAATTATCCAGAATAAAGTCACGAGTTTTATACTTATAAATATCTCGATATTCTTCATAGTTATCTATAAGACACGATAGTATATCAAACCATTCATCATTTGATGTTGCAGGATAAGCGCCATTGACATTGCCCAGAAGAATATTCTTATTCATTCCAACAGGACTTCCGACTACCATACTCCCACAAGATAAATGCTGTAACAATTTGAAACTACACTTTCCTTTCGTCCATTCGTCCTCATCAAGGGGCATTAATCCGATATCAATTGATTGGAAATTTTTTATTTCATCAATCTCAGACCACTCTACGTACTCAACAGACTCATTATTATTAATAAAATCAAATTTCTTATCACATACAATCTTAATTTTCACAAATGAATATTTAGATAGTATATTTTCCAACACAGAGCTAATTAATTTGACATATTTCAGGTTTCCATGGGTACCAATCCAACCTAAAGTAATAATATCAGATTTATATTCTACAGCTCTTGGTTTGTATTTATCAACATTCACAGATGTAGGTATAACATATACATTACTATTATATTGCCTAAACCACTCGGCAAGATAATCATTCCCACAAATTATAGCATACGATCGTTGGGCTATTTTTTTTGCAGCAAAAGAGCCAAAAGGTGGATTTTTCCATATTGCATCATCGACATCCAATATAACCTTTTCTCCCAAAAACCCTTCCAGGGTGTAATACCCAGTGAGTAGTTCCCTATTTAGCCATACATAGTCGTATTTTTTTCTTCTGAAAATAATCGGAATACGTTGTAAAATTTTAATTATCTGCCATACAAAATATATTGGAAGATAGAATCTAGGATTATACTTTCCTAAAAAAGGAACAGATTTATTTTTATCTATAGGTGGACATGACTCAGTAACATAGAATCCTTTCTTATTAAGCCCGTCAATATGCTGCCTTATTCTAAATCTACTCGACGGTGTATTTTTTCCTGAAGTAATAGCTAATATTTTCTTCATATTTCAGTGTCTAAACCTTAAACTTATCAAAAATAGAATAGTAACATTGACAAAATGATATAAGGCTACCAAAACACATAATCCCTCTACTCCCCATTTATGTGTAACGACATACTTAAGAGGTAAAAATATTGTGAAAGTTATACAAGATACAACAACCGGGATAGAATGTTTATTCACACAGTAAAAAACATTCGATATAACTTGCCCTAATAGCCCGGACACAAAGAAGAAAAATAGGATTGTAATTATATCGTTACCATCAGACAGAATTTTAAATATTTTTATTCTTGAAATGTAATCGATCATCGGTGTAAAAAAGACTAAAAAACCACAGAGCAATGCAAAATAAATCTGTTTTTTTAATCCATGGAAATAAATCTCATTGAATATTTTTTTATTGTTATTATTGATAGTAAGTTCTTTAATTAGAGGCGACACATACACTTTAAACCATACACCAAGAGCCGCAGTATATATTTGAGAAACCAGATGATATACAGCAATTCCTGTATTATTACTAATAATAAAAAACCTATCTATGACAGGTTCTGATTTATAGTATGCACTACCACCAATAATCACTCTGACACTTTTAACGAAATATAAAAAATTTTTAAAAGAAAACTTACTCGCTGACAAATCATGTCTAATGAGAACTAGGTAAATTGCTATTTGAATTAGACTTCTGATACAAAAAATGAAATAAAATAACATCTCATTAGACTTCATAGTATAAAAAATACAAATAACAATAAGAAATGAAAAAAAGTTCAACACTTCATAAGACAAAACGCCTTTAGTTCTGGAATGACAATATGCGTAAGATTGAAAGACTATACCGATAGCCAGTGATAGGAAGTAAATAAAAAATGCAAAAGAAAAAAACAGCACTGCCCACTCATTAATATTTAAAACATAGCACCCAACGATATAAATAAACAAGAAAACTAATATACCCAGGATAGAAAAAAAAATAAGAAATGATGTTGCTGCATTTTTTATATCTAACTTATTATCCTTTATCGAAGAAAACTCAGAAATCAAGTAGCTGCTTATTCCACTTGTAGACATAGATATCACAACACCACATACAGTTACTCCCATATAAAATAAGTTAATCAATTGGCTAGAAAAAAGATTAGCGAAATAAAATTGTAAAAAAAGAGATGCGAGTAAACTACTTATACTTAAGATGAGGAATGGAATTTTATTTAATATCACCTAGTTTCCCCCTTACAGCATCGAGCAAACCTTTAAGCATATATTTAATTTTTCTTATTTTATCTTTTTCATAGAAAATAACAGAAACAAACTCATGCATTACCCTTAATACATTTAAATTAAAATAGCCTTTAGTCTCTTTAAAATATTTAAAAGACAAATAAAAACCATTTCTCACTATGTAATATTTTCTTATGTAATTATGATGATTAGGTTTAACTGTAATGCCAAATAACTTATGAACCTCTCTTTCCCCAATGGCATGGTTAAGACATTCATCATAATTAACCTTTATAATAAACCCAAATACTAATGCCTTTAGAGCAAATGCTGTATCAACATGATCTATTATTAATGACTCATCAAATGGACCTACCAGCTCCCATGCACGACGAGAAATACACATCCCAGAGGAGATACAGAAGTTCGTAGTGCCATCTGTAGATATTTTATAAAAATAGGGAGTCAATAAAACAAAACTGCCATAGACCTTAGCATTTCTATCATAAAAATTAGGGCAGGATATCTCTGATTTTTTCTCTTTACAGAATGAATACATTCCCAGGAAAAAGTCAGAAATTAGAGAGGAATCCTGATCCATAGTGAAGAAATAATCTACATTGCCATCTTCAAATAACTTTTCCGCCCCACGATTAAAGCCTCCAGCAATACCGCCTTTGTTTCCATTATATATATAATAATTATTTCCGTTCGCTAACAACTCATTAAAATAAAAAACATTATCCACATCTGGTGTATTATCAACAATACATATTTTAAATTGATTGTTGCCTACAATATTCTTCATATTATTGATTTGTTCTAGTGTAGGCTTATACCATACAACAACAATTCCTATCTTCATTATTTTATTTTCTCAGTCGCATATAAAAAATAAAAAACAATAACATTCCATAAAAAATATAATATTAGTAAGCATTTTATCATTGAATACATTGAGACATAATACAGCATTAGCATAACCAAATAGAGTGCTCATTACGTCACTAATCACTATACTTCGTGTTTACTTCACCTGTTTTTCATCAAAAATAGCACCATCAGATAGCACACATCATCAGTGCTACTGCTATCAACGATTGCAATCCAACACGTGGAAGGACTGGGAGATCGAAGCGATCCTCAAGGATACCGATTATCAGCAATCCGCTGGCGCATAGCATGTAGATGTCAAAGGAGAGGGATCAGTTGGCATGAAAACGAAAATCCCCCATAGCGATAGGTAGAGATCGAGATTCCTTCCTCCCGGGGGACATGTCCTTGAGGCTTTTCCCGACTATTCGGTTTGTCAACTAACCCTATTTTCTTTGCAACTTTACGCACGACAAAAAGCATCACAAACACGCAGGCAAACACTCAAAAAATAGCGATTATCACTATCACGACCTACCTTTGTAGGTAGCCCAGCCACGCTACCGCCCTTGGCTTTCAGCTACCAATTCACTGTCCATTACGAAATGGTCCATTCCTGTAAAAATAATTTAATATCATCATGTTATTTAATTTAATGATGAAAAACAATGCCAGATATCAGTCAGTACCAAGAAAAATAACACCCTCTAAGCAAAAATAAATGCGTAAAAATGACCCATATGAAGAGAAACATTAAAAAGAATCTGAAAAATAACCTATCTCTTGCAATGTCACTCACTACGGGCATTGATGTATTGCGATACTCCCTGTATATGGAACCGTTTCTGTCAGACTAGCGGCTATTGTATTAACGATATCATTCATTAATCAATAAACATCTACATTTAAAAGGTGCTTATACATCGTATAGGTTACTTATGAATGAGAAAAAACCACAACGCAAACCACCGAAATAACGGATCAAAAAATAAACCACTATCTCATTTAATAAAAACTGACGATAAATGAACACTGAATTGAATGAAACTTTAATTTAAAAATGGCTCGTAAAGCATCTCTCCATGATTCCGTGCATTACCGATAATTAAACCTTAAACAGATAAAAAATAATTTAATATCAACATATTATCATTATCTTATGTTTTAGTATTATCCATATTCACAATACTAATATTTTGCAATTCATGAAGATGGCCGCAACCAATAAATAACCATGCTAAAAAATATTAATAGCGCTATATGTCCATGCAAAATAGCATAAAGGTTCAGGGTTACTCGCCACGGACCTGGTTACTGTATACAGCGGATAACCCTGTTCAGTAGCGATGCGGTAATCTGCTACAGAATCCTTACGCTGATAGGTGCTGAACCACTCAACGCCTGAGACTTTGCCAACTATCATTGAGTGCTGGTGATACCGTACAACGTGCTTTGACGCTCCAGCATCTGCCCACCGTCACGCGTTAGAGGCGTCCAGCCCACCATACCACGACTGGTAGTTGGATTCAGGAAGAACAGATCAAACGGAATAGAAACATAGATACCTTTGGTGAAGCTGCCTTCACCGTATTCTGCTGCACTAACATTTGTTTTCGTCACATAGGCCCCTACGACAATACCACTATCAAATCGTCGCGACAGATCCAGCGTAACACCTTTATCACCGGCCAGGTAACGTCCGAAGCTGATCTTCGCCAACCCGCCTTTCAGGAATGGCAACTCCCAATAAGTCGTCAAGTGCCCAGTTACAACATCATAATCAGCCAGTCTCAGAGTATCATTCCAGTCACGCTGCTTGACATAGTTTATATCCAGCCCAACTGCCCAGCTCCGTCCATATGGGCGATACAATACTTCACCACCAACGCCGGCATACATCATCTCCAGATAGCCACCATATATCTGGCTATACCACCCCTGAGCCAACTGGTCACGGCGGTTCAACTGTAGATTGGTCAACAACACATCTGATGAAGTGACATATTCACGTATCCAGGTGCGTACACGAGGTAGTGAGGTACCATCACTCGGAGGCGTCTCATAGTTGAACTTATCGTAATTATTGATGATGTTAACCAACACCGAGCCATCAACACTCCAGTTGTCGTTAAGATAGACATGCCCGGAAGCATTGGCCGCTAACTGATACATATAAAAGGATTCTGGTCCGCCCAGAGACTGCGTGAGCGACGGGTCGATAGAGAAGCTGAACCGTTTGGGAACCGTATTCAGCACTTGCTGCCCCTGAATCCCATACGTCGGCTCACGGTATAATGCTTCCGGCTCGGGTTGCCCCAGCGGGGTCGAGGCCGTCTGCTGCTGGCGCAGCGCATTAGCATCAACATATACACTACCAATTGGCAGTTCTTGATTCTTCGTCACAATATGGTATTCGCTAACGCTGGCCGGCACATGGTTTGCCAGCACTATCGCCGCCCGCTGTGACGCCTCATCCATATTCCGGTATTTGTCCTGACTGGCCACCAGCGTTACCTGTCTGCTATCTGCATAAATATCCGCCTGCCCATAGCCCGCTTTATCATGCAGCTCTGTCGCTACCTGATTCCAGTTTGTACCACCTTGTTTATCCTGTACCGGTGCGTAAACGGGCATCTCATTGTGCAAATAATGAGGCCGGAGCTTATTGAAATTAGTACGCAACGTGATGCCCCACATCAACGTATTACCACGCTCCCAGGAAAGCGACGTATCCAGCGCATCCCCAAGTCGATACACCAGACCAACATTAATCGGAGAATCCTGATGAATACGCCCAGCAAACTCGTTACTGTAGTCATTACTATCGTATTCCAGCTTCAGACGTAACGGATCCCATGGCGTTTGATACTCAATGCCACCAAATACCGCAGCGGGGCCGTGGAAAAAGTTCTTCACCTCAAACTGACCGCCCTGTCCGCTGAAACTATCGTCCCGAGAACAAAAACTGTTGGACACTGAACAGAACGGATTGGAGATATTGCCGCTCTGGGCCATGTTTCCCCAGCCGATGCCCATAGTGAAATCAAAAGCCCCAAAGCGCTTACTGCCCACCACATATTCACTGTCAAACAGCCCGTTACCCGCGATATCGCGAAAACCGATGGAAACCTGAGGAAACAGCCTATCTTCCCGCCATAACCGGGCCTTTACGTCAAAACTCTTATCCTTATATGACTGTTGGCCACTAAAGCTTTCAATGTTGCTATAGAGTCGGGTACGTACATCGGTATAGCGTATCGTCGCTTCCAGCCAGTCCAATACCTGCATGGAGATCGAATAGCGGCGATATTGATCGTTATCACGATAGTTAGCACTGAACTCGCCAGTATCCGTCATACGTGCTGTGGGCATTTGCAATAAACCGACACCACCAAAATCGCCCTGGGAGACACCTGCCGGTCGATAGTAGTCGTTTGGGTTCGCCTGGCTGGCCAGGTTATCTTCCAGAGGGCTGGCGGCTCGAGCTTGCGACACCAACAGGCTGCTGATTGCCAACGTCACGCAACCCAGTTTAGATTCTTTTTTCTTAGGCATTAATGTGGAATCCGGTTAGCAAGATAGTCAGCAATCTGGTCATTCAGGGATGACATGTTTTCAGGCAGTATCGTGGGATCGAAGCCAACAAATAGCGTTTCTCCCGCAGCGGGCTCAATATGTTTCCGGTTCCATATAGCCAATGGCACTTTGCGCCAGGTTCCGGTGCCGCTGATGAGATAACCGTAATTTTTATCGGCACCCGGTAGCCAACGATACCCCTGAACATACTGGTCAACAGACCAGCCGGACTTCAGTTTCACATCCTTGAATACATGTGGCGTACCGATATCAATATTCAAATTGATCAAACCGAACAACGAGAACGTTTCGGTATAAGGCGTCAAATACAAGGAATACTGTCCAACCAGCGGGCGATTATAGTTTACAAAAAGTCGTACTCGATCCGGGTCCAGATCCGTCCTGATACGTCCGACAATGTCCACACTCTTCAGGGTTTCGGCCAAGTACCAGGCGGCAATAGCATAATCGCCATCCTGATTACGCCATGAATTCTGTAGCGAATATAGTTGCTCCTGAATATCATCCCCCTGCGCCTTAGCGTGTTCGGTATAGGAAGGTGTCGTAATCAAAGCCGTTTGCCAGTTTACATTCGCGGGTAGCGCCTGCTGCGTGTAAAACTGCGCCAAACGAGTACCATCTGCCAGTTGAATGGAACGAGGAGCCTGATCAGCATAATGAACGGTCAATGTCGCAGCACTTGCGGCACTGCTCGCTAGCAGCAGGGTGGCAGTTATACGTTTAAACATCAGCATAAAACTCACTATTTTGCATACGGCTTTAACAGGGTGAATTCAACCAAATCCATATCAGGTCCCATATACTGAAGGCTCTTGATAACTTGACCACCTACAGGGTCAAGCCAATAGTGGTTGGTGTAAGACTTGTTGAGAGCAGGAACGGTGATCTGTTCGTCAAAACGTACCAGCTGGCGGGGCTTATCCAGGATAGTCACGGTTTCATTACCGATACGTTTAAATCGAGACTGCACCTCATATCCGCCGCGGAATACCAAACGCCAGCTTATGCGTGTATGCCACTGTTTTGGCGTATCCGGGTTCAGCAACCCCAATGTCAGCGGGTCTTGCGCAAGATTGGTGACCCGCAGGATATCCTCCCCCAGATCTTGGGTTTTTATCAGGCGGCCCCCTAGTGAGGTCGTTACGATACCTTTATCAGCCGAGAGCCACTTCAGTTGCTGATTTTCCGCAAAAGCCAGTACCACAAAAGCCCTCGGCAATTTACCCAACTTCAGATAGGCGGAAGCATAAGGAATTCGGGCAACCTGTTCAGGCGTGACAGAGACCCCCTTCGTCCCCCAGATAGCCAGCCCGACAACTTGCCTTACTTGTGCCTGCTGCTGTGAACACGCAGAAAGGAAGAGAACAATCCATAAAGTGCGAATAAAGTGCTGCGATTTTTTTCGTATCATTAAATATTGTTCTCGCCCGCTCGCCATCACGAAATAATGAAAGGCCACTGAAGTGCCTTTGACTTACAAAATATCAACCACGAGTAGAAGTGGTTGTAGAGGCGGTCGTACCACTACCACTGTTAGAGTTGCCGCTATTAGACGCGACAGCCACACCGACACCGATAGCCGCGACAGTAGCAATCCCAGCAGCTATCGCACCGACAGTCAGACCGCCAACCGCTGTCGCACCTGCGACACCAGCACCAGCGGCAATGCCACCAGTGCCCGCAGCAGTAATACCCGAGCCAACGACAGTGCTACCAGTACCTGCGGCGGTACCACCAGTACTTATAGCGCCTGGGGTAATACCACCGGGAGCAGCAAAGGCGCTGGTTGACATCGTCAGCGCGATGGTCAACGTAAGGAGAGTTTTTCTCATTTTTGGGTTTCCTTATTTATTTCATATGAAATACAACAAGCAAAACTAACCCATAGAAAAATATCCTTTTTCTTATTACAGATATATTAATGAGTTGGTTTACCTGTATTAACGCTTACCAGTGTCAACAGTACTATATTGTGGAGGAAATAATAGGGGGTATTGAATAAATCAGATTAAGCAATAATATCCTTTATAATTAGTTAGATATATCAAAATACATACATTTTATGGCGTACTGGTTCGTTATTTCGTTTAATGTGCCGATTACCACCATCGCCTCTGCAACTTGTGCATCGTAATTCTGTAATGTCAGAAAACAGAAATAGGCCTTTTATTCGATGCATTGCTATTTTCGCCACTGAACGCCTGTAGACCAAAGATCCCTAGGTTGAGGTCACTACCTTGCGTTTCCTGTGGGTCTGGCGAATAAGACCGAGGTTTTGAAACCGATATCGACGGACTTGACCCGTTTGCTGACGCAGGTGTAATCCGGGCAACAAAGAGAAATCGCCATCAATGTAGAAAATGGATTAATAAGCGCCTGAGCCATCTCCCAGTTGTGGTAAGTCTTGTTCGATTTATTCAGTAATGCCGCTATACCCGTCATACTTCAAGTTGCAGGTGTGTTGGCGGCGTTCGTTCACCCGAATCACTTACCTGAGTAAGCGCCTCGGGATTCACTCTCTTTCCGCCTTCCTGCAACTCGAATTATTTGGGGTATATACATAAAAACCCAACACCAATATCCCGAAGGCATGCCATTGCGTTACAAATACGATATGTTATATTATAACATTAAATTTAAGGGGATCGTATGAGCAGCTTGTATTCCTTTTCCACACTCAGCCGGCTAGGCATCGTCTGTCCGCTGCTGGTCGTCTTGTGGTGCTTGATCTGGTGGGCGGTGTCATTGGCATGATTGCATTACATTCACTTTCATTTGGCTATCGCGGTCTGCCCGCTTTGGGAACACTCAACGGCTGTTTTGACCGCGGTTCGCTGACCGCTATCGTCGGTGCCAATGGGTGCGGAAAATCTACGCTGCTGAAGACACTGACCGGCTTGCTACCGCCACTGGCCGGGCATTTTTGTCTGGCCCCGGAAGCCAGAAAGCACATCGGTTATTTACCACAGCTGTCGGAATTTGATCGCCAGTTTCCCATTAGTGTCAGCGATTTAGTGCTGATGGGCTGCATGCCGCACTGCGGTATGTTTGGCCGCATTTCCAAACACTGGCGGCAGCAGGCGACGCAGGCTCTCGACACCGTTGGCATGTTACCCTTTTCCCATCATCGCATCGGCACATTATCCGGCGGTCAGCTACAACGCATTCTGTTTGCTCGCCTGCTGGTGATGCAATCCCCGCTTATTCTGCTGGACGAACCGTTCACCGGGATCGATACCCAAACCACCACAGCACTACTGCGGGTTATTCAACAATTACACAAAGAAGGCCGTACGATTCTGGCGGTATTGCACGATCTGGATTTGGTGGAAAACCACTTTCCCCGCGTGTTGATGCTAAATGCGGAAGACCCTCGCTGGGGCGATTGCCATGAATTGCTGAGCGCTCCCGCTTCCCCGCTACCGGGCGTGCCATCATTAAGGGTGGTGCAATGACGTTATTCCATCTGCTAACCGAGCCGTTCAACGACTTCGGTTTTATGCGCCGGGCATTGGTTGGTTGTGTGGCATTAACTTTCAGTGCTGCTCCATTGGGTTGCTTTTTGTTGTTACGTCGCATGAGCCTGGTGGGTGATGCCCTGTCCCATGCGGTACTGCCCGGCGTGGCTATCGGGTATCTCATTTCCGGCATGTCGCTGGTAGCGATGGGGATTGGCGGGTTTATTGCCGGGCTGGCGGTTGCCATGATGTCTGGGCTGGTCAGTCGTCACACCGAATTGAAGGAAGATGCCAGCTTCGCCGGATTTTATCTTGGTTCACTGGCGCTGGGTGTGACGCTGGTTTCCTTACGCGGTTCAAGCGTCGATCTACTACATGTGCTGTTTGGCTCCATTCTGGCGATTGACCAGCAGGCCTTGCTGGTCATCGGCGGCATTACCACATGTTCAGTGTTGATACTGACCATCATTTATCGGGCGCTGGTGATAGAATCCTTCGATGTTACATTCCTGCGAATTTTCTCTATCCGCACTCGCGCCGTGATCCACGCGCTGTTCTTATCGCTGGTGGTACTCAACCTGGTCGCCGGATTCCAACTGCTCGGCACCCTGATGGCAGTCGGCATGATGATGTTGCCTGCCGCCTGTGCCCGTTTCTGGACGCAACGGCTGGCCACGATGCTGACGCTGGCCGTTACACTGGGCAGTATCGCCAGCGTGATCGGCCTGTTCTGGTCTTACTATGCCAATTTACCTGCCGGACCAGCAGTGATACTCACCGCCACCTTATTCTTTTGTATTTCGGTATTTTTTGGTTCCAATGGCGGCATGTTACGTACCCGCTATTGATTATCACCACTCATGAGAGGGAAAAAATGAAACGTTCTGCTCTGGTTATAGCGCTGTCCGGTTTACTGCTCAGTCCATTGGCGATGGCAAAAAATCTGGATGTTGTGGCGAGTTTTTCTGTATTGGGCGATATGGTCAGCCAGATTGGCGGCGAGCACGTCACCGTTACCGATTTAGTGCAGCCAAATGGTGATCCACATGAATTTGAACCCTCCCCCAAAGACAGCAAAACACTGGCCAGCGCCAACGTTGTTTTCGTCAGCGGACTGGGTCTGGAAGGATGGATGAATCGCCTGATCAAAGCGTCCGGCTATAAAGGGCCGGTTGTTACCGCATCCACTGGCATTCATCGTCTGAAAATGGATGAAGATGGTAAAACCGTAACGGATCCACACGCCTGGAACAACATGGGCAATGGGATTGTCTATGCTCACAATATCATTGATGCACTAGTGAAGGCTGATCCGCAAAACGCGGATTATTATCGCCAACACGGGGAAAGTTATGTTCAGCAATTACAAAAACTGGATGATTATGCCAAGAAAACCTTCGCCAGCATTCCTAAAGAAAAACGCAAGGTACTGACCAGCCACGATGCTTTCGGCTATTTTTCCGCCGCTTATGGTGTGACGTTCCTGGCGCCAATGGGTTATTCCACCGAGTCGGAAGCCAGTAGCCAGACAGTCGCCAAGCTGATTACTCAAATTAAGCAGGAGCACGTGAAAAGTTACTTTATTGAAAATCAGACCGATCCGCGGCTGGTGAAACAGATTGCCAATGCCAGTGGTGCGAAGCCGGGTGGTGAATTGTTCCCGGAAGCCCTGACCGATAGCAATGGACCGGCACCCACTTATACCGCCGCGTTTAAACACAATGTGGACACCATTGCCGCCAGCATGAAATAACGTCCCGCCACCTTGCCCTGCCTGGAAAAATCCGGGTGGGGTATTTAATCTGCATACTGCCCTTCGATCAGCCAAGCTAAAATAAGGTTATTTATTCCGTACAATATTTATATACTACAAATGATTCAGGTTGCAGGAAGGTGGCTTGCAGCGGCTTCAAAAGGGCGATGCCCAGGGACAGAGTAATTAAGCGCGGCCAACGTACATGTAACATGAAAGATGACGAGTATATTTATGTTAGGCCATTTGTATTCCTGACCTATATAAAGGGGAAGAAATGTTGAACTTCGGCGTATTTTGTGGTTCATCCATTGGTAATAATGCTATTTATCGTCAAAAAACAGAGCATTTAATTAATTATTTAGTCGGGAAAGAGTGCAATATCGTCTATGGCGGCGGGAAAGTAGGATTAATGGGCTTAGTGGCTGACACAACGATAAAAAACAATGGGATTATTACCGGTGTCATGCCAAAGCATCTGGTAGATAAGGAAATTGCGCACACCCAACTCACTAAACTTATCGTTACTGATGATATGCATCAGCGTAAATCAAAAATGGCCGAATTAGCGGATGCTTTCATTGCATTACCAGGTGGCGCCGGAACCTTGGATGAGATTATTGAACAGTGGACCTGGTCTCAGTTAGGCATTCATAATAAGCCCTGCATTTTATATAACGTCAATGGTTATTTCACCGCGTTTATCGATTTCCTGCAAAAAGTGGTCGGTGACGGTTTTATGAAAAAAGACTATCTCGATATGCTTATTATTTCAGAGGATCCACAGGATATTCTGGAAAAAGCAATGACCTATATGCCACCACAGACTAAATGGCAGAAATAAGCGGATCAATATACCCAAAAGGCGACAAGCGAACATAGCCAACGCCGCTGCGACGCGAAAGATGACGGGTATCACGCCATTCCCAGACTGATGCGTGGTGACATCCGGCAGGCAGGTAGAACCATCATGTTCCTGCCGGCCATCAGCGCATCGGCAAATTGATTTACCCCTGCCGAAGTAGTACCATTTCGATAATTTTCCTTATTCTATAAGTAGTTGGTTCTTCTATGCCAATCATTCAATCGGTAGAACGCGCTTTACGTATTCTGGATCTTTTTAATGAATACGATATTGAACTCAAGATTACGGATATCAGCACCAAAATGGGCTTACACAAGAGCACATTGCACTCTCTGCTGAAAACGATGCAAATGATGGGTTATATCGATCAGAACAGCGAAAATGGCAAATACCGGTTGGGAATGAAGTTGGTCGAACGTGGCAATTTGCTGATTAACTCCATTGATATTCGTGAAAAAGCGCGCAGCTACTTATTGGATTTATCCTCACAAACCGGCCAGACCACACACCTTGCCATCCTTGATGGTAAAGAAGGTGTTTATATCGATAAGGTAGAGGGCAAATTAGCAGTAATTACGTTTTCCCGTATTGGCCGACGCCTGCCTATTCACGCTACGGCAATAGGTAAAGCATTGTTGGCGTTTAATTCCGAACAGGACATTAATGCTCTGCTGAAAGATTATGTTTTTACCCGCCAGACACCCAATACCATTATTGATCGTGACGCTTATCTGAAAGAGCTGGAACTTGTCCGCCAGAATGGTTATGCGCTGGATAATCAGGAGAATGAACAAGGCGTTAGATGTATTTCAGTACCGATATGGAATCATTCACGTCAGATTATCGCCGCCATCAGTATGTCCACGCTGACCAATCGTGTGACCGATGCAGAAATCAACGACTATATTGTGTTGCTGAAAGCAGCGGCCAAAGCGCTTTCCCAGCACCTCGGCTACAATGACGCTAACGGTTGAACCCGGTTGTTTCGCTTCATTCAGCATCTCTTGATGCTTATCATCCGCGACCAGCCGTGACTCTGGTGGATAAACGGGAAACCGCTCTTCGCACCAGAGTCGTTAGTCAGACAAGCCGTCGATTAGGCGGGCATTTAATCAGACCACCATATCAAGCAGCAAAATCAGAGCCAGTCCGGCAACCGAAACAATGGTCGATAGCAGCGTCCAGGTAGCGAACGTCTCCTTCATAGTCAGGCCGAAATACTCTTTTATCATCCAAAAGCCCGCATCGTTGACGTGAGAGGCTATCGCACTGCCTGCCCCGGTAGCCAACGTGACCAGCGCCAGATTGGCATGACTCTGCGCCAAGGTCGGAATGACCAGCCCGGCGGTGGAGATGGCCGCCACAGTGGCAGATCCCAGAGAAATACGCAGAATCGCCGCAACACTCCAGGCAAGCAGAATCGGGGACGCCGAAGAGCCGGAAAATAGCTCAGCCACATATTTCCCGACACCGCCATCAATCAGTACCTGCTTAAACGCGCCACCGCCGCCAATAATCAACAGCATGATACCGATATTAGCCGCCGCCACACCGCACGACGCCATCAGATCTTTCATCGCTATTCCCCGGGACAAGCCCATGGAATAGATGGCGAACAGCAACGAAATCACCATCGCGACAGAAGCATTCCCCAGCAGTTTAATTAATGCCAGCGCAGAATTATCCACCAACCCGGTTTCCTGTTGAATCATGGAAACGATGGTCGCTATCGACATTAATATTACCGGCAACATGGCGGTAAAAATACTGATCTTAAATCCCGGTGTATCCTCCAACTGGAAATTTTTGAGTGTTCCCAGTGAATCAATATTTCCGGTTTTTTTGAAGCCTTCTGGCACAATGACTTTCGCCACTCGGTTGAATACCGGGCCGGCCAACACGACAACCGGTGCGCCGACAAGAATACCGTAAAGCAGCACCGTACCAATATCCGCGCCATATTCACCGGCAATCATGGTCGGGCCGGGATGCGGCGGCAGAAAGCCGTGAGTCACTAATAGCGCCGCCGCCATAGGTATTCCCAAATGAAGAATAGAAACATTCAGTTGCCGGGAAATAGTGAATAATATGGGAATCAGCAGTACCAGGCCGACTTCGAAAAATAGCGCGATGCCGACAATAAAGGAGGAAATAACCACGGCCCACTGAATATGACGTTCACCAAATTTATGGATCAAGGTTACCGCAATACGGTGCGCGCCCCCTGCGTCAGCAATCAGTTTTCCCAACATGGCCCCGACGCCGAAAATAAGTGCAATATGGCCCAGAGTTCCCCCCAACCCGGTTTCGATTGATTTAATGACACCGTTAAAAGGGATCCCCAGAGCCAGTGCAACCCCAAAGGCCACAATAAGCAATGAAACAAAAGTATTTAATTTTAACTTCATAATTAAAATAAGCAGAACAACGATACCGATGCAAACAATAAGCAGTGGCATATTATTAACTCCAGATTTTTATAGTATTAAAGGTAAGATTTATCATCGTTATTTATATTTCCCTGGTGATAAGCAGTATTCCCCTCCATAATTAATTGATCATGTAATGGATGCATTATTCATCTTTAAAATTGCAGTCGAATTGGCACATCTTTTTTTCATCTTTAAAATCATTAGAGATAAAAACAAAGATAAAAAAACAGCGTAATGGGCTATGACGGATAACCGCCTATTATCTCCAAAGAGAGAAGGGAGTTATCGCGCCATATTGATCTTCAGTCAGACTGATTTATTTTTATCTGTGGTGGAATTATTTATTCAACGCAGCCATCCCCGCCTGTAACACACGGATAATTTCATCGGTATCATAAATGCACCCTTTCCAGGTCCCGCCGCTGACGGCCTGTAGTGCCGACCATAAGCGGGTATCATCGGGCAATTCAGGATGAGGCATCAAATCAGGATGAGAATGGCGCTGGGCCAGCACAGCCGCACCCTCTTCCGGCGTTAGCGGTTGTTGTTCACTGCCGATAAAATTAACCGACCCCACCAGCCGATCACGATCAATAATAATTTCAATCAGATCACCATCACGTAGTTTTCCAATCGGGCCACCGACCAACGCTTCAGGCCCGACATGACCAATACAGGCGCCGGTGGAAACACCAGAAAAACGGGCGTCGGTAATCAGCGAAACATGTTTACCATAAGGTAGATGCTTCAGTGCGGAAGTCACTTGATAAGTCTCTTCCATACCGGTGCCGGATGGCCCACCGCCCATGATCACCATAATATCGCCAGCATGGACCTCATCCTGTTTGATCACCTTGATCGCCTGTGCTTCAGAGGTAAAGACATTAGCTTTCCCGGTATGACGGTAGACACCATCCACCCCCACGACCGAGGCATCGATAGCCGTGGATTTGATGACGGCACCTTCCGGCGCGATGTTTCCCACCGGGAACGTGATGGTCGAGGTCAGTCCTTTATCATGCGCCTGCTGCGGACTCATGATCACCTCGTCAGGATGAATACCATCCAGCTCCTGCAAACGCTGGCGGAATATCGCCCGTCGTTCCGATTTTTCCCACCAATCCAGATTGGCGCCCAGTGTTTCACCGGTAACCGTCAGCACATCTTCATGCAGCAATCCCAGTTGGCGCAGATGGAGCATCACTTCCGGTACGCCACCGGCAAGAAACGCCCGCACCGTCGGATGATAGACCGGGCCATTAGGCAGCACACTGACCAGACGCGGAACCCGGCTGTTGACGGCGGTCCACTGCGCCACCGTAGGTATACGGCATCCTGCCGCGTGAGCAATGGCCGGAATATGCAACAGTAAATTCGTCGAGCCACCGAAGGCCGCATGGACAGTCATCGCATTTTCGATGGCTTTATCGGTCAGGATATCTCGGGTCGTCAATCCTTTACGTTCCAGTATGAGTGCCGCACGCGCAGACTGACGTGCAATCTCCAGCCACACTTCTTGCCCCGAAGGAGCCAGCGCCGAATGGGGTAACGCCATGCCCAATCCTTCCGCCACAACCTGCGATGTGCCAGCCGTGCCAAGAAATTGGCATCCGCCTCCCGGTGACGCACAAGCACGACAGCCGAGTTCCGACGCCTCTTGCAGAGTCAATTCATGGTGGGAGAAGCGCGCACCTATTGTCTGCACTTTACCGGCGTCGTCCCCATGAGTTGGTGGCAACGTTGCGCCGCCCGGTACAATAATCGTCGGCAACCGGTGCATAGACGCCAGAGCAATCATCATTGCCGGCAAGCCCTTATCGCAGGTAGCGACGCCGATCACCGCTTTGCGGGTGGGCAGTGAGCGAATCAGACGACGGAACACGATCGCCGCATCATTACGGTACGGCAGAGAATCGAACATTCCGGTGGTTCCCTGCGAACGGCCATCACAGGGATCGCTGATATAACCCGCAAACGGTACACCGTGATGACGGGTCACTTCTTCGGCGGCGGCACGCATTTGCATACCGATTTCCCAGTGACCGGTGTGGTATCCCAACGCAACTGGTGAACCGTCGGTGTTACGGATCCCGCCCTGCGTGCCCAGGATCAGCACTTCGCTGCCCAGCATCTTGTTCGGGTCCCACCCCATACCGGCATTGAGTGTCAGACCAAAGATATTGCCGCTTGGCGAATCGATGAGCATTTCCGGCGTCAGCGGCAAAGCCCCTTGCGGCCCGGCAGCGTGCGTATGAATATCGTAGATCTGTGCATTATCGTGATTAAAAATAGTCGAAATAGACATGGCTTATTCACTTATCAGTATTGAATGATCATTATCATTTTCATGGGTAACGATGGTAACGACGCCCATCCGCAGCGTTATACCCAATAGATTTCAAAATACAGGAAGGCGGCAAGAGAGCGTCCCGATGAACTTACTCAAGTAAGTGATTCGGGACATAAACGCAGCCAACACACCTGCAATTTGAAAGACAACGGGCATATATCATTCCCTTGGCAAAACACCCGCATCAACCAACGTTTGTTTTACCTGCGCTTTTCGTGCCGCATTCAAGGGTTGGGTGGGAGGTAAACAGGTGGTGGAAATATCCAGACCACACAGGCACATCGCCTCTTTCACTACGTTAACAAATGGGCTGTCTATCTGATAAAGCCGCGGCAATTGCAGAATAATTTTATGTTTTTCCATCGCCTGAATCGCATCACCGGCACAGACCGCCTGATAAAGCGCAACCGACAGTTGCGGAGCAAAGTTGCTGCTGGCGGAAATAGCGCCATCACCTCCCAACAGCAATGTATTGAGCAAGTGGTCGTCAAATCCGCAGAATACGCTGAAATTTGGATGTGCCGCCTTGACGATGGTGATCATGTCGCGCAGATGGGCAACCGAATTGATGGTGTCTTTAATGCCGACAATATTGGCATACGCATCGACGAGGCGTTTTACCAAATCAGGATAAAGATCCTGTCCGGTGAGCTTCGGAAAGTTATACAGAATGATCGGCAACGTTACCGCCTGGGCAATCGCACCGTAATAGCCAAATACATTTTCTTCAGTAATTTGCCAGTAATACGGATTGATAGCCACGATGGCATCGGCACCGGCCAATTGCGCATGCTGGCTCAGCGCTACGGCTTCACGGGTATTGGTACTGCCTACACCAATCAGCACCGGTACGCGCTTATTCACGATACGGACAGCCACTTCCGCCAGTTGCATACGTTCAGCCGCCGACATCTGCGAAAATTCGCCACCGGTGCCGAGAAAAAACAAGCCATTGACGCCAGCCGCAATCAGATTGTCGATAACCCGCTGCATGCCCGCTTCATCCAGTGATCCATCCGTAGAAAAGATCGAGGATACCGGGGGAATAATCCCGGCAAATTTTGTGGCAGAACTCATTTAACCGCTCCTTACATCATCAAACGTAGAGAAGGGAAGGCATCGCCTGACCACAACAATCGATATGTGTCAGTCGATCTTCATTGATATTTTGTTTTATATTATAGAACCATGTTCTACATTAACGAAACGATACTACCACCCCAATTTGTGGTGAGTAAATAACCATGCTGATGATAAGTCCTGGAAATGGCTTGCAGATCACAAAATAAAATACGAGTGCAATAACCAACAAACGTCATCGTATTTTTATAATATATTGATATATATAAATTATATATAAAAAATGCCGTATCAATACGGCGTTTATTGTGGAGGGCTCAGTGGTATGAGTGATGCCTGCTGCTTCAGCATAGCGATACGATGAAGCAGACATTACTGGTCAGGCGAAAAGTGGATGAATTACTTGTTCAGACGTTATCCACTGGCCGGGGATCATTGATTACCCCATTTAAGTATCATGGATAATCATAAACATCGCAGCCTGCGTTACCAGCAGGTGTTTATTTAATAGTATCCACATAATGTTTAGTAAACATTGTGTTTTTAATAATATTACTTTCGTGAGATGGTTCACGTTAGCAACGTTATTTTCACGGCATATTTTCATAAAAATATATATCCACATGAAAATAAACATATTAATGTAATGCGCACTAATGTGAGGTACGTATAAATTAAATTGTGTTTAGTAAACATTTAGCAGTAAACTTTTCTGCGTCCTATGCGGCACCTCAGCCAGTGCACCGTCCCGAGCAGGAGCTAAAGAACATGTTAAGTCTGGGTATTGATATCGGTGGTTCAAAAATAGAAGCCGTGGTGCTGGATTCACACGGCGAGGTGGTTTACCGACAGCGCCATGCAACAGTAAAACGCAGCTATCACGTTTTCTTTCAGCATCTGTGCACAATCATTGATGAAACGCGCCAGGCACTTGGCGCACCTTTCAGCATTGGCATCGGTTTACCCGGCACGGTGGAAGTCAGTAACGGAAAGATCAAGAACTCCAATATCCTGGTCATCAACCAGCAACCACTGCCAGCTATGCTGGAAGCCTATGTCAAACAACCGGTTGCCATCAGCAATGATGCTAACTGTTTTACACTATCGGAGGCGATTGACGGCGCCGCTAAAGGCTACGCCACCGTGTTCGGGGTTATTCTCGGCACTGGCTGCGGCGGTGGTATTGCGGTCAATCAGCAGATTATCGATGGGCGCAATCGCAACGCTGGCGAATGGGGACACAACGCGTTGCCGCGTTACACGCCGGATCAGGATGGCCCATCGGTCACCTGTTACTGCGGTAAAGTTAATTGTACCGAGTCATTTATTTCCGGCACCGGTCTGGCACAACGCTACAACTTGCGGCATAACACCATGCTGAGTGCCGTGGAAATCATGGCCGCTGTGGAAGCTGGGAACACTGACGCTTGTACCCATTTTGCGCTGTTTCAGGATCAGTTGGCCCGTTCGCTGGCCAGTGTAGTAAACCTGCTCGACCCTGATGTGTTTGTGATAGGTGGCGGGCTTTCCAACTGTCGAGCGCTCTATCATGGACTGGAGCAACAAGTGGCCCGCCATATCTTCAGCAATACCTTCGTGACGCCGATTGTCGCCGCACAACATGGCGATAGTAGTGGCGTGCGCGGCGCGGCCTGGTTGGGTCAGACACATGCAGCCGCGTGTATCGCTTTATGATACATTTCCCCGTCATTGATTATTAATCTGACCGTGAACAGTCTTATCCAACCCAAACAAGCCACGACCGTCGATAAACCGGACACTAAGGAAACGCATGACCAAGCGGATAAGAATAAGAGACATTGCCACGCAAGCAGGTATGTCGGCAGGTGCGGTATCCCGTGCGCTGAAAGGACAACCAGGTCTGAAAGATGAAACCCGGCAACGTATTCTTACTATCGCTCAGCAACAAGGCTATGACTTTACCCGCTTACGCAGTGATAAAATCCGCCGCGTATTGTTCCTGCTACATCGTCAGCACAATATCTCCAGCGCCCTGTCTTTCTACTCACCGTTACTGCTCGGAGTGGAGAATGCCTGTCGTGAAGAAGGGATAGCACTCAGTTTTCTGGCCCTTGGCCCAACTGATGCAATTGAAGAACAGGTGCGCCGCCATGATCCAGATGCCTTGCTGTGCGCCGGTTTTTTTGAACCGGAGTTGCTCGCCGTGCTACAAAGCATGCAATTGCCGCTGGCGCTGATTGATCTGTGGTCCCCCAATCTACCCAGCGTCAACCCCGATAATGTGCAGGGCGGTTATCTGGCCACCCGACACCTGATTGAACAGGGTCGTACACGTATCGCCTTTCTGGCCAGCAGTCTGGCCCATTACAGTATTCGTTTGCGTGAAAAAGGCTACCGACAGGCGCTATATGAGGCAAAACTGTTGACCTCACCGGAATATGAAGTGATAGCCCCACCATTGCTGGATACCGAAACATCACTGATCAACGCGGTGGAAGAATTGCTGGCGCTTCCGCAGCGGCCAGACGCCATCTTTGCCTATAATGATTCAGCAGCGCTGATTGCGATACGCGTCTGCCAGCAACATGGTTTGAGCGTACCGGAAGATGTCGCGGTTGTCGGTTTTGACGATATTGAAACGGCCCGGGTGTCACATCCACCATTGACGACCATCGCCATTGATAAAGCTGAGCTGGGGCGACAGGGATTGCAACTGTTGCTGAATGCCGCACCACTAGAGGAACAACGACAGTTGGCCGTGACACTGATCGTCAGAAAAAGTGCCGGCGAAGACCAACACGACAACCTGACACACTGATTTATCCGTTTCTTACCATCAGGAGTCGCTCGTTCCGTTATCCTGAACAGCCATGATGGCCTGCTTTGCGCCGAAGTCGGCAGTGCTGGCGGCATGCTGAATACGTTAACCTTCCGGCCGGATACACCACAGGCCATATTGGTACTCTATCGCGCTCACTGGCTGGATAATCCGCAAGCGTGTACGGATCAACCGCCGCTAATGTATCGACTAGCGAGAGAATGAGTCGGTGTTCCCTTCGGGCATACCGAACAGGATGATCATAACTATTACCACCATACTCCACCTGGACTGCCGGTAAACGGCGAGTGGGAAATTACTGCGGTTGAAAATAACCGGGTACAACTTAACTCCCATTTTCCACAAGATTATCCGCTGGCAGAGCGGCAACGCACCATCATGCTGGCGGAAAACGGTTGCGTAGATTTTAGTCTGACACTGATTGCCCGACGGGACTGTCAACTACCTGTCGGGTTGCATCCTATTTTTCCCGTGGGGGGTCATGCCGGAAAGGTGGAGGTGGAACAGGAAATTGACAATATGGATCAAGGGATTGTCTATCCGCAGGCCACTGAAATATTGTCTTATATACCAGTAAATCAACGGGAATTAACATCCACCAGTTGCAGATTAAACGGCTGCGCCTGCAATTGACGCTGAATATCTGGCGGCAATCCACTATCAGTAATAATGTCTGACAGTGTAGTAAGCGGCGACACGCAAAACAGGGAATAGGCACCGTACTTACTGCTGTCCGCCAGCAAGACTCGTCGGCTGGCATTCAGCCCCAGGTCCTGTTTGATCCCTGCCTTTTCTTCCGTCGGCGTGGTAATGCCTTTTTCCAGACTCCACGAATTACAGCTGATAAACGCAATATCTGGATATACGCTGCGCAACAGACGCCGACCATGCTCGCCAATACAGGACTGACTGCTATCGTCGATACGACCACCGATGATCGTAACCTCAATCTGCTTGAATTCTGACAAAAACAATGCGATTTGCAAATCAGCGGTGATCACCCGCAACGGCAGATGCGTCAGGTTACGTGCCAATTCCAGCATGGTGGTGCCGGCATCCAGCACCACGGCGCTGCCCGGCTGTACTAGCGTGGCGGCATAACGGGCAATCGCCTGTTTTTCCGCCAGATTGCGCTGTAGTTTTTCATTAGTGGTCGGCTGGGAAGGAATAAAGCGGTTGAGCGTTACGCCGCCGTGACTACGGCTGATCACGCCTTGCTCATCCAACTTTATCAGATCACGACGAATGGTCGCCGGGGAAGCATCAATGACAGCAACCAGTTCATCTACCGTCACCAGATTATGGCTTTTCAAATAATCCATAATCTGGTCCTGACGACTTTGCCCTTTAACCCTATCCCCGCTCACGCGGGAAATATCACTCAATGTTTGCCCCACAACGATATCCGTTTACTCAGTTATCCTGATGAATCAAGCCAGTTGCATAGCCAGCTTGATTGAGATGGCCATGCTCTCAGACTTCGCTTTTCCTGTCCAGGCAATATCAAACGCCGTGCCGTGGTCCGCTGAGGTGCGGATAAACGGCAGACCTGCGGTAATATTCACCCCGTCATAGAAACCCAATAGCTTGAGCGGAATATGTCCCTGATCGTGATACATCGCCACCACCATGTCATATTGACCTTCATAAGCCTGCAAATACACCGTATCCGGTGGACAAGGGCCATAGACATCAATGCCTTTCGCTCTCATCGCCTCAACCGAAGGCATGACGATATTGATTTCTTCGTCACCAAACAAGCCGTTTTCACCCGCATGCGGATTTACCCCGGCTACAGCGATACGCGGGTGGGTAAAACCAACGCGTTTGAGGAAAGTATCAGCCATCGCAATCACGGTTTCAACACGTTCCCGACTCAGCGTGTCGAGGAATTTCCGCAGCGCGATATGAGTGGAAACATGGATCACTTTCAGCTTGTCGGTATATAGCACCATAGCGTAATCCCGGCTGTTGGTCAGCTTCGCCAGTAATTCGGTGTGCCCCGGATACAGATGCCCGGCGGAATGCAGCGCCTCCTTATTCAACGGCGCGGTAGCAATCGCATAAACCTCACCAGCCATTGCCAGTTCCGTTGCCCGTTTCACGCAACGAAAAGCCAGATCACCCGACTGCGCCTGAACTTTTCCCGGTTGCAATGCCTGTGGATCGTCCAGCGGCTCATCAATCACGTTGATAATACCAGGCGTGAACCGCGCATCAGCCGGTCGATCGATAACATTCAACTCCACATGAGGAACCACATTCAGCATCTGGATACGGCGCAACGTTTGTACACAGCCAATCACCACCGCCGGGGCACCAGACAACTCTCCCGCGACTAACGATTTTATGATGATTTCAGGGCCAATACCGGCAGGATCTCCCATCGTTACTGCAATAATTTTACTCACTCACTCTCTCCTCAATAAAACGTAAAACGTGCAGCAAGGTGGTTTCATTCCCAAACCCTCCCGCTTTAGTCATTACGGGGATATCACCGACAATACTGTCCAAAAACCGCCCCCACGGCACACAGGAGTCTATTTGCCCTTTAATCTGAAAACCGCTGGCACCCAACGCTACTGCAACAGCAATCGCTATATCGCCACCTGATAAATAGAGCCCACCCGGTAAGTGCTGCTTGACAATATTACGTGTCAGCTCACCCAGAAATTGGCTGATGACATCCCCCAGTTGTTGACGACTTAAATGCTGTTGCTGACAGACACGGTCGACATCAAAACGTTGATGATCGTGATGGCAGGTACGAAGAAGGCAGTGTTGCCCGTGCCGAAGCGCAGACACGGCGTCATACGCCCAACGCTCGGCGTTTTCAGCCAGAGAATCCCCGAAAAATAGATTGATATCGATATCAATCAGCACCGCTTTTTGATGCTGACTGACAGTAATTATCTGTTTTTGAGCGATTTCACTCATAGATCCGATAACGGCCAGTACCGATTGATTGACTGATGAAGAGAAACGGATCCGTTTCGCCAGTGCTTCACTCAGCCCGCCAGAACCGACCAGCAAAGGTTTAAAACATAACTGGTTGGCGGCATGAATGACGTTATCGAGGTCATTCTGATTTTCTGCATCTATAATCACCAACCGGACACCACACTGTGCCAACGTCCGCAAATGTGCGGCGAGGTCAATGTGACGTAATTCACTCAAATGTATCTCGGCCTGACGTAAACGACTTTGCTCGGCCAGACGCATGCCTACGGATGCAGAACACACTGGTGTTTTTGGGTCGCTGGCAAATTCTGTGTCGGTTAACAGACGCCCATTGACCCACACTTGCCCATCGCGAGTAATACGGCCAAGAGACGGCGATGCGGGAACGACCAGTGCCAGTGGAATATCTGCCACCTGTAGAACCGCTTCGATTTCCGCACCTGGATTGCCTCGCAGAGTCGAATCTATTTTTTTCACGATCCAGCCCCGACCACCGGCCTTCAACCAGGCACTCACCGCCTGTACGGTAAGCTCTGACGCCGATGATGCCGAGTGCGCGCGGCTGTCAGTATTAATGACGGTCACATCGCTCAGCAAATCACCATGCAGTTTGTTGACATCAAATACCACATTGACCCGAGCGCCACGGAGTGACAATTCAACGCCCGCATCATTGGCACCAGTGAAATCATCCGCGACGACCAATACCTGGGTTACTTCTACCTGGGTTACATCCTGCCCTTTCGGCATACCCAATCCCCGCCTTGTGATTACCTGATTATGATCATATAAAATCATATTTGATTATATGTGAGCAATATCAAATTATCAAATATGAATTTAATCTATAAATTACCCCCATAATGTGGCAATTAACGGTTCATTTTGATCATAAGAAGTCATAATGACTGATAAAAATCATCACTATTATGCTGATGTAACAGTAAAAACAGGCAAGGTAATTAGCATGAATATCAACAGCACCATCATCAGTGGTCATCAGTCACTACAGGACATTCGCTACCTCTTGAATGGCAAGCGGCACGCACTACTGGTTACTGACAAAAATATTGTGGGATTACCCGGTGTTCAAACGCTGATCACACAGATAAAGAACAACGTACCGCAACTATCTTTGATTGATAATGTACCGGCTGAGCCCAGCCAGCATGATGTGGAAGCAATCCTGAATCAGCTTACCGCCACCGGCGTTGATGCAGTGATTGGTGTTGGCGGGGGCAGTGTACTGGATGTCGCCAAGCTGCTTTCTTTGCTGTGTGCCGGTGATACAACCATTACGTTGGAAGCCTTGCTCGCCGGAATAAAACCCACCCGACGCACCGTTTCCCTGCTTATTCCCACCACAGCAGGAACCGGTTCCGAAGCCACCCCGAATGCCATTCTGGCTATCCCGGAACAAGAAACCAAAGTCGGGATCATCACTCCCATGATGTTGCCGGATTACGTTGCTTTGGTACCAGAATTGACCACTAGCATGCCGCCGCACATTGCCGCATCAACCGGCATTGATGCGCTGTGCCATCTGATTGAATGCTTCACCGCCACCGTCTCCAATCCGGTGGGAGACAACTATGCCCTGATAGGATTAAAGAAACTGTTTGCCAACATCGAAACAGCGGTACGCGAACCGGAAAATCTGGAAGCCCGGCTCAACATGCTATGGGCCTCATATTACGGCGGTGCAGCCATCGCTCATTCCGGCACTCACCTGGTACACGCGATGTCTTATCCCCTTGGCGGCAAATATCACATACCACATGGCGTAGCTAACGCCATTCTGCTGGCACCCTGCATGCGTTTCGTCCAGCCAGCGGCTCAGGAAAAATTTGCACAGGCTTACGATCTGCTACCGGACGCAGATCTGTCCCTTAATGCTTCACAGAAAGCCCAAGAGTTGGTCAGTTATTTCACCGCACTGGTGAAACGTCTGAATTTACCGGCCTCACTGCAACAACTGGGTATCGACAAAGAGCACCTGCCTTATCTGGTGGAGTCAGCCTTACAGGTACAGCGTTTAATGAAGAACGTACCGACCACCGTCAGCGCTGATGACGTTCGCGATATCTATTTAACACTGTTTTAAGCCTTCATCTTCGGATAATGAGAACGACGAGGAAACACAAATGAATAAACGTATTACCGGCGTACTGACAGCAGTTGTCACGCCATTTGACGAGCAAGGTGAATTCAGTCCTTCAGCCATGCGCCATCAGGTACGACGCCAGATGCAATACGGCAACGGGGTTTTTTGTAATGGCACCAATGGTGAGTTTTTTGTATTGCACACCGATGAAAAAGTGGCGGTCACTGCGGCTTGTGTCGATGAAGTGGCCGGTAACGTGCCAGTAGTGGCACACATTGGTGAAATTTCGACCAGGGAGACCATCAAGTTAGGTAAACGAATCGCTGCGCTGGGTGTCGATGCCGTCTCCGTCATCACACCGTACTTTGTGCCACTCAAACAGGAAGAGTTAATCGCCCATTATCGCGCTGTCGCGGATGCGTTAACCGTACCGATATTTCTCTACAACATTCCAGCCCGTACCGGCAATACGATCCACCCTGAAACCGCCCGCATTCTGGCGGACCATCCCAATATCATCGGCATCAAAGACAGTGCTGGCAGCTATGAAAGCCTGAGCGGTTTTCTCAATGCCGTCAAAGATATGCCGGGCTTTGATGTACTGAACGGCCCGGATTCATTGATCCATCAAGGATTTGTCGACGGCTGTTCAGCCTGTATTTCTGGGCTGGCCAACGTTGCTCCTGAAGCTATCAGTCAAATCTGGCAGCGTTTTCATGCTGGCAACATTGAAGGCTCGAAACTCGCTCAGGAACAGGTTAGCGAATTACGCAAAACGCTCTATGCCGTCGCCTTCTCCCCGGCTGTGGTGAAAAAGGCGCTGACGTTGATGGGCCAGGATGTTGGCGTGAGCCGCTATCCCGTGTGTTTCAGCGCCGAAGAAGAGCAGCGGATCCACCAGATCGTCAATCAATATTGTTCAATCATTTAGCGGCAGAGTGTTGCCTGCTTTAACATCAGGAAAAACATGATGAAAGTGATCTGTACCTCCCCTTCTTTTGCCAAATATGATCCACAGCCGATCACTGTGTTACAGGAACAGGGTTTTGAACTGATTACTCTGCCTACAGATGCACCGTTAAAAGCACTTAAGCCGCACCTGGCTGATGCCGTGGCACTGATTGTGGCGTTTACCGACGTCAGTGATACGTTGCTGGATCTTGCCCCACAGTTGAAAATCATCTGCAAACATGGCGTAGGTGTCGACAATATCGATTTGCAAGCTACCAGGGACAGAGGCATTTATGTAACCAACGTTCCCGACGCCAACAAGCATGCGGTTGCCGACTTTACCCTTGCATTAATTCTCAATGCAGCACGTCAAGTGACAACGGCAGCGCTGGAGACTCGCGCCGGTCGCTGGCCACGTATTTTTGCCACTGATGTTTATGGAAAAACGCTGGGCATTATCGGTCTGGGGAACATTGGCAAACAGGTAGCTCTGCGGGCAAACGGTTTCAATATGCGAGTGCTGGCTTTCGATTTTTATCCCGATCAACAGTTTGCCGATGAATATAACATTCAGTTTGTTTCTCTGGATGAGCTGACAGAGCAGAGTGATTTTATCACCCTGCATACACCGTTGACGAATGAGACACACCATCTGTTTAATGCCGTGCGTCTGCGCCAAATGAAGCAATCGGCTTTTTTGATCAACGTGTCACGAGGCGGCGTGATCAACGAAAGCGACCTTTATCAGGCGCTGATTGACAACACCATCGCTGGTGCCGCCGCCGACGTTTTTGAGCATGAACCGCTGACTGAGCATCCGCTATTTTCCCTGACTAATTTCATTCCCACCTCACATATCGCGGGATATACCGACGGGGCCATCAGCGCCATCAGCGCCCGTTGTGTGCAGCAAATTATTCAATGTGTGAAGCAGCAGCAGCCTCCCGTCAATGTGATGAACAATCTGTAAATAAGCCTGGGGCACCGCCTCCTCACCGACAAAAAGCTGAACATTGATTCAGCTAATAATAATCTCTGTACAGGGCTATGACTATGACTTCTCATACAGGTAACACCCATATCCGCTGGTGGATTGCATGCTTGATGTGGCTGGCAATTGCTATTAACTATATTGACCGTACCGTGCTCTCTGCCGCTGCACCGCATCTTATTGATGAACTGAGTCTGAATCCCGAAACAATGGGCTTTATTATGGCCGCATTTTTCTGGTCCTATGCTCTACTGCAAATTCCCGCTGGCTGGTTTGCCGATCGCTTCGGCCAAAAAAAGGGGCTGGGATTAGCCGTTGCCTGGTGGTCTATTGCCACCTCAATGATGGGGCTCTCAACCGGTTTCAAATCCCTACTGGCATTGCGTCTGGCTCTAGGAGTGGGCGAGGCGGCAGCTTATCCCAGTAACGCCGGAATCACTGCTCGCTGGTTCCCGGATAAAGAACGAGCTACCGTCTCCGGTCTATTCGACAGTGCATCAAAATTTGGTGGTGCTGTGGCCATGCCACTGATCGTCTGGATGATCTACATGTTCGACTGGCGACTGACTTTTCTGATCATCGGTTCTGTCGGTCTACTGTGGGTGATTGCCTGGTATTTTATATACTCGGAAAACCCGGAAGAGCATAAGACAATCAGCCAACAGGAAGTGCGCTTGATCCGTGATGGTCAGGCCCGTAAACATGGTGATAGAAGCGTTCGTCCAATGAAGTGGTACAAATTACTGCGCTATCGCAATATCTGGGCCATGTGCATTGGTTTCTTCACTATCAACTACACCTCCTACTTCTTTATCACCTGGTTACCGACCTATCTGGTAAAGGATAAAGGAATGGATTTTATCAAAATGGGGATGATTGCTGCCCTACCTCTGTTGTGCGGCATGATTGTCGAAATCATAGCTGGCTGGGCATCCGACCGGATAATACATAAAAAAATATTATCGCTGACCACCACCCGTAAGCTGTTTTTAACTATTGGGCTATTGATGGCGCTCTGCATTGGTATTGCTCCCTTCACCGATTCGGTATCTATGACTGTTTTCTTACTGTGCGTAGCAAAGTCGGGCACCACAGTCGCTGCTTCTCAGGTCTGGGCATTACCCGGTGACGTGGCCCCCAAAAACAGCGTTTCTGTGGTCGCCGGTCTGCAAAACAGCGTTTCCAATATGGGGGGGGCTATCGGGCCGGTTGTAACCGGAGCTATTGTGGCCACCACAGGCTCCTTCACCTGGGCGTTAGTCTTCTCCTCCGTGTTAGTAGCAATCGGTATCCTGAACTACCTACTCCTCATGGGAAAAGTTGAGCCAATCGAGGATCCCGATGCGCCTTCAACACATCAGTTATCGATGGGAAGAGCTTGACCAATCAGCAAGGTAAGCACACAAATACTCAGAGAGTACGGTTTGTGGCTTTGACCGTACTCTCTTTCAGTACTGCCATTAACTACACCAGTCGTGCCACAATAAGTGTGGTTTGTGGCCCACGATCTCAACGCTTCAACACTGACAACAGCCCGCTACACTCGGCTTTCTTCTGGTGCCATACTCTTGCTATTTTCCGACTACCCGACCTTTCTTGTGAGGTTACACTTCGCACTATATTACTATCGGATATTTCAACTTTTTTGCACAAACGCCCGATATTTCACAACCAGATCGAGAAAATCATCCAGCCCACACAGCGACAGACTTTCCTCGTCGTAATAGCTCATACCTTCTTCTATCTCATCACCATCAAGTTCAAGCTGATTTGCACGAATCAAGACTTCTTCACTGTCTAACAATAATGTGTACTCATGCCCGATATGCTGCCACTGGCGTTCACTTCCAGCGATATCACGCGCCGCATTTTCAATCTCGTCCAGGAGTACCAACTGACTTTTTACTTCCTCATTAAACCAATGCCCAACTGCCTCATGCCCCATCGACATTTTGACAATTACCTGACCAGTCAGATCGCGTAAAAATTCATAGTCCATGATGATTCTCCTGTGAGTACGCAATAGTCAGTGTAGCTACCAGGCGGAGATGCCGTAGTGACAGCCCGCAAATTGACAGTAAAAAAGGGAGGCCAAACGGCCTCCCTTTTATGCGGGCATAACTATAACGGTTTAAACGGCGGTCTGGAAGATCACCGCATCCGCTTTTTCCGTATACTGCTGTAAGTGGTCAAAATTCAGGTAACGATAGGTATCGTTCGCGGTTTTGTCCACCTGTGCCATGTAGGTCTGGTACTCTTCCGGCATCGGCAAACGGCCCAACAGGGCGGAAACCGCCGCCAGCTCCGCTGACGCCAGATAGACATTCGCGCCATTACCCAAACGGTTCGGGAAGTTACGCGTCGACGTGGACACTACCGTCGCCCCTTCCGCCACTCGTGCCTGATTCCCCATGCACAGCGAGCAACCGGGAATTTCAATCCGCGCGCCACTCTTGCCAAACACGCTGTAGTAGCCTTCTTCCGTTAACTGCGCGGCATCCATCCGTGTCGGTGGTGCCACCCACAGCCGGGTCGGCAACTGGCCTTTATGCTGATCCAGCAATTTCCCCGCCGCCCGGAAATGGCCGATGTTGGTCATGCAAGAGCCGATGAACACTTCATCAATCTTGCTGTTCGCCACATCAGATAACAGGCGGGCGTCATCCGGATCGTTCGGCGCACACAGGATCGGCTCCTTGACTTGCGCCAAATCGATCTCGATCACCGCGGCGTATTCCGCATCCGCATCCGCTTCCAGCAACGTCGGCTCCGCCAGCCATTTTTCCATCCCCTGAATGCGACGCTCCAACGTGCGACGGTCGCCATAACCTTCGGCAATCATCCACTTCAGCAAGACGATGTTGGAGTGGAGATATTCGATGATCGGCGCCTTGTCCAGTTTGATGGTGCAACCCGCCGCCGAACGCTCGGCAGACGCATCCGCCAGTTCAAACGCCTGCTCGACCTTGAGATCCGGCAACCCTTCAATTTCCAGAATACGGCCGGAAAAGATGTTTTTCTTGCCTTTCTTCTCGACAGTCAGCAACCCCTGCTGAATGGCGTAATAAGGGATCGCGTGCACCAAATCCCGCAGCGTGATACCTGGTTGCATTTTGCCTTTGAAACGCACCAGTACCGACTCCGGCATATCCAGCGGCATCACGCCTGTCGCCGCCGCAAACGCCACCAGCCCCGACCCCGCCGGGAAAGAAATGCCTATCGGGAAACGGGTGTGCGAATCCCCTCCGGTACCGACCGTATCCGGCAGCAGCATCCGGTTCAGCCAGGAGTGGATGATACCGTCACCGGGACGTAGCGACACACCGCCACGGTTCATGATGAAATCGGGCAGCGTATGGTGTGTGGTGACATCAACCGGTTTCGGGTAGGCGGCGGTATGACAGAAAGATTGCATCACCAGGTCCGCCGAGAAACCAAGGCAGGCCAGATCCTTCAGCTCGTCACGGGTCATCGGACCGGTAGTGTCCTGCGACCCCACCGACGTCATCTTCGGTTCGCAATATTCGTTCGGACGAACACCGGCCACGCCACAGGCGCGCCCCACCATTTTCTGCGCCAGCGAGAAGCCTTTGCTGCTGGCGGCGACCGCTTTGGCGATACGGAAGACATCGCTGGACGGTAATCCGAGCGATTCGCGGGCTTTGGTGGTCAACCCACGGCCAATAATCAACGGAATACGTCCACCGGCACGCACTTCGTCGAGTAACACGTCGGTTTTCAACTCAAAGGTCGCCAACAGCGCATCAGTATCATGATGACGCACTTCCCCTTTGTAGGGGTAAATGTCGATCACGTCGCCCATATTCAGTTTGGCAACATCGACTTCAATTGGTAATGCACCCGCATCTTCCATCGTGTTGAAGAAAATCGGCGCGATTTTACCCCCCAGCACCACGCCACCGGCGCGTTTGTTCGGGACGTTGGGAATATCGTCCCCCATAAACCACAGCACCGAATTGGTGGCCGATTTACGGGACGAGCCGGTTCCCACCACATCGCCCACATAAGCCAGCGGGAACCCTTTCTGATCCAGCGCCTGCAACTGTTTGATGGGCCCCACCACGCCGGGTTGATCCGGCTCAATGCCGTCACGGGCATTTTTCAACATCGCCAGAGCATGCAGCGGAATGTCGGGACGGGACCAGGCATCCGGTGCCGGAGACAGGTCATCAGTGTTGGTTTCTCCCGTCACCTTGAAAACGGTCACGGTAATTTTTTCTGCCAGCGCCGGGCGAGACAGGAACCATTCGGCCTCCGACCAGGATTGGATCACCTGTTTGGCGTAAGCATTACCAGCCTTGGCTTTCTCTTCCACATCATAGAAGTTGTCAAACATCAACAGGGTGTGAGACAACGCCGTGACGGCGATGGGCGCCAGCGTGGGGTTTTCCAGCGCGTCAATCAGTGGATGAATATTGTATCCACCCTGCATGGTACCCAACAGTTCGGTGGCTTTTTCCGGCGTAATAAGGGGAGACACAGCTTCACCCTTGGTGATGGCGGCCAGGAAACCCGCTTTGACGTAGGCCGCCTCATCAACACCCGGCGGAACGCGATTGACTAACAGATCGACTAAAAATGCTTCTTCACCAGCGGGAGGATTCTTCAGCAATTCCACCAATGCCGCCATCTGTGCGGCGTCTAATGGTTTAGGAACGATCCCTTGTGCAGCCCGCTCGGCTACGTGCTTACGATATTCTTCTAGCACGACTTTCTCCTCGCTCTCATTGTCTTAATTAACCCGGCGCTCTGCTTCCGGTTGTGATGTCCATGCCTGAATGTAAGCGTGTGGATGTAGGGTCAGAGTGTCCGGTCCAGCCTGTTGAGCATATCAGGATTTGAATTGATTGTTAATTCATTCACATAATAGCAACATTGTTTTGTTACTTAATCGATTCACGTCTCAATATGACCCTATTGTTACTGTCTGTATTGCCAGAATAGCACGTAATTTGCAGGCCGCTCTAGCATATAAAAGACAAAAGAAGTGTTTCGCTAAAAAGCAAAAGAAACTCAAAATAACAATGAGTTAAGAAAGAGATAGTTCGACTATGTCCGCAATATGGCACCACCTGGTATTGCCGCCAATGTCAGCCCTCATCATTCTGAGGACTGACTGAAAATGCAGTGTCAAACTACGCCGATATACAGAGAATTTCTCTCCAGAGAAGTGACTACTTTTTCTCCGGCATCAGCCAACGATCCAACCATTGAAAAGCCACATCCTGCTGCTCCTGATAAAACACATGCCCTAATTCCGGCCAGATACGTGTTTCCAGCTTGTCGTCGGCATGTTGTGAACGCCAGACTCGGTGCATTTTGTCATAAGCGTCTTCTACCGCGCTGACGGGGAAGAGTTTATCCTTGCCACCGTTGAAGACCAACATCGGTTTGGGAGCAGCAATACTGGCCACATCAGGGAAATCGAAATAGGATGATAATCCTGGATGTAGCATGTAAAACGACGACTGACCACGCAATACGTTGTTGCCTGGTGTCATCAACCCTTCGTAGGTTCCCATCCAGGAAACCGCTACTGTTGCGGCGGCTTTGTTAGACAACGCCGCCAATTGCCAGGCACGGTACGCGCCCATCGAAAAACCTACGATGCCAATACGTTGCGGGTCGACCTGTTTCAGCGAGGCAAGGAAGTCAAGCGTTCTCATATCTTCATACGCCATCGTTCCCGCCAGTGAACGTCCCAGATTGAAGAAATTACTGGCCAACGCCTGCTGCTGTTCATATTTCAACGGCCCACGATCACCCCAGCCAATGGCATCCACTGCCAACACCACATAACCACGCTTGGCCAGTTCGTCACCCACAAATCGGCCAGTAAAATATTTATCTGCCCATGCCTGCGCCGACGTCAGTTGTGCTTCATCCCCCCATGGCTTAATCATTTTCTCTTTGCCGATATCAAACTTCGCGCCATGGTCATGCAGCAAAATCACTGCCGGATGAGGGCCAGGTGTTTTTGGGATGAGTAGCAGTCCAAGCACTCGGCTCTCGTCTGTCAGATTAAATGCCACTTTTTCAGCTTTATAACTGCCGCGATCCTGTTGATCCACCATTTGCGGATCAAACGCTTTACTGGAATCTGGCGTCAGTAACAATGTACGAACCTTATTTCGTGACTGTACTTTCCACTGACTGAAATTCTTATCGTGCCCAGACAGCCAAGAGTCTGAATAAGTCATCTGCTGCTTGAGTTGCGGATAGAACGTTGGCAACGCGTCTTCAGTAACCGCGGAGGTTTGGTAATCCTTGTCGTTAGCCATCAGTGAAGAACTTACCAGACACATTGTCAGCAAACAGAGGGTGTTACGTAATCGGTTCAGTTTCATTATTATTCTCACCATAAAAATAAAACAATGTTTCTTTTATAGGGAGTTGATTGTAATTGACAGAAATAAGAACGGCGGAAGAGAAGTGAAATTCTGCGATATAGGTAGAAAAAAATCCGGCAACATGTGCCGGATAGAATATGAAATGCTTAATGGAGCGTCCCAGGCTTCAGACAGCGATACGGGGAATGTCGATCGTTTAAATGCCCAGGTACTCGGGGTGGCCCACAGGATGAGGTATCCCTTTGGGAACCTCTCCCATGGCTTCTCCCTGAAATTCAGCCTAAGTGACCGGTATCAGAGATGGAAAAATTTATTTCTTTTTTGCTTTAGGATTCGGCAAGTCAGTAATGCTGCCTTCGAAAATCTCGGCTGCCAGACCAACAGATTCATGCAACGTCGGGTGCGCATGAATAGTCAGTGCGATATCTTCCGCATCGCAACCCATCTCAATCGCCAGACCGATTTCACCCAACAGTTCACCACCGTTAGTACCGACAATCGCACCACCAATAACACGATGGGTCTCTTTGTCGAAAATCAGTTTGGTCATACCATCTGCGCAGTCAGACGCAATAGCACGTCCAGAGGCTGCCCATGGGAAAGTTGCGGTTTCGTAGCTGATGCCTTTCTCTTTGGCTTCTTTCTCGGTCAAGCCCACCCACGCCACTTCTGGTTCAGTGTAGGCAATGGACGGGATGACTTTCGGGTCGAAATAGTGTTTCTTGCCAGCGATAACTTCAGCTGCCACATGTCCCTCATGCACACCTTTATGCGCCAGCATAGGCTGGCCTACGATGTCGCCGATAGCATAGATGTGGGGTACGTTGGTACGCATCTGTTTGTCGACATGAATGAAACCACGATCGTCGACTTCCACGCCAGCCTGACCTGCATCCAGCAGTTTACCATTTGGTACACGACCAATCGCTACCAGCACCGCGTCATAACGCTGTGGTTCGGCAGGCGCTTTTTTGCCTTCCATTGTGACATAGATACCATCTTCTTTGGCTTCGACAGCGGTCACTTTGGTTTCCAGCATCAGGGTGAATTTCTTGCTGATGCGTTTGGTAAACACTTTAACGACATCTTTATCCGCTGCCGGAATGACTTGATCCAACATTTCAACCACGTCGATCTGTGAACCAAGAGCATGATAAACAGTACCCATTTCCAGACCGATGATACCGCCGCCCATGAGCAGCATGCGTCCTGGAACGGTTTTCAGCTCCAGCGCATCAGTAGAATCCCATATGCGTGGATCTTCATGTGGAATGAATGGCAACTGAATCGGACGGGAACCTGCCGCGATAATGGCGTTATCGAAATTAACGGTAGTTTTGCCGTTTTCACCATCGACAACCAGCGTATTCGGGCCGGTAAATTTACCCAGACCGTTAATCACTTTAACTTTACGGCCTTTCGCCATACCAGCCAGACCACCCGTCAGCTGGTTGATGACTTTTTCTTTCCAGGTCCGAATTTTGTCGATGTCAGTCTGCGGTTCACCAAACACAATGCCGTGTTCCGCCAGCGCTTTGGCTTCTTCAATGACTTTGGCTACGTGCAGTAATGCTTTCGAGGGGATACAACCTACATTCAGACACACACCACCCAGGGTGGCATAACGTTCTACCAGTACGGTGTCCAGACCTAAATCTGCGCAACGGAATGCTGCAGAATATCCTGCAGGACCCGCGCCAAGCACCACCACTTGAGCTTTAATTTCAGTACTCATCATGACCTCTTGTTTTGTTTGTCCGGCGGGTCAGACGTCATTTTTATGGCGAGTTAATTCAAGCACGCCCTTCATCCACCGGGACGCTTCCACCGCCAGCAGTTTACAGAATTGTTAATAATCTGCAAAGCATGTTCGGGTGAACAGTGTCTCAACCGCCGCAGGAGAGCATGCTCCGACCTGCGGCACTGACGTTAACAAAAAGGCTGGCCACAGAGCCAGCCTTTACCGTTACATCACCAGACGACGAATGTCTGCCATTATCGTACTGATATATGCGGCGAAACGTGCACCCGCAGCACCATCAATGACACGATGGTCGAAGGACAGTGACAGCGGCAACATCAGACGCGGAGCAAACTCTTTGCCGTTCCAGACCGGCTTCATGGACGATTTTGACACGCCCAGAATAGCCACTTCCGGTGCATTGACGATCGGCGTAAACGCCGTTCCGCCGATGCCGCCAAGGCTGGAAATAGTAAAGCAGCCACCCTGCATATCAGATGCGGTCAGCTTACCATCGCGAGCTTTCTTGGAGATAATCGCCAGTTCGCGGGACAATTCAATGATGCCTTTGTTGTTAACATCACGGAATACCGGAACCACCAGACCATTCGGTGTATCAACCGCCACGCCGATATTGATATATTTCTTCAGTGTCAGCTTCTGACCATCTTCAGAAATAGAGCTGTTGAAACGTGGGAATTCTTCCAGCGCTTTGGCAGCGGCTTTCATCAGGAAGACCAGCGGCGTGATTTTCACGTCCAGTCTCTTCTTCTCGGCTTCCAGGTTCTGCTGTTTACGGAATACTTCTACTTCAGTGATATCAGCTTCATCGAACTGCGTAACATGCGGGATCATTACCCAGTTACGGCTCAGGTTGGCACCAGATATTTTCTGGATACGACCCAGTTCAACTTCCTCAATCTCACCAAACTTGCTGAAATCCACTTTCGGCCACGGCAGCATACCAGGCAGACCGCCACCGGTAGCACCAGCACCAGCGGCAGGAGCGGATTCAGCGCGTTTCACCGCGTCTTTCACATACGCCTGAACGTCTTCGCGCAGGATACGACCTTTACGGCCGGTCCCCTTCACTTTCGCCAGATTGACGCCAAATTCGCGCGCCAAACGACGGATAACCGGAGTGGCATGAATATAAGCGTCGTTTTCGGCAAACTCGCCCTTGCTGTCCGCGTTGGCAACCGCGGGGGCAGCAACTTTCTCTGCTTTAGCCGCCGGTGCCGTATCTTCTTTCTTCGCCGCCGACGCAGCAGCAGGAGCTGCACCTTCAACTTCAAAGATCATAATCAGCGAACCGGTTTTCACCTTATCGCCAGTGCTTATCTTGATTTCTTTCACGATACCGGCAAACGGCGCCGGGACTTCCATAGAGGCTTTGTCGCCTTCCACAGTGATCAGTGACTGTTCAGCGGCCACTTTGTCGCCCACTTTCACCATCACTTCGGTAACTTCAACTTCATCACCGCCGATATCAGGCACATTCACATCTTTTGCTGCGGAAACACTACTGACCACCGCCGAGGCAGTCTCAGCAGCGACGGGCGCCGTGCCACCCACGTTGAAAACCATAATCAGCGAGCCGGTTTTCACTTTGTCGCCAGTGCTTATCTTGATTTCTTTCACGATACCGGCAAATGGTGCCGGGACTTCCATCGAAGCTTTGTCGCCTTCTACGGTGATCAGAGACTGTTCCGCTTCAACCTTGTCACCCACCTTCACCATCACATCGGTAACTTCAACTTCATCCGAACCGATGTCTGGTACTTCAACCTCTTTGGCGACACTGGCAGTCGCAGCAACCGGTGTAGCCGCTGCTTTATTCTCTTCGACTTTGGCGGGTGCAGCCGCAACAGCACTGTCAGCAGAATCAAAAATCATAATCAATTTACCGGTAGCAACCTTGTCGCCCACCGCCACTTTGATCTCTTTAACCACGCCCGACTGAGGTGAAGGGACTTCCATAGAAGCCTTATCACCTTCTACCGTGATCAGCGACTGTTCTGCTTCAACTTTATCGCCGACTTTCACCATCACTTCGGTGACTTCAACTTCATCTGCACCGATATCCGGTACGTTGATTTCGATAGCCATGTAATCTTTACCTCTTATGCCAGACGCGGGTTAACTTTTTCAGGATCAATGCTGAATTTCTTGATGGCTTCAGCCACTACAGAAGCGTCAACTTCACCGCGTTTAGCCAGTTCACCCAATGCTGCAACTACCACGTAGGAAGCGTCCACTTCGAAGTGGTGGCGCAGGTTCTCACGGCTGTCGGAACGACCAAAACCGTCAGTACCCAGTACGCGATAATCGCTGGCCGGGATGTAGGTACGTACCTGTTCTGCAAACAGTTTCATATAGTCGGTGGAAGCGACAGCGGGTGCATCATTCATGACCTGGGCAATGAACGGTACGCGCGGGGTTTCCGTCGGATGCAACATGTTCCAGCGTTCACAATCTTGACCATCACGGGCCAGTTCAGTAAAGGATGTAACACTATAAACATCAGAGCCGATACCGAAGTCGCTCGCCAGAATCTGAGCGGCATCACGCACATGACGCAGAATAGAACCTGAACCCAGCAACTGAACTTTACCTTTGCCGCCTTCAACCGTTTCCAGTTTATAAATACCCTTGCGGATACCCTCTTCCACACCTTGCGGCATGGCTGGCATGTGGTAGTTTTCGTTCAGTGTGGTGATGTAGTAATAGATATTTTCCTGCGTTTCACCGTACATACGAACCAGACCATCATGCATGATCACCGCGACTTCATAGGCATAAGACGGATCATAGGAGATACAGTTTGGAATGGTCAGCGCCTGAATGTGGCTGTGACCATCTTCATGCTGCAGACCTTCACCATTCAGCGTCGTACGGCCAGAAGTACCGCCGATCAGGAAGCCACGAGCCTGTTGGTCGCCGGCGGCCCAGCACAGATCCCCGATACGCTGGAATCCGAACATGGAATAGTAGATGTAGAACGGAATCATCGGCAGGTTGTTGGTGCTGTAAGACGTTGCCGCCGACAGCCAGGATGCGCCAGCACCCAGTTCATTGATGCCTTCCTGCAGAATCTGACCTTTCTGGTCTTCTTTGTAGTAAGCGACCTGCTCGCGGTCCTGCGGAGTATACTGCTGACCATTCGGGCTGTAGATACCGATTTGACGGAACAGACCTTCCATACCGAAAGTACGGGCTTCATCAGCGATAATCGGAACCAGACGATCTTTGATCGATTTGTTCTTCAGCATCACGTTCAGAGCACGAACAAAAGCGATAGTGGTAGAGATTTCTTTGGTCTGCTCTTCCAGCAGAGAACTGAAATCTTCCATCGTCGGCAATTCCAGTTTTTCGGTAAACTTAGTGTGACGAGTCGGTAAATAACCTTCTAGAGCCTGGCGACGTTCGTGCAGATAGTTGTACTCTGCGGAGTCTTTTTCAAATGTCAGGAACGGCAGCTTTTCGATGTTTTCATCACTGACCGGCACATTGAAGCGGTCACGGAAATAGCGCACGCCGTCCATGTTAATCTTTTTAACCTGGTGGGCAATATTCTTGCCTTCAGCCGCGTCACCCATACCGTAGCCTTTAATGGTATGTGCCAGAATAACGACCGGTTTATCTTTGGTTTCCTGCGCTTTCTTCAGAGCGGCATAGACTTTCTTCGGATCGTGACCACCACGGTTCAACGCCCAAATCTGATCATCAGTCCAGTCTTTCACCAGTTCGGCGGTTTCCGGATATTTACCGAAGAAGTGCTCCCGCACATAAGCGCCATTCTTGGATTTAAAGGTCTGGTAATCACCATCAACGGTTTCATTCATCAGTTGGATCAGCTTACCGCTGGTATCTCTACGCAACAGTTCATCCCAACGGCCACCCCAGATAACCTTGATAACTTCCCAGCCGGCACCACCGAAGATACCTTCCAGTTCATTAATGATCTTGCCATTACCCGTAACCGGGCCATCCAGACGCTGCAAGTTACAGTTGATGAAGAACACCAAATTATCCAGTTTTTCACGGGTAGCGATGGTGATGGCGCCTTTGGATTCCGGCTCATCCATTTCACCATCGCCCAGAAACGCATAGACGGTTTGTTTAGATGTATCTTTCAGGCCACGATGTTCCAGATATTTGAGGAACTTAGCCTGGTAAATAGCCGCGATAGGCCCCAACCCCATGGATACGGTCGGGAACTGCCAGAAATTCGGCATCAATTTTGGATGTGGGTAAGAAGACAAGCCATTACCATGGACTTCCTGACGGAAGTTATTCATCTGATCTTCTGTCAGACGGCCTTCCAGGAAGGCACGGGCATAGATGCCTGGAGAAATATGACCCTGGAAATACACCAAATCGCCACCGTCCTGCGCATTGTGGGCGCGGAAGAAGTGGTTAAAGCACACTTCGTAGAACGTGGCAGAAGACTGGAATGACGCCATGTGACCACCGAGCTCCAAATCTTTCTTCGAAGCATGTAGTACCGTCATGATCGCATTCCAGCGGATAGCAGAACGAATACGACGCTCCAGCTCAAGGTTGCCAGGATATTCCGGCTCATCGTCCACGCTGATGGTGTTCACATATTGGCTTACTGCACTGCCGGCAGCCATTTTGACGCCACCTTTACGCGCTTCGGAAAGTACCTGATCAATCAGGAACTGAGCGCGTTCAACACCCTCTTCACGGATAACCGATTCGATCGCCTGTAGCCAGTCGCGTGTTTCGATCGGATCCACGTCATTATTCAAACGTTCTGACATGGTTTATTCCTTATCTGTTTCTAATCAGTTGAGTTATCTGGAGCCTGTCTTCTTACACTCTGAACCTGCGATGGAAAAAAGCGCAGGAAGACAGGCCCTTCGTCTTGGTTATCGCATACAGAACCCCAAATAGGGCACTTAATCCTTGCGTTGCTGGAGACGACGCAGTGATCGTTCGCGCCGACTATGTTCCCGGTTAAGATCCAGCAATATTTCCTCAATAAACGCCAGGTGACGGTGTGATGCTTCGCGCGCCTGTTCTGGCTCACGGGCAACAATCGCCTCATAAATTCTGGCGCGATGGCTGCTTACCTTCGCCAAAACTTCCCGGCTCAGATAAAGCAATTCAAAATTTTGCCGCACATTTTGTTCCAGCATCGGCCCCATACAGCGCAGCAGATGCAGCAGTACCACGTTGTGAGTGGCTTCGGTGACGGCGATCTGATAGTGCATAACGGCTTCTGACTCCGCCTCCAAATCACCCGCTTCCCGAGACTTTTCAATCAAGGCATGACAATCTCGGATACGCTGTAAATCCGACTCTGTGCCGCGCAATGCAGCATAGTAAGCAGCAATGCCTTCAAGCGCATGACGAGTTTCGAGGAGATCGAATTGTGATTCGGGGTGATTGCTCAGTAATTCTGCCAGCGGATCGCTAACACTCTGCCAGAGGTTGGTCTGCACGAAAGTACCACCGCCTTGACGGCGTAAAAGCAGTCCTTTGGCTTCCAGACGCTGTATAGCTTCTCTCAGAGAAGGACGGGAGACATCGAACTGCTTAGCCAGCTCACGCTCCGGGGGAAGTTTCTCGCCGGGACGTAGGGTTCCTTCAAGGATCAGAAACTCCAGCTGTTGCTCAATCACATCTGACAATTTGGGTTGACGGATTTTGCTATATGCCATGGTGAATTCTTCTCAGCGGAAAGCGCAGAGTAAATTGGTAATACCAATTCCAAAAAACGTGACGCTAAAGTAACAAAGTATTCACCTTCTGTCCATACAGTCATTGCGCTAAATTACCAATCCCCTTAAATTTTAACAAATGCCTGAAATATATGCTGCAAAGGCCTAAGAGGTCAGTGGTATTACCATTGCTCCCATCCAATTATTTTAACTTTTTTGAAACCAATTTCAGGCAAAGCTGAACCGTTTAAATGACTAATTTATGAATATTAATTCACTAAAATAGAATTTAAATTCACATTTGCCATGAAAGGCTGTTCTGGCCTTGTGCAAGGCGCTTTAAATACATGTGCAATGTGTTCGGATCAACGTGAAATCGGGAATCTACTGGTAATGAGAAAGGATAAAAAACATCAAAGGGGTAACTTTGTATCATTGCACTGCATTTCCCTCTCAATATCAGCAAGAAATCAGTGCAATCTTAATTGCTTATCACTATTCTCTGACGAACGGTAGATAGCTCGGCATTTTCATCCGATAGGCTCCCGTAAACATAAAATTACATAAACGTAAAAAGGCAAAAAAAACCGCGCTATCATGCTGGCGGTATTTCCTTGCCTTGGCTTACATTGGCAGAGGGTTAAAACAATGGAAGGTCAACAAGACGGAACGCTACAGCGTGGCTTAAAAAACCGTCATATACAGTTGATTGCCCTGGGTGGTGCAGTAGGTACGGGTCTGTTTCTCGGCATCGCACAGACAATAAAAATGGCGGGGCCGTCTGTCCTGCTGGGATATGCCATTGGCGGTATTATCGCTTTTTTCATCATGCGCCAACTGGGAGAAATGGTAGTAGAGGAACCTGTAGCAGGATCTTTCAGCCATTTTGCCTATAAATACTGGGGTAATTTTGCCGGGTTTGCTTCTGGTTGGAATTATTGGGTGTTGTATGTACTGGTCGCCATGGCGGAACTGACCGCAGTTGGCATTTACGTACAATACTGGTGGCCAGATATTCCGACCTGGGTTTCTGCCACCGTCTTCTTTTTGTTTATCAATGCCATCAACCTGGCCAATGTAAAAGTGTATGGCGAACTGGAATTCTGGTTTGCCATCATCAAGGTTGCAGCCATTGTCGGGATGATTGCCTTTGGCAGTTGGTTATTGATAAGCGGCCATGGTGGACCTGAAGCGACTATTACCAATCTATGGGCTCAGGGAGGATTTTTCCCGAATGGTATTAACGGGTTGGTCATGGCGATGGCCGTCATCATGTTCTCTTTTGGTGGCCTGGAACTGGTCGGTATTACCGCTGCAGAAGCGGATGACCCGGAAAAAAGCATTCCGCGCGCCACCAACCAGGTTATCTACCGTATCCTGATTTTCTACATTGGCTCCCTGACGGTATTGTTATCACTGTACCCTTGGGAAAAGGTGGTGGAAGGTGGTAGCCCTTTCGTTCTGATTTTCCATGCATTGAACAGTAATATAGTCGCAACGGTCTTAAACATTGTGGTATTAACCGCAGCGCTGTCGGTCTACAACAGCTGTGTATATTGTAATAGCCGTATGCTGTATGGCTTGGCGAAACAAGGTAACGGCCCACAAGTATTGCTGAAAATGGATAGCCGTGGTGTCCCCGTTGTCGCGATTGCTCTTTCAGCTCTGGCGACAGCAGCGTGTGTACTGATTAACTATCTGGTGCCCGGTAAAGCGTTTGAGCTGTTGATGGCGCTGGTGGTCTCCGCACTGGTGATCAACTGGGCGATGATCAGTCTGGCACATCTGAAATTCCGTGCGCAAAAAGAGCGCGAAGGAACAGAAACTAAATTCAAAGCGCTGTTATATCCATTTGGCAACTATCTGTGCCTGCTATTTCTGGCCGCCATTCTGGTGATTATGTACCTGACACCGGGTATTCGGATATCCGTACTACTGATTCCGGTCTGGATATTGATACTGGGCATTGGCTATTTTATTAAGGGCAAAGTGCAGAAAGCGTAATGATAAGGGGGACCATTAATGGCTCCCCCTACGATATTTCGAATACCCCCCGTATCGATGATTTTCAATGTACGTATTGTTAACTCCATCACACCTCCCCATCTTCAGCCATTTTATCTATCTGTGTGGCGGTTTCCTGCTGCGCAGATGAAGACATAAGCATCAATAATGTTTTCCACTACACAGGATTATCATCCAGGGGTGGGAACAGACGATGAGCACTACAGCACTTTCAGTTAAAGAGAAGATTGGCTACGGCATGGGCGATGCGGGTTGCAATATGATCAACGGTGCCGTCATGTTATTCCTGAGTTACTTTTACACTGATATTTTCGGACTGGCGCCGGCAATGGTCGGCATCCTGCTACTGTCGGTACGGGTAGTAGATGCCATCACCGATCCGATTATGGGCGCGATTGCCGACCGTACGCGTAGCCGTTGGGGACGTTTTAGACCATGGTTATTATGGGTTTCAGTCCCTTACGTCATATTCAGCGTGCTGATGTTTACCACGCCGGACTGGGAATATGAAAGTAAGGTGGTCTATGCCTTTGTCACCTACTTCCTGATGTCGCTTGCCTATACTGCGATTAATATTCCTTACTGTTCACTGGGCGGCGTTATCACCAACGATCCCGGCGAGCGCGTTTCCTGCCAGTCTTATCGTTTTGTGATGGTCGGCATTGCCACACTGATTCTATCGCTATTGCTGTTGCCGCTGGCAGAATGGTTTGGCGGTGACAATAAAGCGCGCGGCTATCAGATGGCGAGGACGTGCTGGTTTATCATGCACGTAACTATACGGAAATTGAGGGCGACCCCTTGTGGGATCCGAACCGACATACGCGTATCAAAACCTTCAACTGGAGTGCCGATGGTATGCCAGATTTCGGCATACCGCCGGCTGAACAATGATTACACCAACGCACCGTAAATAGTCAGCAACGACACGACAACCACAATCGCCAGCGTCACTTTCTTCGCCAGAGTAACCGCCGCTTTTGGTGCTTCGACTTGATCAACATGAGGCTCTCGGGCCAGTGAGAACTGGGCCAACTGGGTTAATACCCAATATTGCGAGCTATGGAAATCCCCTAGCGCAGCAAACCATGCGGGTAATGCTTTTTCACCATGTCCGAGCAATGCATAAGCCACGCCAGCCAATCGGACCGGGATCCAATCGAGCCAGTGAAGCAGCGAATCCACGCCTGAACGGGCACGGTCCAGTGGCGTATGGTGCCGGGCTAGGCAAGCTTGTCTGGCTCGCAAAAAAGAGTATCCCACCAGCGCTACCGGTCCATATGGGCCCGCCACGATAAACCAGAATATTGGTGCCAGATAAAAGCGAAAATTAATCCACAACAGCGCGTTTTGTAACTCCTTCAGCCGTTCATGCTCACCACTTTCCACTGGCAAGCCATGTATTAATGACAATTCCGCCTCCATCTCCCGGCAGGCATCGGCTTCACCGCGATCCGCGGCCTGCAGGTAACGATGATAATGCTGCCTTACTTCACCGGCGCCAATGCAAAGCAGACAAATCGCAATCCATAACAGAAGCAAAATCACACCAAACAAGAGTCCGCTGAAAAACCACAATACCAACGCCACTGCACCCATACTGAAACAGGTCAGCGTAATTGTCTGAAACAATGTGGGAGGTGAAAGGTGGCGGAACAACACTTCCAAATGATGATCCAACTGCCAGTGTTCACCTTGTTTAAACAAGCGCTCCCACCCTAACCCCAATAATAATGTAAACAGCGTCATCTGTTGTTACTCCCTTCTTAATCCAGGTGAGCCTGCCACAAATGCTGGAAAAAATCCCAGTCAAAGGCCGGGCCAGGATCGGTTTTGCGTCCGGGAGCAATATCACTGTGCCCGGTAATGCGTGATGGCGTAATCGGATAAGCACGGCACAACAGGCGAGTCATTGTCGCCAATTGAGAATACTGTTCGGTGGTAAAAGGTAGCGTATCGGTTCCTTCCAGCTCAATACCGATGGAAAAATCATTACAACGCTCACGCCCTTCAAAGTGTGAAACACCCGCGTGCCAAGCCCGTTTATCAAACGACACATACTGAACAATGCTACCATCGCGGCGAATCAAACAATGGGCAGAGACATGCAGATGACAAATATCCGCAAAATAGGGATGTGCAGCTGCATCCAACGTGCCGGTAAATAATTGATCAATATAAGGGCCGCCAAACTCACCAGGCGGAAGACTAATATTATGTACCACCAGCAAGGAAGGTAGTTCATTCTCCGGCCGATCATCATGATAGGGAGACGGAACACGCGTGACCCCTGATAACCAGCCATTCTCCAATCTCATCAGCAGAACCCTTACATCAATGCACCATGAAGATCGATATCGGTCTATTACACTGCCGCACGATCTCGGCAAAAAGAGTAGCACGTTTCCAGAAACCAGACTAACCGGCTGGATATAAAGCTATTATTGATTATCCTATCATTAAATTCGATTGTGATGCCCTCTCCTTAACGGCTCCAGCAAACGGATGAGGTCATGTTTGATGGCTGACAACCCGCGCTTCGCATTATCCTTCATACTGGCGATATCTGCGTGAACCGCCCAGAATAACAAGTAACATTTTGAATTATAAAAACATTCAAATTGGATGTCATTGCATAAACAAGGTAGCATAAGCCTCCGGATCCCTCTCGGAGTTTTTATACGATGACTACTCGTCGTTATAGTCAGGAACAACGCCAGGCAATGTTGTTAAAACGCATTGAGAATGATATTCCGGTCTGCGTTCGTCTGGCGTTATGCGAAGATTTGGGTGGTGAGGTTGATGTACAACAGGATATCACTGCCCTACTACTGCCAGATGACAAATCAGCAACCGCCGTCATTATCACTCGTGAAGCCGGTATCTTCTGCGGGCAACACTGGTTGGAAGAAGTCTTCCACCAGCTTGGCGATCAGGTCAGTGTGGAATGGTATGTGAAAGATGGCTCACTGCTGACGGAAAATCAGCCACTGTGCCGCTTGCAAGGGCCGTCGCGTCAACTTTTAACTGGAGAACGTACCGCACTTAATTTTCTGCAGACACTGTCCGGCATCGCCACAGAAGTCAGCCGATATGTGAAGTTGCTGGCAGGAACTCACGCTCAGTTGCTGGATACCCGCAAAACGCTGCCCGGATTACGAACAGCATTGAAATATGCGGTTTTATGCGGCGGCGGCAGCAATCATCGCCTGGGATTATCTGATGCCTTCCTGATCAAGGAAAACCATATTATTGCCGCCGGATCTATCAGGCAGGCGGTAGAGCAGGCGTTTAAGCTACGCAGCGATGTTCCGGTTGAAGTGGAAGTGGAAACCCTCGATGAACTACAACAAGCACTGGATGCAGGTGCGGATATCGTGATGCTGGATAACTTCAGCCTGGAAAAAATCCGTGAGGCAGTACAGCTTGCTCAAGGGCAGGTTCTGCTGGAAGTTTCCGGTAATGTCACCTTGAAAACGTTACGGGACTACGCCGAAACCGGTGTCGATTACATCTCGGTTGGTGCGTTGACTAAACATGTCCATGCACTGGATCTCTCTATGCGTTTAAACTGAATCGAGCCCGGCAATGCCGGGTTTTTCCTACTGCCACACCTGGAACACCAAATAAAACTGTAACCGACTACGCAAAAAAATCGTTATTCAATGTAATCCTCAAAAATTTCCCCGAGCACAGTTCCTGATCTGATTTCACCACATCGACGAAGTTACACCAGCAACGCTATCCTGCCGCCACCCGTCACAGCAAGGATTGATATCGTGAAACAGCATGGATTTACGCTAATCGAGCTGATGGTGGTCATTGTGATCATCGCCATACTCAGTTCCCTGGGCATTCCCGCTTATCAGGGCTATCTGCAAAAAGCCGCCATGACAGACATGCTCCAGACCATGGTTTCCTACAAAACCACCATCGATCTCTGTGGTCTGAGCAACGCTAGCTTTGCTACTTGTAACGCTGGCAGTCAGGGGATACCGACAGCGACAACCTCCCGCTATGTCAGCGCATCTACCGTCAGTCAAGGGTCGATTTCCCTGACGGGACAGTCAACACTGCAAGGATTACGCGTTGTGATGACGCCCAGTCTGGATGTGCAAACCGGTGCATCACATTGGACAAGGGACTGCCAGACTGATGCCGACGCGGAGAGCTTGCGCCAAGCCTGTCAGGATGTGTTCCGCTTTGATAATACGGCAGGCTGACCATGATGAATAATGACCTGTCCAAAGAACTATCATCCCTATGCCACCGCTACCATGCGCTATTGCTGGACATGGATGATCAGACCTTATCCATCGCCATCAACGGTACTGAATCGAAAGAGTTAATTTCTGCTCTGCGTTTTGCCAGCAACCGACATGTATTGATTGAACAGTGGCCTGTAGCCAGATTAGAGCAACATCTGAACCCTCATCAGGAGACAGAAAATGTACAACAGCATCAGACGGCGCCAAACACAATAGACGACGGTGAAGATGCACCAGTAGTGCAATTCATCAACCAAACCCTGAAGTTGGCAATACAGCGACGCGCATCCGATATCCATTTTGAACCACTGACGTCTGGCTATCGTGTTCGGTTGCGCATCGATGGTGTATTGCAAGAAGTTCCATCAGTTGCTGCTGAACTGTCCCCGCGTATCACTGCAAGGCTCAAGATTATGGGGAAACTGAATATTGCAGAACGACGACTACCTCAGGATGGGCAATTCAGTCTGTCACTGGACCAACAATCCTACTCATTTCGTATCGCCACATTGCCGGTGCAGGAAGGCGAAAAAGTGGTGCTCCGGGTACTACAGACCCATCAGCACGCACTTACACTGGAAACGCTGGGGCTCTCTCCGGTGGCATTACAACAATTTATGAAAACACTTCAGTTGCCTCAGGGCATGATTTTAGTGACTGGCCCCACTGGCAGTGGGAAAACCTTTACACTCTACAGCGCCATTCGCTGGCTCAACGACACCAGTCGTAATATATGCAGTGTGGAAGACCCCGTGGAAATACCACTTACGGGCATTAATCAAACAGCGATAAACACCAAGAATAACCTGAGCTTTGGGCGAGTATTGCGGGCGCTGTTGCGACAAGATCCAGATGTGATTATGGTCGGTGAAATCCGTGATGCCGAAACAGCTGAAATAGCAGTGAATGCGGCACAAACCGGGCACTTAGTGCTATCCACCTTGCACACTAACTCAGCCGCTGAAACACTTACTCGGCTAAGGCAATTGGGCGTTCCCGGCTATTTATTAGCCGCAGCGCTAAGACTGATCATCTCTCAGCGTCTGGTTCGTCGGTTGTGTCCTTACTGCCGCACGTCCACAACACCAGAACTATCTTTACCACCACATCTCTGGCAAGGCTCGTTACACCGCTGGACAGCCCAAGGATGCAACCACTGTTTCTCCGGTTATTACGGCCGTGCAGCCATTTACGAATTGTTGGTTATCACACCTGACATGCAGCAGGCATTAGCAGAAGACATTCCGGTCCAACAAGCCGCCCACGCCTCTTCAACTGTATTCCCTTCGTTACTATCTGCCGGATTATCTCTGGTTAATGAAGGTGTTACCTCTCAAGAAGAAGTCTATCGGGTCATAGGTGATATTACAAATTAAGGGGAAAACATGAGGTTACAAAAACTGTACTATTGGCAGGCAATCACTACAGATGGAGAACTTTGTTATGGTGAACGTATTGGTTTTCAGCAACAGCAAATTTATGACTATCTGATTGAACTGGGGTATCAACCTTTACGGGTAAAAATCGGCCAATACCTGACCAAACACTACTGGCGCACTACTGAGCTAACCGCCATTATCCGCCAGTTAGCGACTCTGCTACAGGCAGGATTACCGCTATTGAATGCACTGACACTGATTGCCGAACAGCACGAGCGTCCAGGATGGCGTTGCCTGTTACAAGATATTGGCGTACAGATTTCTCAGGGCAAGACACTCTCTGAAACATTGCGTAGTTACCCCATGATATTTCCCGTTATTTGCTACTCATTAATTACCGTTGGAGAACTAACAGGGAAATTGGATGAATGCTGTCTGCAACTGGCGCAATATCAGGAAACACAACAGGAACTAGGACAAAAAGTCGCCAAAGCACTACGTTATCCTTGCTTTGTTATTGCCGTGGGCATAGCAGTCAGTTTGTTAATGATGACGCAGGTATTGCCTGAGTTCGCCCGGCTTTACGCCTCTTTTGATGCGCCCTTGCCCTGGTTTACCCGGACACTGCTGACATTGTCTGATCTGATAACACACTATAGTGTTTCCGGTATCCTCATCCTGTTTCTTGTTTCCTCGATCTATATCCATCTGCGTCAACGGAATAGTGTCTGGAAAACGCGGGAGCAACGGCTGTGGTTGAAACTGCCAGTTGTTTCAAAAATCATACGAGGAAACTGCCTAAGTCAGATTTTTCATACACTGGCTATGACACAATATGCTGGTGTTTCGCTCCCTTCCGGATTGGCCGCGGCTTCCGGTCTCAACAATCGGATATACCAACATGCATTGCAGCACATTCAGTCGCAAATACAGCAGGGAATACCACTGGGTGAAGCAATCGACGATTCTTTTCTGTTCCCGGCCCCCTGTCAGCAATTAATCCGTGTGGGTGAAGAAAGCGGGGCACTGGATAATCTGTTTGCCCAATTGGCTGAATGGTACGAACGTCATACCCAACAGTTTGCCGAAACGCTAACGCAAACACTCGAACCCATATTACTCGTCATTGTAGGTGGAATGGTTGGCACACTGGTTGTCGCCATGTACCTGCCGATATTCCAGTTGGGTAATGTGCTGGCTGGAACCTGAGCCAGCCAGCATCAATAACTACTGATTAAAAATACGGTTCTCTTGTTCTACTACCCGGATAAAGGTCGTGCGTTTGGTCAGTTCTTTTAGACGAGAGGCGCCAACATAGGTACAAGCTGAACGTAATCCACCGAGGATATCACGCACAGTATTTTCTACCGGCCCACGCAGTGGTAGCTTCACGGTTTTTCCCTCTGCTGCACGATATTCCGCTACACCACCGACATGACGTTGCATGGCAGATGTTGAACTCATGCCGTAAAACAGCATTTGCTTCTCACCATTCTCTTCCACTACCGCCCCCTCACATTCATCATGTGCAGCCAGCATGCCTCCCAACATCACGAAATCTGCTCCGCCGCCAAAGGCTTTGGCTACATCCCCTGGAGAAGCACATCCCCCATCACTGACAATTTGCCCACCCAATCCGTGCGCTGCATCCGCGCATTCAATAACAGCAGAAAGCTGCGGGTATCCCACGCCAGTCTTCAGGCGTGTCGTACACACGGAACCAGGCCCGATACCAACTTTAACAATATCCGCGCCAGACAGGATAAGCTCTTCCACCATCTCCCCGGTCACGACATTGCCCGCACAAATCACTTTATCCGGACAAGCTTCACGCGCCTTTTGCAGGAACGTAACGAAATGCTCGGAATAACCATTGGCTACATCAATGCAGATAAATTTCAGTTCTGGTGACAACGCCAAAATCTGTTTCATCTTGGAAAAATCATTATCGGATGTACCAGTAGAAACCATTACATGACGCAACACGGAAGTGGAAGAGTCTTTGACAAACTGTTGCCATTGCTCCAGGGAATAGTGCTTATGCACGGCAGTTAAGACATCAAATGTCGCCAATACCTGTGCCATGCGAAATGTACCTACGGTGTCCATATTGGCAGCAATAACCGGTACACCGGACCAGTCGCATCCTGCGTGGAGAAAAGTAAATTGACGTGCCAGCTCCACTTCAGCGCGGCTTTTTAAGGTGGAACGTTTCGGACGAATAAGAACGTCTTTAAAACCTAACTTTAAATCTTCTTCAATACGCATAAGATACATCCTGGTTAGCGGCGAAAATTTGCAAAGAAAATAATCGTCGTGATTAAGTGCCATATCCAGTGACGTTATCATACGCATGAATAATCCTGCGACAAGACTGCGAATTTACCTTTATTTGGGCTAGAATCCGGTAAATTTACTTCGCTTTTTTTCAGATTGACACAATGGCATACATCGTAGCCTTAACTGGCGGTATTGGTAGCGGTAAAAGTACAGTAGCGGAGGGCTTCTCCAAATTGGGGATAACCACCATTGATGCGGACATTATTGCCCGCCAGATTGTTGAGCCGGGTAAACCGGCACTGAAAAAAATTGTACAAAAATATGGTATTGCCATACTGAACACTGATGGTACTCTCAACCGCGCCGCGCTGCGTGAACGTATTTTCTCGGCTCCAGAAGACAAACAGTGGCTGAACAACTTGCTCCACCCACTGATCAGCGCAGAAACACAACGCCAGCTACAGATTGCGCCTGGTCCTTACGTCTTATGGGTTGTCCCTCTTTTAATCGAGAATAATTTACAGCAGCGAGCACAACGCATTCTGGTCGTGGATGTCTCCCCGGAAATCCAGTTGGAACGCACTCTTGCCCGCGATGGGATCAGTCGCCAGCAAGCGAAAAATATACTGTCATCCCAGGCGACACGGGAACAGCGCCTGGCTTGTGCCAATGATATCATTGACAATAACGGTAGCCCGAGCGATCTCGCTCCGCGCATTGCTGCTTTACATCAACGTTATCTTGAGTTGGCAGCAACAGACAGGATTACTAATAATGAGTGATGTTTCATCAACGATTTTATTTGAATATCCACTAAATGAGAAAATGCGCACCTGGTTACGCATTGAGTTTTTACTACAGCAGATGTGTGACAATCATGCACTGAATGATATCGGAACTGCACTGACATTCTTCCGTGCTATCGCGGATATGCTGGATATTCTTGAGCGTGGCGATCCCCGGCCTGAATTACTGAAAGAGCTAGAACGCCAACAAAATAAGCTATTGCAGTGGAGTGAAGTACCTGGTGTCGATATGGAGCGCATTAATACTCTACGACGAAACCTGAAACAACAGTCCACCAACCTGGTATCAGCCCCTCGGATGGGACAAGGCTTACGGGAAGACCGCCTCATCAGCATGGTGCGTCAGCGGCTCAGTATTCCCGGTGGTTGTTGCAGCTTCGATTTACCTACTCTGCATATCTGGCTGCATCAGTTGCAAGAGCAGAAGACTAGCCAGATATCTGACTGGATGAGTTCACTTTCTCCGTTGAAACACTCACTGGATATGATTCTGGAACTGATCCGCTACTCTGGAATATTTCGTCCGCAAACCAGTCTGAACGGTTTTTATCAGGGCAACGCCGCCGATACCGATTTGTTGCGTTTACGCATAGCGCTGGAGAGTCAAATCTATCCACAAATTTCTGGTCACAAAACTCGTTATGCCATTCGCTTCTTACCATTGGATAGCGAACATGGACAAATTTCGCCACGTTTACTGTTTGAACTGGCCTGCTGTTAGGAGAAAACAATGGATGACAATATCACCACAGTAAAATGCCCGACCTGCGCCAAACTGGTAGTCTGGGGCAAACAAAGTCCTTATCGCCCTTTCTGCAGCAAACGCTGCCAACTTATCGATCTTGGCGAATGGGCAGATGAAGAGAAATACATTCCCAGTAATGAAGACATTTCTGAGAATGAAAACTGGAGCGAACAGAAAGACTAATCTGGTGGTGGGAATCTCAGCGACTTAATGCGTTTTCAACCAGCGGATCATCTCTGCATTTGCTGGTGGAAATTCATCTTCTCTTAGTTCCTCTGCAGCCAACCAACGTGATGGCTGACCTTCCCGACCATAAGGCTCACCCTGCCAGTTCTCCACCAGGAAAAAATGCAGCGTAATCAGGCGATCACCAATAGAAAATGTTTTGCTGTCCAATGGTTGTGGGTCAATAGCTTCAATTCCGGTTTCTTCACACAGTTCCCGGATTAATGCCTGATCCGGTGTTTCTCCCTGTTCGACCTTTCCTCCCGGAAATTCCCACATACCTGCCATATGAACACCGGCGGGCCGACAAGCGATAAAAAACTGCCGTTGGGCATTGCGAATAATCCCCACCGCAACGGATAAAGGTTTTTGCGTCATTATATCTTCCATCACGTAAACACGGTCATTAACTCATCATGCCCGTCAACCAAGACACCTGAATATTCTAGTCTGACACGAGGAGAGGCGTCCCCTCAGGCACGCCATCCTCATGCTCACCGAAATAACATGTCCGAGTGTTCAGGCTCAGGTTATTGACCGCCTTTCATCTTATGCCGAACAAACCAGTCCTATTTCTGAATACGACCGTGACATTGTTTATATTTTTTGCCAGAGCCGCACGGACACGGGTCATTGCGACCAATTTTACGATCGACCTGGATAGGAATACCCGCAGTGACATCATCCTGATGACTTAGTTGCTGCTGACGAGCCAGGCGTTCGGCCTCTTCACGGCGTTGCTGTTCCAGCGCTTCTATCTCTTCTGGCATTCTCACCTGAACTTTACTCAAGGTGCTTATCACTTCATATTTCAGCGATTCCAGCATAGCCGCAAACATGGAAAACGACTCGCGTTTATATTCCTGTTTAGGATCTTTCTGAGCGTAACCACGGAGATGAATTCCCTGACGCAGATAGTCCATCGCCGCCAAATGCTCTTTCCACAATGAGTCCAGCGTTTGTAACATCACACCTTTCTCAAAGTTATGTATCACTTCACTGCCCACAACCTCTTCTTTCTGATGATAAACTTCCACCGCCTGTTCATAAATACGCTCGCGAAGCGTCTCTTCATGCAGCTCAGGCTCTTTATCCAGCCATTCGCTAATCGGTAGGTCCAGATCAAAATCAGCGTTCAGGCGCCGTTGCAGCCCGTCGATATCCCACATTTCCTCCAGCGACTGTGGCGGAATATAGCTATCAAGCGTGGCTTTGAATACATCCTCACGAATACTGTTAATCGTTTCACTGATATCAGAAACATCAAGTAATTCATTGCGCTGACTGTAGATGGCCCGGCGCTGATCGTTGGCCACATCATCGTACTCCAGCAATTGCTTACGAATATCAAAGTTACGACTTTCAACTTTACGTTGTGCATTAGCAATCGCTTTGGTCACCCATGGGTGCTCAATGGACTCGCCTTCTTTCATACCCAGCTTACGCATCATGTTGGAAACACGATCAGAGGCAAAGATACGCATTAGTGCATCTTCCATCGACAGATAGAAGCGAGAGGAACCAGCATCACCCTGGCGACCAGAACGACCACGCAGTTGGTTGTCAATTCGACGAGACTCATGGCGTTCGGTACCAATGATATGCAGACCACCTGACGCCAGCACCGCATCATGCCTTTTCTGCCAGGCAGCTTTAATGGCCGCGATCTGCTCTTCATCCGGGGCCTCCAGATGTGCGATTTCCGCCTGCCAGCTACCACCCAACACGATGTCTGTACCGCGCCCAGCCATATTAGTAGCAATCGTTACGGCACCAGGCTGCCCCGCCTGAGCAACAATATCCGCTTCCATTGCATGGAACTTGGCGTTCAATACACTGTGCTTGATGCCCGCAGCCGTCAGTGCATGTGATACAACTTCTGATTTTTCGATCGAAATGGTGCCGACCAGAATCGGCTGCCCATTGGCGGCACGATCTTTGATATCTTCAATAATCGCGTTAATTTTTTCCTGTTCAGACATGTACACTAAATCAGGCAGATCTTTACGGATCATCGGACGGTTGGTCGGGACAACAATAGTGTCCAGCTTATAAATAGAACTGAATTCAAACGCTTCAGTATCCGCCGTCCCCGTCATCCCGGCCAGTTTTTCATACAGGCGGAAATAGTTCTGGAAAGTGATTGATGCCAGTGTCTGGTTTTCATTCTGAATCGTTACATTCTCTTTCGCTTCCACTGCCTGGTGTAAGCCATCAGACCAACGACGCCCCTGCATTGTACGGCCCGTATGCTCATCTACGATGATTACTTCATCATCTTTAACAATATAATCAACATCTTTGGTGAATAGCACATGTGCACGCAATGCAGCAGTGATGTGATGCATCAGCATAATATTGGTCGGTGAATACAATGACTCACCCTCATCCATAATGCCTTCTTTCACCAACAACTCTTCAATCACCACCAGACCGCGCTCAGTCAGGTTAACCTGACGCGCTTTTTCATCTACAGAGAAGTGACCTTCTCCCTGGAAAGTGTCTGAATCCTCCTTTTCTTGGCGAATCAAGTAAGGAATGATTTTGTTAACGCGGATATAAAGTTCAGAACTGTCTTCTGCCGGACCGGAAATAATAAGTGGGGTACGGGCTTCATCGATCAGAATGGAGTCAACTTCATCCACCAACGCATAATAAAGCTGGCGCTGTACGCGCTCTTCCGGGCTGAAAGCCATATTGTCACGCAGATAGTCAAAGCCGTATTCATTATTGGTACCGTAGGTAATATCAGCACCATACGCTTCGCGTTTCGCAGGAGCAGGCATGCCAGGCAGGTTAATTCCCACCGTCAAGCCAAGAAATTCAAACAGCGGGCGGTTATTCTCAGCATCACGCTGCGCCAGATAATCATTCACCGTCACAACATGCACACCGCGTCCGGTCAAAGCATTCAGATAAGCCGGTAGCGTTGCAGTTAGCGTTTTACCCTCACCAGTACGCATTTCTGCAATGCAGCGCTCATTAAGTACTATCCCGCCCATTAACTGCACATCGAAATGACGCATGCCAAAAACACGCTTACTGGCTTCACGCACTACCGCAAAAGATTCGGGTAACAATGCTTCTAACTTTTCACCATTTTTAAGACGTTCGCGGAATTCCTGGGTTTTCGCTTTCAGTGCCTCATCAGAAAGCGCTTCCATATCGGGCTCGAGACGATTAATCACATCCACCACTTTACGCATACGGCGCAAAGTACGATCGTTACGACTACCAAAAACTTTGGTTAAAAATTTCATTAACATAGTAATTTTAATCTCAACAATGCCATTCTTTCAGTAATGGCATAACATCAGAAAATTTCAGGAAACTATAACTCGTCGCTATAGCGTTAACGTTATCGGCGTTACGCACAAGGACCTGCTCGAATACCCTGAGTCTGAGCCAACCAGAGTCCGGGCTGATGAATAACAGAAGGGAGAGGAAAATGATATTCCGCCGCAACAGACAACGTTAGCGGTTTAACTTCATGTGTCAACAGTGCATTCAGTGTTTCAAGTAATACCTGATGGTGTACAGTAGACGCAGATTCAGACGGTACAAAATTACTTGACTGAGGAATAGTTAGTGCAAAAGACAAATGGCGAATCACCGTGCGTATGGCATGCCGATGCCAGTAATCAACGCTAAACGATGAACGGCGGTGTGAATCCTTCAACGCCACCAGGTCAGTAAAATCAAAAGAAACCGAATTCTGGCGGCTTATTGCCGAAGAGGAATTTGATAGTGACGACGGATTCTGCGATTCTCCCAGACTGTTAGGCAAACCAAGACTCGCCGCGACCATCCCCAACAGAAGATGCGGCCAGAAATAACGCCTACCAAATTGTCGCCAACGATTTAGAATACCAATCACAAGTTTACTGTCCGTCGGAGCCTGCGTTATGCGTGATAGCCGCCCACATTCATTGGAATATCTTTTCGATAGCGCATCGGATGCGAAAAATAGTCCACTACGGGATATCCAGCAACGCGCTATCGCATTATTAAAACTTAATCGGGCCGTTAGCGCACTATTACCGGCACAACTGCACCCCTGGTGCCGGGTCGCCAATTACCGACACAATCTGTTAGTGCTTGAAACCGCTAATGCCAGTTGGATGATGCGGTTACGTTATGAACAGCCAACGCTACTCTCTGCACTACGTGCACAAATACTACCATCATTAGCTGCGATCGACATCAGGATTAATCCAGAGATGGCCGCAAAAGCGTATGAAAACGAGAGAAAAGAAGCATCACCACACACAAAGGGATCATCTACGACGGCATTAAGAAAACTGAGTCCACAAAGTGCTGATATGTTGAAGGGATTGGCAAATCAAAGTCCAGAGGGATTAAAACGAGTATTAGAACGACTGGCATCGCTGGCCGGAGAGAGTACCAGCAAAAACCAGTCGTAGCAGTAATCAGAATCTTTGGCTATCAGGCCAACACAGTAGAAGGTGCTTTGAAAGCCAAAGGCATTTCAGCCTCGTTTTCAAAGGTGACATATTCCCATGCTTCCTGTTTCGCCAGCACGGCCTGCAACAGCTTGTTGTTAAGCGCGTGACCTGACTTAAATGCCGTGAATGCACCGATGATGTTATGACCGCACATAAACAAATCACCAATCGCGTCTAACATTTTGTGACGGACAAATTCATCATCAAAACGCAAACCGTCTTCATTTAAGACACGATAATCATCAACGACGATAGCACAATCGAAACTGCCGCCCAGGCACAACCCTCGAGACTGCAGATATTCAATATCACGCATAAAACCAAACGTGCGTGCCCGGCTGATCTGACGAACAAAAGCATCGGCGGAAAAATCCAGGCAATAACGCTGAGCACCGGCACCAATCGCTGGGTGATTAAAGTCGATGGTAAAATCCAAGCTAAAACCATTAAATGGTGTCAACTCAGCCCATTTATCACCGTCTTCAACACGCACAGGCTGTTTGATACGAACGAACTTTTTAGCACAGTTCAGCTCTTCAATACCCGCATCCAACAGTAAATAAACAAATGGACTGGCGCTGCCATCCATGATTGGAATTTCAGGTGCATCAACATCAATAACAATGTTATCAATGCCCAAGCCAGCGAGAGCGGCATTCAGATGTTCTACTGTAGAAATACGAACATCATGCTCATTAACCAAGCAAGTACAAAGCATGGTATCACGCACTGATTTTGCGTCAGCTGGAAAATCAACCGGTGGATTCAAGTCAGTACGGCGATAGATGACCCCGGTGTTAGCCGGTGCAGGGCGCATAGTCAAGGTGACTTTCTTGCCGGTATGCAAACCGACCCCTGTCGCCTGTACAATACGCTTTAAAGTTCGTTGTTTGATCATCGTTTTATCTCGCAATTATCTGAACCTACGGCCTTAGTTTATACAAAGGCCGACGGCACAGTTTAGCACAAAGAGCGGAGATGCCAACCTTACGGTCAGATTAATCAGCCTGCTTACGCAAGAAGGCGGGAATATCCAGATAATCAGGCTCTTTATTAGTCTGAGTATTCGGATCATTCACCACTTTCGCGGCTGGTTTCTCCTGCGTCAACGGTGTCATGCCATGTTGCTGGTAACGGTGATCCATGACAGGTTGACTGCTTTGTTTATTCGTAACCAACGTGATTTCTGGACGCTTATCCATACCGATACCGGTAGCAACAACCGTTACACGCAGTTCATCGTTCATATCTGGATCCAACGATGTACCGATAACCACAGTTGCATTGTCAGATGCAAATGCGCGAATGGTATTACCAACAGTTTCAAATTCATCCAGACGCAGATCGAAACCGGCAGTGATGTTAACCAGCACACCACGCGCGCCAGACAGATCAATATCCTCCAGCAACGGACTGGAAATTGCCATCTCAGCCGCTTCTTCAGCACGATCTTCACCACGAGCGACACCTGACCCCATCATGGCATAACCCATTTCAGACATCACGGTACGCACGTCTGCAAAGTCCACATTCATCAAACCCGGACGAGTAATCAGCTCAGCGATCCCCTGTACCGCGCCTTTCAATACGTCGTTTGCCGCACCAAAAGCGTCCAGCAGCGAAATACCACGCCCCAGCACTTTCAACAATTTGTCATTTGGAATCGTAATCAAAGAGTCCACATGTTTGGACAACTCTGCAATCCCTTGCTCGGCAAAAGCCATCCGCTTTTTACCTTCAAAATTAAACGGTTTGGTAACCACCGCAACCGTAAGAATGCCCAAATCTTTTGCCACTTCGGCCACGACAGGAGCGGCACCAGTACCCGTTCCCCCCCCCATGCCAGCAGCGATGAATACCATATCCGCACCTTCCAGCGCAGTGCGCAGTGCTTCACGATCTTCTTCTGCTGAATTGCGTCCCACTTCCGGGTTTGCGCCAGCCCCCAGACCTTTGGTAATACCACTACCGATCTGAATGGTCTGACCTACCGCGGTTTTGCGCAGTGCCTGTGCATCGGTGTTTACCGCAAAGAATTCAACACCTTCAATGCGTTCACGCACCATGTGTTCGACAGCGTTACCGCCACCGCCACCAACGCCGATGACTTTAATCACCGCGTCATTGGTTAATTCCATAGGTTCAAACATAATTTCTCTCCGTTTTGTGCCTGTGTTACTTCGAGATCAAAAAAGTTGTGCCAAAAGATCTCTTTTGATAACCATTAAAATTCTTTTCTCAGCCAGCTGTTCAGGCGTTTAAACCAGTTACTCACTGAGGCGCGTTTTTCAACTTCATGCTCACCATTGAGATGAGATTCTTTGCCATAATGCAGTAACCCCACGGCTGTAGAGTAGTAAGGCTCCTGCGCATAATCCGTTAAACCTGTAATATTCAAAGGCTGCCCAATGCGCACTTGCGTATGAAAAACACGCTGAGCACATGCTGCCAGACCGTCAATCTGCGCCGCACCACCTGTCAGCACGATTCCGGCAGCCAGATGATGTTTTACGCCTTGCTGACGTAACTGCTCCTGCAACTGTAAAAGTTCATCGTTTACCAGATTCAATAACTCGGTGTAACGCGGTTCAATCACCTCGGCCAGTGTCTGACGCTGCAAACTCCGCGGCGGGCGGCCCCCCACACTGGGCACTTCTACACTTTCATCTTTACTGACAACAGCACCGAGAGCGCAGCCATAGCGCACTTTAATTGCTTCAGCATCTGTTGGCGGTGTCCCAAACGCATAGGCAATATCACTGGTCACTACGTTACCCGCATAAGGAATTACCTTGGTATGACGCAATGCCCCACCGGTGTAGACCGCCATATCCATAGTGCCACCACCAATATCCACCACACAGACACCAAGCTCACGTTCATCTTCCGTCAACACCGCATAACTGGATGCCAGGCCGGCAAAAATAAGCTGATCGACCTTAAGACCACAACGCTCCACGGCTTTGACAATGTTCTTTGCCATATCGTTGTGGCAGGTAATCAAGTGCACTTTTGCCTGCATACGCACACCCGATAATCCCACTGGATTTTTTATCCCTTCCTGATAATCAATGGCATATTCTTGTGGGATAACATGCAAAATGCGGTGTTCATCACGTACACGTACCGATTTAGCGGTATGTACGACACTTTCCACGTCTTCCGGCGTCACTTCTTCTTCTGAAATCGGCACCATGCCGATTTCATTCTGACAGCTGATATGCTTGCCGGATAATGCCAGATAGACTGATGAGATCTGGCAATCCGCCATCAACTCCGCCTGATCGATGGCACGCTGTACGCACTTAACCACCGATTCAAGATCGTTGACGCCACCTTTATCCATGCCCCGTGATGGGCAACTCCCCACCCCGATAATATTGACCATTCCATCAGGCAGAACCTCTCCCACCAGTGCAGCCACCTTAGCTGTACCGATTTCCAGCCCAACTACCAGTTTTCTGTCCGTCGACTTGATCATTGCTCTTTAGCCTGTGCTTGATTTGGTTGCTGATTACCGTTCTTGTGCTGATCAATGTCTTGTTTCTGATCAATAAACGCCTGACCCCAACCTACTGCTGCACCAGAGTCATAACGCAAATCCACATAATCTATACGCTTATTTTCACTCTGAGCCTGCCGTTGTAACAGCGGATAAAGCTCCATAAAACGTTGTAGACGACGGGTTCTATCATCTCGCCCTAATTCCAGACGGACATCATCATCCAGTTCCACTTTCCATGAATGCCGTGCACTCATCGTCACCGTTTTCAACGTAAATTTTCCGGCCGCCAATATCTGGTTCACGGCTCGATATCCTTCAAGTACATCTTTCTGACTGCCTTCCGGTCCATACAGCATCGGCATTTTTTTGTTGCCGATACGTTCTGCTGGCACGCTGAAAGAATTTCCTTCGCTATCAATCATAAGCAGGTCATTCCAACGCGCGAAAGGAACATATTCAACCACATGAATTTTCAATTCATCGGGCCACTGCTTACGAACACTAACCTGTTTAATCCAAGGCAAACGTTCAATCTGCTGCTGAATAACATTCACATCCTGAGTCATGAATGTGCCTGGCGGTCCCAATGATAAAATCGCCTGCCGAATATCATCATTGGTGGTGTAATGTCGTTCACCGGTCACCACCAGTCTGGATAATGGCAGATGGCTGGCATCCTTCATCCAGCTCAATACCATCCAACTGCCCCAGATAATCGTACCCACCACCATCAACAGGAAAATAATTCCAGCCAGTTGACTACCATTACTACGGCGCGCACCGTTTAATTCTGGCTCATGTCCACGCGTGTTCAGCGCCGCCTGCGACATATCAACCAGCCAATTCCAAAATTCTGGCAACCAATTGAGAGAACGTGAAGCCACGCTGTTTGGCCGCCATAGGCACCAGACTATGGCTGGTCATTCCCGGCGACGTATTCACTTCCAGTAAATAAAACGCGCCATCGCTGTCCATCATCACATCCACTCGTCCCCAGCCACTGCAACCAAGTGCCTGGTATGCATCCATCGCCAGAGAGGCCAGGTAATGCTCTTGTTCGTCAGACAGGCCACTCGGGCAGAAATACTGTGTCTCATCCGACAGGTACTTTGCCTCGTAGTCATAGAACGTGCCTGTTGCCTGAATCCGTATAGAAGGCAGTACCTCATCGCCCAGAATGCCAACCGTGAATTCCGGTCCGCTAAGACACTTCTCGACCAGTACCTCATCATCATGGTGAAAGGCCGCTTCCAGTGCTGAGTGCAACGCATCAGCCTGTTCAACCTTACTCATACCAACGCTGGAACCTTCACGGCTGGGCTTCACGATCAGCGGCATATCCAAATGTGCCACCTGTTGTATCAAATGGTTCGAATCCATTTGCAGGAACTGCTGACGGTTCAAGACCACATAAGGTGAAACAGGCAAACCTGATGCCTGCCAAACCAGTTTGGTACGGCGCTTATCCATCGTAAGTGCCGAGGCCATAACACCACTGCCAGTGTAGGGCAGTTGTAAAAATTCCAGTACGCCTTGCAAAGTACCGTCTTCACCACCGCGCCCATGGAGCGCGATAAAGGCTTTGGTAAATCCCTCGTCCTTTAAATGAATGACCGGGAAATCACGGATATCCACAGCATAGGCATCAATACCAGCCTCTTTCAGACCGGACAGAACTGCCTGCCCGGACAGCAAAGAGACTTCGCGTTCAGCGGAGATTCCACCAAGCAGTACAGCAACTTTCTCCGTCATGATGTCCTCACTCATTAATTTGTGGTCGTAATTGAGATTCAGCCAGCTTACGTGCCAACTTGCCGATATTTCCGGCCCCCTGAACCAAGACCAAATCCTCACCCTGCAGCGCATGTGACAATAATTCTGGCAATACATCCACATCAGGAACCAAAATAGGATCAATCCTGCCTCGACCACGAATCGTACGGCATAGCGAACGGCTATCGGCCCCCGGGATCGGTGACTCACCTGCGGGGTAAACATCCAACATCAACAAAACATCGACCTGAGAAAGCACATGGGCAAAATCATCGTACAAATCACGGGTACGCGTGTAGCGATGTGGTTGAAAAATCATCACCAACCGTTTGTCCGGCCAACCCGCGCGCGCAGCTTTAATCGTGGCATCCACTTCCGTTGGGTGATGGCCGTAATCATCGACCAACATGGCCGAACCACTTTTACCGTTGACCAACGCCAACGGGAATTCGCCAAGAAAATCGAACCGGCGTCCCGTTCCCTGAAAGCGAGCCAGCGCCCGCAAAATCGCGTCATCATCGATACCCTCTTCAGAGGCCACCGCCACCGCTGCCGCCGCATTCAGCGCATTGTGACGTCCTGGCGCATTCAGCGTCACATCCAGCAACGGCTTACCCTGACGGGCTAGCGTAAAATGTCCCTGCGCACCAACCTGACGATAACTGGCGATACGCACATCGGCATCATCACTGAAACCATAAGTAGTAATGTAGCGCCCCACCCGCGGTAACAGTTCACGGATAACCGGGTCGTCCAAACACATCACGGCATGCCCATAGAAAGGCAGGTTATGCAGGAAATTGATAAACGTCTGTTTAAGCGTCTCAAAATTACCCTGATAAGTGTCCATGTGGTCTGCTTCAATATTCGTCACAATGGCGGCCATTGGCTGCAAGTGTAAAAATGAGGCATCACTCTCATCAGCTTCGGCAATCAGGTAACGACTGGATCCCAGGCGCGCATGAGCACCCGCCGCTTTCACCAATCCACCGTTGACAAACGTAGGATCCAGCCCTGCTTCTGCATAAATACTGGTAACCAACGCGGTGGTGGTGGTTTTACCATGCGTCCCCGCGATGGCAATACCGTGGCGAAAGCGCATCAACTCCGCCAGCATTTCAGCCCGACGAATCACCGGAATACGAGCTTCATGAGCTGCGATAATTTCCGGGTTGTCCGCCGAAATAGCACTGGACACCACTACCACACTCGCATCGCTCACATTTTCCGGACGATGATGGAAATAAATTTGAGCGCCCAACTCACTCAACTGTTGAGTAACGGCATTCGGTGCCAGATCAGAACCACTAATTTGGTACCCTTCATTAGCCAATACTTCGGCGATACCACCCATGCCAGCACCACCGATGCCAACAAAGTGGATGTGCCGGACACGATGCATCTCGGGCACGATTGAACGCAGTTTCGCCAGTTGTTGTGTATTCACTTTTTTCTATCGCAACCTACATTAAGCACCGGACAGTTATCCGGCTATTTTTAACATTAACAATGAGCCGCATCCGCAACCCGATGGCCTGCCGCCTTAACCACTTCCGCCGCAACCCGTTCAGTAGCATCGGGAATAGCCACGGTTCTGGCCTTTTGCGCCATGGCTTGCAGAGTGACGCGATCCCATCCCATCAGTGTTTCAGTTACCGTCTCAACGCTGAACTGTGCCTGTTCTATAATTTTGGCCGCTCCGGCTTTCTCAAGCGGTAACGCATTCCAATATTGCTGGCGGTCTTTGTGCTGAAATGGCACAAACAGCGCGGGTAATCCTGCCACTGCGATTTCACTGACCGTCAGCGCGCCTGCGCGGCAAACGACAACATCCGCCCAGGTATAGGCCGCTGCCATATCATCAATAAATTCGCTAATCTTGTGCTGTTCTTGCCCGGCCTCAAGGTAAGCGGCCCGCACATCTGCCAACGCACCTTTACCTACCTGATGCCAGATGGTGAACTGCTCACCCAATCTGGCCGCAACACCGGGCATTGTTTGGTTAAGCACCCTCGCTCCCTGACTGCCACCTATCACCAGAATCCGGATCGGACCGCGGCGTTCGGATAAGCGTTCAGCAGGCAAAGGCAAAGCCAACACGTCGGTACGAACTGGATTGCCCACCACATCAGCTCCGGGGAATGCGCCAGGAAAAGCCTGAAGCACTTTTTTGGCAATACGGGAAAGCCAACGGTTGGTTAACCCTGCAATACCATTCTGTTCATGCAGTACCACCGGAATGCCGCACAGCCACGCGGCCAAACCGCCGGGACCAGACACATACCCGCCCATTCCCAGCACCACATCTGGCTGGTAGCGACGCATAATCGCCTGAGCCTGGCGTACCGCACGGAAGATACGCAGCGGAGCACACAGCTGAGCTTTAAGCCCTTTTCCCCGCAGACCGGAAATACGGATGAAGTCAATCTCGATACCATGCTTTGGCACTAAATCCGCTTCCATACGATCAGCCGTTCCTAACCAACGTACCTGCCAGCCCTGCGCCATCAAATGATGTGCCACCGCCAATCCAGGGAAAACATGCCCCCCGGTTCCTCCGGCCATCACCATCAAACGCTTGCCTTTGCCACTCATCGGGCACTCCTCGTAAACGCCTGCGCTTTCGTCAGCCGCGTTTCAAAATCAATGCGCAGCAACAGTACGATGGCGGTCGACATGATTAACAGACTCGAACCACCGTAACTGATCAGCGGCAATGTCAACCCTTTGGTCGGCAACATGCCCGCAGCGGCGCCAACATTAACCAGAACCTGAAAGCTAAACCAAATACCGATTGAACAGGCCAGAAATCCGGAAAAACGTTGATCAATCTCCAGCGCCCGTCGGCCAATCGACATCGCACGAAAAGCGACGAAGAATATCATTAACAACGCTAATACCACACCAACATAGCCAAGTTCTTCGCCTAAAATCGAGAAAATAAAGTCGGTATGGGCTTCTGGCAAATACTCCAGTTTCTGTATAGAATTTCCCAGTCCCTGCCCCCACAATTCGCCTCGGCCAAATGCCATCAACGATTGTGTCAACTGATAACCGCTACCAAACGGATCATTCCATGGATCCCAGAACGAAGTAACCCGTCGAATACGATATGGCTCAGCGGCAATCAGCACGCAAACAGCAAATATCCCGCAGCCGATAATGGACAGAAACTGCCACAATTTCGCCCCGGCCAGAAACAGCATGGCCAGTGTTGTGATAAACAGCACTACCACCGTTCCCAAGTCGGGCTGGGCCAGTAATAACACCGAAAGAATCACCATCACGCCCATCGGTTTACAAAAGCCCCAGAAATTATTACGAACTTCATCAACCTTGCGCACCATGTAACTGGAGAGGTAGCAAAACAGCGCCAGTTTCGATAGTTCGGCCGGCTGTATACGTAAAGGCCCAAACGAAATCCAGCGCGATGCGCCATTCACCGACCCGCCGACCACCAGAACCACCAGCAACAATGCCAGAGAAATCAGTAAAAACACGGCGCTGTAACGTTGCCATACCGCCATTGGAATGCGCATAGTGATCAGCGATAGAGCAAAAGCCAACCCCAGGTACAGCGCATCACGCTTGGCGAACAAAAATGGATCATTCGCCAGACGCTGACCTATCGGCATGGACGCGGAAGTCACCATGACAAACCCCAACACCGCCAGCCCCAGCGTCAACCATACCAACGTCCGGTCATACAGTACGGTACTGAGGTTATCGCTTTCACGCGTCCCCATTACCCAACTTTTCAGCCGCCCCAATATGGCCAACCGAACGATACTCATTATCCCAGCTCCTCTGCCAGACGAGCGAACTCATCTCCGCGCTGTTCAAAACTTCGGAATTGGTCAAGACTGGCGCAGGCAGGTGACAGCAACACAACATCTCCGGCTTTTGCCCGACCGGCAATCAGATGCATTGCCTGCGCCATCGTTTCTGTCTGCTCAGCTATCTCAGGCCGCAGTGCCGCCAGCAACCCACCATCACGACCAAAGCAATAAAGACGGATATTGTCACCCTGGATATATGTCAGTAGTGGTGAGAAATCCGCGGACTTACCATCCCCGCCTAACAACAGATGCAGCGTGTCATCGACAACCAGTCCACTTAATGCGGCTTCCGTACTGCCGACGTTGGTCGCTTTCGAATCGTTAATCCAGCGAATCCCCCGGCGTTCCAGCACCAGTTGAAAACGGTGCGCCAGACCAGTAAAAGTGGTCAGTGCTGTCAAGGCTGATGAGCGTGGAATGCCGACTGCATCTGCCAATGCCAGTGCGGCCAAAACATTGGTGTAATTATGCTGTCCGACCAGTTTGATTTCACGCGTGTTGATGACACGCTCACCTTTAACCCGCAACCAGGTCTCCCCCTGCTGACGGTTGAGATGATAATCACCCACATCCACACCAAAACTGAGGCATCGCTCATCAGCGCCACGGATTGGCATCGTTAGTGCGTCATCCGCGTTCACGATACAGACTTTGGCATTCTCATAAATACGGAGTTTGGCCGCACGATACTGCTGCAACCCCAACGGATAGCGGTTGGTATGATCTTCCGTCACGTTCAGAATGGTTGCCGCCGCCGCATGCAGACTACTGGTGGTTTCCAGTTGGAAGCTCGATAACTCCAGCACATACAATTGGCATTCCTGCTTCAACAATTGCAACGCTGGCACACCGATATTGCCACCCACACCCACAGCCCAACCTGCCGTACGAGCCATATCCCCGACCAGCGTGGTAACAGTGCTTTTACCATTGGAACCGGTGATAGCCACGATAGGCGCTTGCGCCTCGCGGCAGAACAGTTCGATATCACCCACAATTTCAATGCCTGCCTCTGCGGCAGAACCAAGCACGGGTGTAGATAATGCAATACCGGGGCTGGCGACAATCAGATCGGCGCTCATTAACCAATCGTCATGCAGCCCTCCCAGATAACGCTCAACATGTTCCGGCAGTTTGTCCAGGCCTGGCGGACTGATACGGGTATCCACCACGCGGGGTACCACCCCGCGCGTAAGGAAGAAATCAACACAGGAAAGCCCGGTCAGGCCTAACCCGATAATGACAACCTTTTTACCCTGATAGTCCATGTTTTACCGTACCTTAAGCGTTGCCAGGCCTATAAGCACCAGCATCAGCGAAATAATCCAGAACCGGACAATAACCCTCGGCTCCGGCCATCCTTTAAGCTCGTAATGGTGATGAATCGGCGCCATACGGAAAATACGCTGACCGCGAAGCTTAAACGATCCCACCTGCAAAATGACCGACAGCGTCTCAACCACAAAGACACCGCCCATGATGAGCAGCAAAAATTCCTGACGCAGTAACACAGCAATCGTGCCCAGCGCGCCCCCCAGAGCCAGAGATCCGACATCGCCCATGAAAACCTGTGCTGGATAGGTGTTGAACCATAGAAAACCCAATCCGGCACCGACAATAGCGGTGCACACAACCACCAATTCGCTGGCATGGCGAATATAGGGAATATGCAGGTAACTGGCGAAATTCATGTTCCCAGTTGCCCATGCCACCAGCGCGAATCCCCCCGCTACAAACACCGTTGGCATAATCGCCAGGCCATCCAGGCCATCGGTCAGGTTGACCGCATTGCTGGTGCCTACAATCACAAAGTAGGCCAACACGATATACATCAACCCCAGTTGCGGCATGATGTCTTTAAAAAATGGCACCACCAGTTGGGTAGCTGGCGTGCCTTTGCCAATGGCATACATGGAAAACGCCACCGCCAGCGCCAGCAGCGACTGCCAGAAGTATTTCCAACGGGCAATCAACCCCTTGGAGTCTTTACGCACAACTTTACGATAGTCATCCACAAAACCGACGATGCCATAACCCACCAAAACCAGCAGTACGCACCAGACATAAGGATTGGACAGATTGACCCACATCAATACTGAAATAATGATGGAGGCCAGAATCATCACGCCCCCCATAGTCGGTGTTCCACGTTTGCTGAAATGGGACTCCGGTCCTTCGTTACGTACAACCTGACCAATCTGTAAACGTTGCAGCCAGGCAATCAGGTGCGGCCCCATCCAGAGCGAAATAATTAATGCAGTCAGCAGGCTGACAATGGCTCGAAACGTCAGATAGGAAAAGACGTTAAAGCCGGAATAGAATTTGACCAAATGCTCGGCCAGCCAGACTAACATGTTGCATTCTCCTTTAATGCGCGCACTACTTGCTCCATTGCAGCACTGCGTGAACCTTTAACCAAAATGGTAATCGTTTTATGTTCTGTAACTAAAGCCAGCAACCGGACAATCAGTGCCGGTTTGTCATGAAAATGTTCACCTTGTCCGCTGGACTGGCTGATCAATTCACTCAAGGTTCCTACACTCAGCACTTTATCAATCCCGGCAAGACAGGCGGCTTCTCCGACCTGACGATGACACGCTGGAGCATCCGCGCCTAATTCCGCCATATCGCCGACCACCATGACTCGATATCCCGGCATTTCAGCCAGCGTCTGCACGGCAGCAATCATCGATCCGACATTGGCGTTATAGCTGTCATCCAGCAGTAATTTCCCGTCCGCCAGCTCAATTGGAAATAATCTTCCTGGTACCGCCTGCAATTGGGCCAAACCGGCCTTAACCGCTTCCGGCGAAGCACCCACCGACATAGCTAATGCCGCGGCCGCCAATGCATTGGCGATATTGTGCTGGCCTGATAAGGGCAACGTTATGGCGATCTGTCCATGCGGACTATGTAACGTGAACGATGTGCACTGACCGCTAACCACAATATCGCTGGCAAAAAAATCGATATCGCCATCGGCCTGCGGCGAAAAGCTCCACACAGTTTTATCCGTTAACAGCGCTTGCCAGTGCGGCCAATCATTACTGTCCGCATTGATAATGGCGATCCCGTGTTCGGACAGACCATTGAAAATCTCACCTTTCGCCTGCGCCACTCCAGCCAAAGAACCAAAACCTTCCAGATGCGCCGCTGCGATGTTATTCACCAGTACACTTTCCGGACGGACCATCTTCGTGGTATAGGCAATCTCACCGATATGGTTGGCCCCCAACTCAATCACCGCAAAATCATGCTGCGGCGTCAGGCGTAACAATGTCAGTGGCACGCCGATATCGTTGTTAAAATTACCGGCGGTATACAGCACGTTGCCACACTGGCGCAGAATCCCGGCGGTCATCTCTTTCACCGACGTTTTTCCCGATGAACCGGTTAATGCCACGACACGGGCACGAGACTGCTGACGAACCCAGGCCGCCAACACGCCTAATGCCAGGCGGGTATCGTTGACAATCAGTTGTGGCACAGAAATATGTAAGCGCTTACTGACTAATAATGCTGCCGCGCCATTATTAACGGCATCGTCGGCATAATCATGAGCATCAAATTTTTCACCCAGTAACGCGACGAACAGGCTGCCAGCTACCAGTTTGCGGGTGTCAGTGGAAACATCGTCGATCATCAGATCTTCACCAACCAGTTCGGCGCCTAGTACCGTGGCCAGTTTCCGCAACGAGACGCTGATCATACGATGACCCCCAACAGACGGGCGACTGTAATGCGATCCGAATAATCCAGCCGCTGATTTCCTACTAGCTGATAATCTTCATGTCCTTTACCCGCTACCAGCACCACGTCGTTTTCCGACGCCTGCATCACTGCACTGGTCACCGCCTCAGCCCGACCGGCAATCACCTGAACACGGCCGGCATCCATCAATCCGCTGAGAATCTCCAGCACAATTTCCTGTGGTTCTTCGCTACGGGGATTGTCGTCCGTCACGATAACCCGATCAGCCAGTTGCTCGGCGATCCCCCCCATAAGTGGGCGCTTACCTTTGTCCCGATCACCGCCACAACCAAATACGCACCATAGTTTCCCTTTGCAGTGTAACCGTGCAGCCTCAAGCGCTTTTTCCAAGGCGTCCGGTGTATGTGCATAATCGACAACAACCGTCGGTTTGCCGTCAATATGAAAAACTTCCATTCTGCCGCACACCGGTTGTAGCGTAGAGCCGGTCTTGATCAATTTGTCTAACGGATACCCCAGCGATAACAGAGTAGCCAACGCGAGTATCAGATTGCTGACATTAAACGCGCCCATCAGTCGGCTGTTGATCGCACCTTGTCCCCAACTGGAGTCAATATGCACGGTGAAACCACTGTCGTGGTAATCAACCCGCGTCGCTTTTAACCAGCGCCCACGGCAACCCGGCACCAGATTGTTTTCCATCGTAACGGCGACCGCATCCGGCAGTTGGCTCAGCCAGCGGCGTCCGACTTCATCATCCGCGTTGATAATCGCCTGACCTACCTGATGGTCGGCAAACAACGACCATTTCGCCGCTTCGTAATGCGCCATATCACCGTGGTAATCCAGATGATCACGGCTTAAATTGGTAAAGACGGCAGCGGCGAAAGGCAACGCCGCCACACGATATTGCACCAAACCGTGAGATGACACTTCCATAGCCGCCAGCGTCGCGCCTTGTTCCACCAGTTGACTTAATACCTGTTGAACATCTACCGCAGACCCAGTGGTATTTTCCGTCGGGACGACATGCCCCAATAGCCCGTTTCCCACCGTCCCCATCACTGCACTGTGTTCACCCAATGTCTGGCTCCATTGCGCCAGTAACTGTGTCGTGGTGGTTTTACCGTTAGTCCCGGTTACTCCAATCAACTTTAATTTTTCAGCAGGTTGCTGATAAAAACGCCCCGCCAGTGCAGATAAACGCTGATTAAGGCTACTCAGATAAATCACTGGTACACCATGAATTTCACGCCAGGTACCATCAGGAGAATTAGCATCGGCCTCAGCGATTATCGCTGATACCCCTTGCGCAATGGCCTGCGGAATATAGTGCCGCCCATCCGTTTTATGCCCGACGATGGCAACAAACAGATCCCCGGCAGCCGCAATACGGCTGTCTAATGTCATTTCCCGCAGCGCACGCTCCGGGGCATTCTGCACCCACGGAGCCAGTAAATCGCGCAAATTACGATCGGCCACCTGAACCCTCTTTTCTGTTAATTACAAATTCGTTTTTATCACCCACAGGCAAGGCATCCGGCTCAATATTCATGGTACGCAGGACGCCCCCCATGATGGCGCCGAACACCGGCGCAGATACCGCACCGCCATAATATTTCCCAGCATGAGGATCGTTAATCACCACCACCAGAGCAAAACGGGGATTACTGGCAGGCGCAACACCGGCGGTATAGGCAATATATTTGTCGATGTATTTCCCATCCGGCCCGACTTTTTTCGCCGTACCGGTTTTAATTGCAATGCGATAGCCTTTCACCGCCGCCTTGACACCTCCACCACCGGGTAACGCCACACTTTCCATCATGTGCACCACCGTCCGGACAATTTTTTCAGGGAAAATACGTTCACCAGGAACCGGGGGATCGACTTTGGTGATCGATAGAGGGCGGTAAATACCAAAACTACCGATGGTAGCGTAGACACGTGCCAGTTGGAGTGGTGTCACCATCAGTCCATAGCCGAAAGCAAAAGTTGCGCGTTCAAGGTCAGACCAGCGTTGCCTATCTGGGAGAAGCCCGCGGCTTTCCCCCACCAATCCCAGATTTGTCGGTTTGCCTATGCCAAAACGAGAATAAGTATCAACTAACGCCGACGCAGGCATGGCCAGTGCCAATCGCGACACCCCGACGTTACTGGATTTTTGCAGCACCCCGGTTAACGATAATTCTTTGTAATGGCCTACATCTCTGATTTCATGGCCTTTAATATAATAAGGTAGCGTATTTAGTACCGAATCGACATTGACGATATTACGTTGTAAAGCCGTCATCACGACCATTGGTTTAACCGTTGAACCCGGTTCGAAGATATCGGTGATGGCTCGGTTACGTATCGCACTGCTTGGTGTACCCGCCAGATTGTTTGGGTTATAGGAAGGACTATTTGCCATTGCCAGCACTTCCCCCGTATTGATATCAACCAATACCGCCGTACCGGATTCAGCTTTATTAAACGCCACTGCATTGTTCAATTCCCGGTAAACCAACGCCTGCAAACGCTCATCAATGCTCAATATCAGATTGTGCGCCGCCTGGCTGTCAACAGAAGAGACATCTTCAATAACCCGGCCAAAACGGTCTTTCCGCACCGTACGCTCTCCCGGCCGGCCTGTTAACCAACGGTCGAAGCTTTTTTCGACACCTTCGATGCCTTTACCATCAATATTGGTAAATCCAATCAAATGAGCCGTCACTTGTCCGGAAGGATAGTAACGGCGCGACTCCTGACGCAGATTAATACCAGGAAGCTTCAACTTATGGATATATTCGCCAATTGTCGGATTAACCTGGCGAGCCAGATAAACAAAACGACTATTCGGGTTGGCATTCACTTTCGCCGCTAACTGGTCAAGGGGAATGTCCAACGCATCCGACAGTGCTTTCCAACGGGTATCCTGCGTGATCCCACCGTGGTCATTAAGATCTTTTGGGTCTGCCCACACCGCATTGACAGGCACACTCACCGCCAACGGACGCCCGGACCGATCACTGATCATACCGCGAGAAGTGGGAATTTCCTGTACACGCAGGGAACGCATATCGCCTTCACGCACCAACTGATCGGGATTAATCACCTGAAGGTAGGCTATTCTCAGCATCAGACCAACCATGCACAAAAGAATGCCAGCACAGATCAATGCAAAACGCCAGCTAACAAAGCTGGCATGTTCTTCCTGGCGTTTTAACCTTCTTGTGCGTGTTACTCTCATTATTTAGCGGTGCCTATCAGTTCATTGTTTAACCACAATATTTTCCTGTGAAGGATCAACATGCTCCATGTGTAATTTTTCTGTCGCAATCTGCTCAATACGGCTATGGTCACCCAGTACATTCTCTTCCAGAATCAGATTGCGCCACTCAATATCTAATGCATCACGCTCCAACAATAACTGTTCACGCTGCGCCGTCAGTAAGCGAGTACGGTGAGTAGTCGTTACCACCAGTAGTGCGGAAACCAGAACTGCAATTAATAGCAACAAAGGAAGCTTGCCATTACGCAGTAAATCTTCACCGATGACGCCAACTAAACCATGGCGCTCATTGCCCATCATGACGCCAGTCTCTCCGCAAAACGCAGTACTGAACTCCGCGCTCGCGGGTTTTCCGCAATTTCGGCGTCAGAAGGCATCATCTTTCCAGCTACCTTGAGCGTCCGCCCGCCCTGGCTACGTAGCTGATCTTCCGTCAACGGCAAACCGGCCGGAACCTGTGGTCCCCGGCTATGCTGACGGATAAAACGTTTAACAATACGATCTTCCAGGGAATGAAAACTGATAACGGAAAGCCGACCATGAGGAGCCAACACAGTCAGTGCACCAGCCAACGCCTGCTCAATCTCTTCCAACTCACTATTGATATAAATACGGATGGCCTGGAACGAACGCGTAGCTGGATGTTTATGCTTCTCACGAACCGGACTGGCTGCAGCGATCAGTTCAGCCAACTCTTTAGTTCGCGTCAGCGGAGAGATCTTGTTGCGCTCGACAATGGCTCGTGCAATGCGCTTGGCAAAACGCTCCTCACCAAACGTTTTTAATACCCAGACAATGTCTTCGGCTTCAGCCTTCATCAGCCATTCGGCGGCGGAGATACCACGAGTGGGATCCATTCGCATATCCAGCGGTCCATCACGCATAAACGAAAAACCACGCTCTGGATCGTCCAGCTGCGGCGATGAGACACCTAAATCGAGCAATATTCCGTCGATTTTCCCCGTCAGCTCACGTTCCTGCACGTAATCAGCCAATTCAGAAAAAGGCCCGTGGATAATAGAAAAACGCGTATCATCAATCGCGTTGGCAGCTACAATCGCCTGTGGGTCACGATCGATCGCCAGCAGACGACCGTCTGGCCCAAGATGGGACAGAATAAGGCGGGAATGACCACCGCGACCAAAGGTACCGTCAATATAAATGCCGTTACTACGGATCTTCAGGCCATTAACGGCCTCATCTAACAGGACGGTGGTATGCTTATAATTTTCTACCATGACTATAGTGATAAGTCCTGTAACCGCTCAGATAACGGTTCCTGAGTTGTTTGTTCAGCGTCTATATCTTCCTTGACTTGTTGATACCAGGTCTGTTCATCCCACAGTTCAAACTTATTGAACTGGCCAACCAGCATCACTTCTTTTGTAAGTCCCGCATGTTGCCGCAACGTGGACGCTAACAATAAACGTCCGGCATTATCCATCTGACACTCACTGGCATGCCCCAACAACAAACGCTGAACACGACGTTCGGCGGGATTCATACTCGATAAACGAGAAAGCTTTTGTTCAATAATTTCCCATTCAGGTAACAGGTAAAGCAGCAGGCAGGGCTGATGAAGATCAATGGTACAAACCATTTGACCTTGAGCTTCCTCGTTCAGTACTTCCCGATAACGGGTTGGTACGGCAAGCCGCCCTTTACTGTCGAGATTAACCAGCGTCGCCCCACGAAACATGACTGCGTTTAATCCTTAATGGTCATTTTTACCACTTTGCCCCACAAAATCCCACTAATTAGAGTTTACGGAGGGTATTAAAAGCTTGTCAAGCGAGTGACGACGCGTCCGGTAATTATTTCCGGCGCAATTCGGAAGGGAAACGACTGTTTAAAAAACATCAAAATGGATTAATGAAGATTAAGACTGTGATAATTTAAGGAAAATTAATGACTCAAAAAATTCGACGTGAAAATATAGCGTTTTTTATTCCACAAAATATTATTTTCATTGTCACATATAGATACGTAATGTTTATATTATCGGAATAACCCGAATAGTAATTCATGACTGATTTTTCAGCATTTTTGCACTAATGGTTTCTTGTTTAGGTTGAAATTAACATTTTATTAACATTTATTTTTGACTACATCCCATTTTTTTGACGTGGTTAACGTAATTTTTCACTTTAATTGGCGTTATGGATTCTCAAAAAAATAAAAATTTGTTTTTTTTTGCAAAAATACGCTGAATAACTGTTTATATTTACAGTGCTTATTCCCCTGCCAGTGAATTGTTTTCGCTATTACTTCCACGCCACCATCATTTACAAACACTCAACATAAGCCAATTCTGCCCCATGAAAACACAACCCAATGTTTTATCTATATTTTTATGCTTTCCAAGCGATAATCAAATGAAAATTCAAATTTGAACTAATAAAGTAACGAGAATATAGAAAAAACAGATGTAAATAAAAATTTTAAGCTACTTATTTATTTATAAACAGTGATGTAAACTGCACAAAAAGCAATATTGCAAAATAAAAAACCAAATAACAAGCACAATCCTGATTATATCTCTATATCAACACTGGAGCTTTATCCGTATGCTTTCCCCTACTTCACGATGGCGCAATGCACTTGCGGATACCTTTGCAATGGTGGTTTATTGCTTTATCACCGGCATGGCCATTGAAATCCTGCTTTCAGGTATGACATTCCAGCAATCTCTTTCCTCTCGATTACTTTCCATTCCAGTGAATATTTTCGTTGCCTGGCCATATGGTATATACCGCGATCGAATTTTGCTTTTGGTGATGAAATTCGGCTCTCACCATCGATGGATGCAGAATCTGGCCGACCTGTTTGCCTATGTGAGTTTTCAATCTCCCGTTTATATTGCCGTTCTATGGTCGATAGGTGCAGATCCTGCTCAAATAATGACAGCCGTAACCAGTAATGCGCTGATATCTATGGTTATGGGCGTCGCATATGGTTATTTTTTGGAATATTGCAGACATCTTTTCCGGGTAAAGGGCGCCAATCAAAGGCAGATTGTCAGCCATTGATTATTTCGTGATAACCACTCACTGGAATAAAAGATGACATCGAGAAAATGAGAACTTTCTTAACAGGTGCCATAGTGAAAATAATTATGGCACCTGATGTTAATAGAAAATATTAACCCCGACTCAGAGAACCACGGCGATAGAGATTACGGCGAATCCGGTTCAATCCCGGTTTAGGCTTATGTGGTTCATCCAGGCTGGCAAGAACCAGTTCCAGTACACGTTCGGCAACCTCACGGTGTCGCTGAGCCACAGCCAGTACCGGGCATTCAAGAAAATCCAGTAACTCATTATCACCAAAGGTAGCGATCGCCAGATGAGTTGGCAGCCGACCGCTCTTCTTCAACGTCACATCCATTACGCCCTGCAACAATGGGAAAGAGGTTGTGAACAGGGCCTCCGGCATAGGATGATCCTGTAAATACTGTGCAAACACAGCGGCGGCGGCACTTCGCTCATAACTGTTGGCATAGAGATAGTCCACCTGACGCGGATCATCAGCCCAAGCTTGACGGAATCCTTGTTCACGCAGGAAACTGACGGATAGTTCCGGCAACGCGCCCAAATACATGATGCTATTAGCCGGAATCTTGCGCAGCTCTTGAGCCAACATTTCCGAGTCTTCCATATCCGCACCGACCACACTGGTGAAATGTTCTCTATCCAGAGCACGATCCAGCGCAATAATAGGCAAACTATTGTTTGCCCAACGTTGATAGAAAGGATGTTCCGGCGGTAATGCCGTGGAAACGATAATGGCATCAACCTGGCGCTGTAACAGATGCTCAATACAACGCATTTCATTATCAGGCTGATCTTCAGAACAGGCAATCAACAGCTGGTAACCACGCTGACGGGCCTGACGCTCCAGATAATTGGCAATCTTCGTATAACTGGTATTTTCCAGATCGGGAATCACCAATCCAATTGAACGGGTACGCCCGGCACGCAGACCAGCGGCGACAGCGTTAGGATGATAATTGTGTTCTCTTACCACCGCCATGACTTTTTCTACGGTCTTATCGCTAACGCGATACTGTTTTGCCTTACCGTTGATCACATAACTGGCAGTAGTGCGTGAAACACCCGCAAGACGCGCGATTTCATCCAGTTTCACGGTAACCCCTTAATTAAGTCGGATAAAAAATAAAAATAGAGTGATAACCATAGATTAACCAAGGTTATCGTGCCGATCTAACCGCAGAATCTACTGGCGGGCAACCGTTTTTATCATCTATAAGACGAAGAGAAATGATATTAATAGGCCCGATATTATTATCGGGCCCTTGCTACCTATCAGTATATTATCTGGCGTATTAACGCATGATCTTATCACCACGCGACACGCCAACAACACCAGAGCGCGCCACCTCGACAATGTCTGCGACTTCACGTACCGCATGCAGGAAAGCGTCCAGCTTATCGCTGGTACCTGCCAGTTGCACAGTATAAAGAGAGGAAGTCACATCCACAATTTGACCACGGAAAATTTCCGTACTGCGTTTCACTTCCTCACGACCGTAACCAGTCGCCTGGAGTTTCACCAACATGAGTTCACGTTCAACATGAGCCCCTTGTCCTAATTCATTGACGCGCAAGACATCCACCAGCTTATGCAGCTGCTTTTCAATCTGTTCCAGCACTTTCTCATCCCCCACGGTCTGAATAGTCATGCGGGATAGTGTGGGATCGTCAGTAGGCGCCACCGTCAAGCTTTCAATATTGTAGCCCCGCTGGGAAAACAGTCCGATAACGCGCGACAAAGCACCCGATTCATTCTCCAGTAATACTGATAAAATCCGACGCATCATCAGGTTCTCTCCGTTTTGCTTAACCACATTTCGTCCATTCCGCCGCCACGGATCTGCATGGGATAGACATGCTCATTGCTATCCACTCTGACATCAACAAATACCAGCCGGTTCTTATGTGCCAACGCCTCTTTCAGCTTAGGTTCCAGCTCCTCAATCGTATCAATGGCGATACCAACATGCCCGTAGGCTTCCGCCAACTTGACGAAATCAGGCAGAGACTCCATGTAAGAGCTGGAATGACGTCCAGAATAAATCATATCCTGCCACTGCTTCACCATACCCAGGAAACGGTTGTTCAGATTAACCACCACCACCGGTAGATCATATTGCAGCGCGGTGGAAAGCTCCTGAATGTTCATCTGGATGCTGCCGTCGCCAGTGATACAGATAACGGTTTCTTCCGGCAACGCCAGCTTAATCCCCAGTGCGGCAGGCAAACCAAACCCCATGGTACCCAGTCCACCCGAATTGACCCAGTGGCGCGGCAAATCAAACGGATAATACAATGCGGCGAACATCTGATGCTGCCCTACGTCGGACGCCACATAAGCCTTACCTTCAGTCAGGCGATACACCGTTTCGATCACCGCCTGAGGTTTAATAGTATCACTACTCTCGATGTACTTCAGGCAGTGACGGGCGCGCCACTGCTCAATGCTCTGCCACCAGTCGCGCAGAGCATCACCCCCTTGCTGTGCAGCACGATCCTGTCCCAGTAACGTCAACATCAGACTCAGCACCTGCTTGGCATCACCCACAATAGGAATGTCAGCGTTGACTGTTTTTGAAATAGAAGCCGGGTCGATATCAATATGCAATATGGTGGCATTCGGACAATATTTGGACAGATTATTGGTGGTACGGTCGTCAAAACGCACACCGACAGCAAAAATCACATCGGCGTTATGCATCGCCATGTTTGCTTCATAGGTACCGTGCATCCCTAACATCCCCAAACTCTGACGATGTGTTCCCGGGAAACCGCCCAATCCCATCAAAGACTGTGCTACAGGCAGATTCAGCTTCTCGGCCAGTTCACGCAGTTCCTGATGACAACCCGCGTTAATCACCCCACCACCGCTATAAACCACCGGTCTTTCTGCTGCCAGCAGCGTATTCAGGGCCCGCTTGATCTGGCCTTTATGCCCTTGCACCGTGGGATTATAAGAACGCATGCTGACATGGTCCGGATAGGCATAAGGCAATTTATTCGCCAGATTCATGATATCTTTCGGCAAATCCACCACCACCGGACCTGGACGTCCACTGGACGCCAGATAAAACGCCTTTTTCAGCGTGGTGGGAATATCCTCCGCCTGCTTGACCAGATAACTATGCTTCACCACCGGGCGAGAAATGCCTACCATGTCGCATTCCTGAAAGGCATCATAACCAATCAGTGACGTCGCCACCTGACCCGAAATCACCACCAAAGGGATAGAATCCATGTAAGCTGTGGCAATACCGGTAATCGCATTGGTTGCTCCCGGTCCTGATGTCACCAGCACCACCCCTACTCTTCCGGTAGCTCGAGCATAACCATCAGCCATATGTACCGCGCCTTGCTCATGGCGCACCAGAATATGCTCGATTCCACCAACCGTATGCAAAGCGTCGTAGATATCCAGCACTGCTCCGCCCGGATAGCCAAACACATGTTTTACGCCCTGATCGATCAACGATCGGACCACCATCTCGGCGCCTGACAACATCTCCATGGGTTTGCCTCTTTTGTTCAAATAGCGAATCGCTTCCGTATGGCGGGGAAATTCCCCACGCTCACGTTATTTTTTTAGATATAACTCGTCAACATAACGCCAGATTATGGTGCAGGCAAACCGCAAGTAACACCTGTAGATAGAGGTATTCTGGTAAATAAACTGTTAAAAGATTATCCATTGAGATAAAACGCTATGGAGTCCCCATCGAATCTAAAAATATCCTGCAATGGTCGCTAATTACAGCGTGAAATTTTGACAAAAAAACAATAACTAATCGGTGTTATTGCCGCCGATCTCACTGAACCTAGACGTACATTGCATCAATTTCCAGTTGATATCGCTGTTGTATCACTTTGCGGCGGAGTTTTAGCGTAAGTGTCAACGCTCCTTGTTTCATGGAAAACGGTGCCGAAAAAAGCGTGAATTTTTTTACCTGCTCAAAATGAGCAAACTCTTTCTGTATCTCCTGCAGCCGCTGATTAAACATGTCCAGCATATGAGTGTGGCGCAGCAACTCCAGTCGATCAGCATAACGATACATCAGATTACGCCAGATACCGGGCCGTTTTCCACGCTGCTGCCGTAAAAATACCTGCCGGCCTTGAACCATCACCCGGAGAAATAAAACTCGACGATACCAAGGAGCTTGCACTACCTGTTCATGAATCCCGCTGTAAACCTTTTCATAGCAACGCGACACCGCACACATGGCAGTGGGTTTCACATCATTCATTGCCTGACGCACCTGATTGGGATGTTAGATACGATGAACAAGGTGTAAATGGTAGTTATTCATGGATGCGTACACCTGAAAACACAACAGACAGGTTACGTGATTTATCCGCAATCTATCGTGCAACTTATACGGTTCAAAGATCTTTTCACTGCCGACACACCAAGTGAGAGGCAGCAAGCCGCGCATTGTTTAACTGGTGGGAAAAATCAGAGGTTGACATAATCTGGGGAATCAAGTACCAATAAAGCAACATTGAGATTTATTAAATTACTCGGATGACATCAGTATGTATAACTTCGCTCAACTACTAGGCCTACTACTACACGCATCTATGCGCGGTATGCCGGTGGGCGAAATGCAGAACTGATTTCACTTACACCTGAAAAACCCGCGCCAATGCGCGGGTTTTTTTTTACTCGCCGGCGCTCTAAACAAACGAAACAAAAGGAACCAGACCGATGAGCCAGCAAGTCATTATTTTTGATACGACGTTGCGTGACGGTGAACAGGCACTGCAGGCCAGCCTGAGTGTGAAGGAGAAAATCCAGATAGCGATGGCGCTGGAAAGGATGGGAATTGACGTCATGGAAGTAGGTTTCCCGGTATCCTCTCCGGGTGATTTTGAATCTGTACAAACCATTGCCCGTCAAATCAAAAACAGCCGTGTCTGCGCATTAGCCCGCTGTGTAGACAAAGACATTGATGTCGCTGCTGAAGCGCTGCGCGTCGCAGAAGCATTCCGTATCCATATATTCCTGGCAACCTCTACGCTGCATATAGAATCCAAACTGCGCATGTCTTTTGAACAGGTGGTAGAAAAAGCCATTCACTCAGTGAAACGAGCGCGTAATTATACCGATGATGTCGAATTCTCCTGTGAAGATGCGGGACGTACGACAATCGACAACCTGTGCCGTATCGTAGAAGCCGCCATTAATGCAGGAGCTAGTACCATCAATATTCCAGACACCGTCGGTTATACCACCCCAATTCAATTCGGCGGCATCATCTCTACCCTGTACAACCGCGTTCCCAACATAGACAAAGCAATTATCTCCGTACATTGTCACGACGACCTGGGTATGGCTGTCGGTAACTCTATTGCCGCAGTACAGGCCGGCGCACGTCAGGTTGAAGGCACGCTGAACGGTATTGGTGAACGTGCGGGTAACTGTGCACTAGAAGAAGTCATCATGGCGATTAAAACCCGCCCGGACATCCTGAAAGTCCACACCAATATCAATCATCAAGAAATTTATCGTACCAGTCAGATAGTCAGCCAGATTTGTAACATGCCCATTCCGGCTAACAAAGCGGTGGTGGGTGCCAATGCATTCGCACACTCTTCCGGCATTCATCAGGATGGTGTGCTGAAGAATCGTGAAAACTACGAAATCATGACGCCGGAGTCGATTGGTCTGAAAGAAGTCCAGTTAAATCTGACCTCGCGTTCCGGTCGGGCTGCCGTGAAACACCGCATGGAAGAGATGGGTTACAAAGACGGTGACTACAATATGGACAAACTGTACACCGCATTCCTGAAACTGGCCGACAAGAAGGGCCAGGTGTTCGACTATGACCTGGAGGCACTGGCCTTTATTAACAGCCAGCAGGAAACCTCCGAATTTTATCATCTGGATTATTTCAGCGTGCAATCTGGCTCCAGTGTGATGGCAACCGCCTCGGTTAAATTGATGTGTGGTGATGACATCAAATCCGAAGCCGCTACCGGTAACGGCCCGGTAGATGCCGTTTATCAGGCAATTTACCGCATCACCGGTTATTCGATTACGCTGGTCAAATATCAATTGTCCGCCAAGGGACAAGGGAAGGATGCGCTGGGGCAGGTAGATATCGTAGTGGAATATCAGGGTCGCCGTTTCCATGGTGTCGGTCTGGCAACGGATATCGTTGAGTCCTCTGCTAATGCCATGGTTAACGTATTAAACAACATTAAGCGTGCACAACTGGTCGAAAAAGAAGTTCAACGTTTACAGCAACACAACAACAGTCAGGAAACAGTGTGATGACCAAGAATTACCATGTCGCCGTCTTGCCAGGTGATGGCATCGGCCCGGAAGTCATGGCGCAAGCCTATAAGGTGCTGGACGCGGTGCGTCAGCGTTTTGGCCTACGCATCACCACCAGCGAATATGATGTTGGTGGTATTGCCATTGACCGCCAGAATACGCCATTACCCCAGAGCACCATCGCCGGTTGTGAACAAGCCGACGCTATCCTGTTCGGTTCCGTAGGTGGGCCAAAATGGGAACATCTGCCACCAGCAGAACAACCTGAACGCGGCGCACTACTGCCATTGCGCAAACACTTTCGCCTGTTCAGCAACTTGCGTCCGGCACGGCTGTATCAAGGACTGGAAGCGTTCTGTCCACTACGTAGCGACATCGCCGCCAAAGGCTTCGACATTCTGTGCGTGCGCGAACTGACGGGCGGTATCTATTTTGGTCAGCCCAAAGGTCGCGAAGGTAGCGGGATGCATGAACGGGCCTTCGATACCGAGGTTTATCACCGTTTTGAAATTGAGCGCATTGCTCGCATCGCGTTTGAGTCGGCACGCAAACGCCGCAGTATCGTAACGTCTATCGACAAGGCCAATGTGCTGCAAAGCTCCATTCTGTGGCGTGAAATCGTTAGCGAAATCGCTCGTGATTATCCGGATGTACGTTTGTCTCATCTGTATATCGATAACGCCACCATGCAGTTGATTAAGGATCCATCGCAGTTTGATGTATTGTTGTGTTCCAACCTGTTCGGCGACATTCTGTCGGATGAGTGCGCCATGATCACCGGTTCCATGGGAATGCTGCCGTCGGCCAGCCTGAACGAGAACGGGTTTGGTCTGTATGAACCTGCTGGCGGTTCCGCACCGGATATTGCGGGCAAAAACATCGCCAATCCTATTGCGCAAATCCTCTCTACCGCCTTGTTGTTACGCTACAGCCTGAACGCAGATGACGCTGCGGATGCCATTGATCAGGCCGTGAACCGGGCGTTGGCAGAAGGTTATCGCACTGGCGATCTGGCCAGTGATGGTAAAGCCGTAACTACTGATGAAATGGGCGATGCCATCGCCCGATTTGTCGCCGAGGGAGTTTAATCATGGCTAAAACCTTATATCAGAAACTGTTCGATGCTCATATCGTTCACGAAGCGCCGAATGAAACACCGCTGTTGTATATCGACCGTCATCTGGTGCATGAAGTGACGTCACCCCAGGCGTTTGATGGTTTACGGGCCATGAAACGTCAGGTACGCCAGCCAGGCAAGACTTTCGCCACCATGGACCACAATGTCTCCACCCAGACGCGTGATATCAACGCCAGTGGTGACATGGCTCGTATTCAGATGCAGGAACTGATTAAAAACTGCGCCGAATTCGGTGTGCAGCTGTATGACCTGAACCACCCTTATCAAGGTATCGTGCATGTTATCGGGCCAGAACAGGGCATGACGCTGCCAGGTATGACTATCGTCTGCGGTGACTCTCATACCGCCACCCACGGCGCGTTCGGCTCACTGGCATTTGGTATCGGTACCTCTGAGGTTGAGCATGTACTGGCAACGCAAACCCTGAAGCAGGGTCGCGCCAAAACCATGAAGATTGAGGTCACTGGCAAAGCAGCTCCGGGCATCACCGCCAAAGACATCGTACTGGCAATCATCGGTACAACCGGTAGTGCCGGTGGTACTGGCCACGTGGTGGAATTCTGTGGTGAAGCGATCGAAGCGCTGAGCATGGAAGGCCGCATGACACTGTGCAACATGGCGATTGAAATGGGTGCCAAAGCGGGTCTGGTTGCACCGGATGAAACCACTTTCGCTTATCTGAAAGGCCGTCAGTTCGCACCGAAAGGCAGCGACTGGGATGCCGCAGTGGCTTACTGGCGTACCCTGAAATCGGATGCCGACGCACACTTTGATCGTGTTGTGACGCTAAACGCCGCCGATATCGCACCGCAGGTCACCTGGGGCACCAATCCTGGCCAGGTGATTGCCGTGAACCAGATTATTCCGGCACCGGAATCCTTTACCGATCCGGTAGAACGCGCCTCGGCAGAAAAAGCACTGGCCTACATGGGCCTGCAATCCGGTGTAAAACTGACAGAAGTTGCTATCGACAAGGTCTTTATTGGCTCCTGCACCAACTCCCGCATTGAGGATTTACGTGCGGCCGCAGCGATTGCTAAAGGTCGGAAAGTGGCCAGTGGCGTACAGGCGATTGTGGTGCCCGGCTCCGGTCCGGTGAAAGCACAGGCGGAGGAGGAAGGTCTGGACAAGATCTTTATCGACGCCGGTTTCGAATGGCGTCTGCCCGGCTGCTCCATGTGTCTGGCCATGAATAATGACCGCCTGAATCCGGGCGAGCGCTGTGCATCTACCAGTAACCGTAACTTTGAAGGTCGTCAGGGGCGCGGTGGTCGTACTCATCTGGTCAGCCCGGCCATGGCCGCTGCCGCTGCCGTAGCCGGTCATTTTGCCGACATCCGTGAACTGAACTGAAGAGGACTGCCACATGGCTAAATTTACTCAACATACTGGTTTGGTGGTTCCGCTGGATGCCGCCAACGTCGACACGGATGCCATCATTCCAAAACAGTTTTTACAGAAAGTGACTCGTACCGGTTTTGGACAGCATCTGTTTAACGACTGGCGTTTCCTGGATGATGCAGGCAAAGAAGCTAATCCGGATTTTGTGCTGAACAAACCGCGTTACAAAGGTGCCAGTATTTTGCTGGCCCGAGAAAACTTCGGCTGTGGCTCATCTCGTGAGCATGCTCCGTGGGCACTGACCGATTACGGTTTCAAGGTGGTGATCGCACCGAGTTTCGCCGATATTTTTTACGGCAACGCATTTAACAACCAACTGCTGCCGGTTACGCTGAATGAATCTGATATTGACGATCTGTTCACACTGGTGGAAAGTCAGGAAGGCATCACCTTCACTGTGGATCTGGAAACGCAAACCGTGCAGGCCGGCGGCAAAAGCTACCCGTTCGAGATTGATAGTTTCCGCCGTCACTGCATGATTAACGGGTTGGACAGTATCGGCCTGACGCTGCAACACGAAACCGATATCAGCCATTACGAACAGCATCAACCTGCATTTTTGCGTTGATAACGGGAGAAGAGAGTAAAGCATCCGCGTCAGCAATGACGCAGTTTGTGCTGACAAGGATGTACTTGCAGTGTCTTTACGATCTCTCCATTATCATCGCAATATGCATGTTGTCATCGAACTCAGCCCACCCAAGGTGGGCTTTTTTATCACTCTCGACGTAGGCTTTGGCTCCAGTACACCATAGATGTCTCCGACTAGTGCATAAAAGCAGGTTTCCTGTCAGATCGAGGTTGCCATCACGATCACGGTTTTCTACCTTATTTCTGGCCTATGCTGTAGATTGTAAGTTTATTGCACACCGAGATAAGGAGGACTCATGACACGCATCATCCGGTGTTACCGCCTGAGCATCTCCGGCGATTCCCGTCCCTGGTTTAATATCGATTATCGTCTGACCAACGACTTTCCCCGTCCGTTTCATGCCTGATTCAGCCTCGCGCTGATCTTTCTGCTTTTATTTTTTTCAACAATGCCTGGCATTTTTGCCATGCCGTTGTCCTGGTTTTTATTTGTCTGGAAAAATTACATGAAACGTATTCCCGAACCTTTTCGCATCAAAATGGTAGAAAACATCCGTATGACTACGCGTATCGAGCGTGAAAACGCCTTGCAGGAAGCCGGTTATAACCCGTTCCTGTTGCGCAGTGAGGATGTGTATATCGATCTGCTGACCGATTCCGGCACCGGTGCCATGAGTGACCGCCAGTGGGCAGGGCTGATGATGGGCGATGAAGCCTATGCAGGCTCGCGCAACTACTACCATTTGTGTGATCAGGTAAAAACGCTACTTGGCTACCCCTTTACTATCCCAACCCATCAGGGACGTGGCGCAGAACAAATCCTGTTTCCTTGCCTTATCGCCAAAAAACAGCGGGAGGGCGGTGGCAAAAAGCCCATTTTTATTTCCAATTTCCATTTCGATACCACCGCCGCCCATGTGGAGCTGAACGGTGCCCGAGCCATTAATGTGGTCACGCCCAAAGCTTTTGACACCACTACCTACTATGACTGGAAAGGGGATTTTGACCTCGATCTGCTGCAAACCACCATTGAACAACACGGCCCGGAGAATGTGGTGGCGATTATCACTACTATCACCTGCAACAGTTCCGGCGGCCAGCCGGTTTCGATGAAAAACATGCGTGAGGTATACCGCATTGCCCAACAGCACCAGATTCCGGTCGTGATCGACTCCGCCCGTTTTTGTGAAAACGCCTGGTTTATCAAACAGCGGGAAGCGGGTTATGAAAACCGCTCCATCAAAGAGATCGTCCTCGAGATGTATCAGTACGGCGATATGCTGACCATGTCGGCGAAAAAAGATTCGATGGTGAATATTGGCGGATTGTGTTGTTTCCGTAGTGATGAGGACTTGTTTAATGATGTCCGTATCCGCTGCGTACCAATGGAAGGTTTTGTGACCTATGGCGGATTGGCCGGGCGCGATATGGAAGCCCTGGCCATCGGTCTGGAAGAAGGTATGAATGAAGACCATCTGACTTACCGTATCGGCCAGGTGACATACCTTGGTGAACGGTTGAAAGCGGGCGGCATTCCGATTCAGTACCCGGTTGGTGGTCACGCGGTATTTGTCGATGCCAGAAAAATGCTGCCACACATCCCGGCAGAACAATTCCCGGCACAAGCATTGAATAACGAACTCTATCTGGAAGCGGGAATTCGCAGCGTTGAGATCGGGTCACTGCTGCTAGGACGCGATCCAGATACTGGCAAACAGAAACCCTCACCGCTGGAACTGCTACGCTTGACCATTCCACGCCGGGTTTATACTAACGACCACATGGACTATATCGCCGATTCACTGATTGCACTGAAAGAGCGGGCCACCAGCATCAAGGGACTGACCTTTACCTACGAACCCCCGGTATTGCGTCACTTTGTCGCCCGGCTGAAACCGGTGGAATAACCCGAAAAGAACAATAAAAAAAAGCCAGCGAAGGAATTCGCTGGCTGGTGACATGCACCATTACTCAGAATACACAGATTATTTCCATTCACACCGCTCTCTGACTCATAACCAGCGGCGATACTCTTCTTCAGAGAGGGTTTCAATCTTCCATTGTGTGGCCTGCTGTAATAGATCCATCCGCTGCTGAACAGATAACCAACCACACCATTTTGCCTTGCAGGTTGAAAAGTAATGTTGATAGAAGCTGTACAATCGGAATGAGTCCATAATCCATCTCCTGACTTTTCACTAAATACCTTTTAGCCTTTCACTAAGTAAAAGTATCGACGTAATATAGGGAAAGATATATTGATGACTTTCAGTCGCGGAGTTCCCCTTTTATGTCGTCCACTCGCCTGCAACAACAGTTCATCAGGTTATGGCAATGCTTTCAGGGACAAACTACTGAAACTACCCTGCAGGAGTTAACCGGGGTTTTGAGCTGCTCACGCCGCCACATTCGATCCCTGCTGGGCGCCATGCAAAAACAGGGTTGGTTAATCTGGCACGCTGAAGTCGGTCGGGGGAAACGGTCAAAACTCACGTTCCTCTATACTGGCCTGGCGCTGCAACAGCAACGGGCGGAAGACCTGCTGGAGCAGGATCGTATCGATCAGTTGGTGCAACTGGTGGGCGATAAGGAGACCTTACGACAAATGCTGTTGTCACATCTGGGTCGCAGCTTCCGTCAAGGCAAGCATTTACTACGTATCGCTTATTACCGCCCGATGCGCAATCTGCTGCCTGGTACCGCCTTGCGACGTTCAGAAATGCATATAGCCCGCCAGATTTTCAGCGGATTGACCAACATAAATGAGGAAAATGGGGAACTACAACCGGATCTAGCCCACCACTGGCAGCAAATTTCACCGTTGCACTGGCGGTTTTATTTACGCCCGGCGGTCCGTTTCCACCACGGCCGCGAGATGACCATGGACGATATCGTGACGTCTTTGAGTCGGTTAACCTCACTGCCCTTGTTTACTCACATCGACAACATCATATCTCCCACGCCTTTTGTGATCGATATTCGACTGCATAGCACTGATGTCTGGCTGCCGTGGTTACTGGGCAGCGCTTCAGCCATGATTGTGCCGCAGGAGTGGCAAACACTGCCGGATTTTGCTCATCAGCCTATTGGTACCGGCCCCTATGCCGTGGTGCGCAATAGTCATAGTCAGTTGAAAATCACCGCCTTTGACGACTATTTTGGTTACCGCGCCCTAATTGATGAAGTCAGTATCTGGGTATTGCCGGATACACCTGAGGTGATTTCCTGTGCAGTTCAGTTACAAAACGACGACTCTCCGAACAACAAACTGGAAAATCGGCTGGAAGAAGGGTGCTACTTTCTGCTGTTCGACCATCGCTCTTCCCTGACGTCATCACTGGAAATTCGCCGCTGGCTATGTCAGGTACTCAGCCCGGTAGCCATACTCAATCAAGCCAATGGGCTTTATCAGAGTAATTGGTCACCCGCTTACGGACTGTTGCCACGCTGGCACCATAGTCAACTTAGCCTGTTACAGGACAAGCCTCAGGGACTGAGACAACTGACGGTGACGTTCTACCGTGAACATCTGGAATATCAGGATCTCAGTGCCATTATGCAGAAACTGCTGGCACAACATGGTGTCACGTTAAACGTCCAAATCGTCGATTATGACGATTGGTATCAAGGCAATGGTACCAGTGATATCTGGCTCGGCAGCGCCAATTTCTATCTGCCACTGGAGTTTTCCTTGTTCGCCATGCTGTATGAACTCCCCTTATTACAACACTGCCTGGATGAGGATTTGACGCAAGATGCAAAACGCTGGCGGGAAGGTTCTCTGTCACCCACGGAGTGGAGCCAAATGCGGGTGATAAACCACCAGATTCATCCGCTGTTCCACCACTGGCTACAGTTACAAGGGAAACGCAGTATGCGTGGTATTCGTATGAATACGCTGGGATGGTTTGATTTCAAATCCGCCTGGTTTGTGCCGCCAGAAAACTGACACGGCACTTTTCCTTATGTTACGAAGTCTTTACAATACGTCCGTTCTCAACGGGGTGCGATAAAAACCCGATGGCAGACAGCCATTGACGAACCTGGCAACCAGGTTGTCATTCCCGCCCAAACGGGGAAATTTCGCCTGCCGCCATGGCGTTTTTATCGCTGAGAAAATACCCGTCGAACCTGATCCGGTTAACACCGGCGGAGGGATTTGAGAGTGCTTCCTGCTGACTCAAAGACCTTTGCCACCCTAAACTTCAGGAGTGCAAAGTGTTGAAAAAATTATTGTCCTGTCTGTTATTGATTTCCGCCCCCGTTTTCGCCAAACCAACGCTAACGGTGTACACCTATGACTCCTTCGCCTCTGAATGGGGCCCCGGCCCGGCGGTCAAAAAAGCATTTGAAAAGAAGTGCGACTGCGAACTGAAATTCGTGGTGTTGGAAGATGGTGTCTCGCTGTTAAACCGTCTGCGGATGGAAGGCAAACACACCAAGGCTGATATCGTGCTGGGGCTGGACAATAATCTGGTGCAAGCCGCCGCGCAGACCGGATTGTTCCGCCAGTCGGATGTTGATATCCATGCGCTAACCGTCCCCGGCGGCTGGAAAAATACCACCTTCATTCCCTACGATTACGGCTATTTCGCCTTTGTTTACAACAAAGATACGCTGAAAAACCCGCCGAAAAGTCTGCATGAACTTATCGACAGTCCTCGACAATGGAAGGTTATCTATCAAGATCCGCGGACCAGCACGCCGGGTTTAGGTTTGCTGCTGTGGATGCAGAAAGTCTACGGTGATCAGGCACCACAGGCATGGAAAAAACTGGCCGCGAAAACCGTTACCGTCACCAAAGGCTGGAGTGAAGCCTATGGTCTGTTCCTGAAAGGCGAAGCCGATCTGGTACTGAGCTACACCACCTCTCCGGCGTATCACATCATCGAGGAGAAAAAACAAATTACGCTGCCGCCAATTTCAGTGAAGGACATTATCTGCAAGTAGAAGTGGCCGGTCAGTTGGCTTCCAGTAAACATCCTCAGTTGGCGACACGTTTCATGCAGTTTATGTTGACGCCGGCATTCCAGCAGATCATCCCCACCACCAACTGGATGTACCCGGTGATCAAGACCGAATTACCCGCGGGTTACAACGCACTGACAATCCCGGCCCACACCCTGGAATATACACCACAGCAAGTAGCACAGCAGCGCAATAACTGGATTCAGGCATGGTTACGCGCCGTCAGCCACTAGCCCTCAACTGGCTATGGCCCGGCTTGCTGGCCACAGCATTACTGGTTACAGCGGCCGCACTGGCATTTGGGGCATTGTGGCAGCAAGCCCCGACAAACCAATGGCTCGCACTGTGGCAGGATGATTACCTGTGGCACGTCATCCGCTTCACGTTCTGGCAAGCACTGCTGTCCGCCCTGTTTTCGACGGTACCGGCGATCTTCCTGGCACGGGCGCTATATCGCCGCCGCTTTCCCGGCCATCGTTGGCTACTGCGTCTGTGTGCCATGACACTGGTATTGCCGGTGCTGGTGGCTGTATTCGGAATTCTCAGCGTCTACGGTCGCCAGGGATGGCTAGCGCATTTACTGGCATTGGTGGGCATTGAATACCGTTTTTCTCCCTACGGTCTGCGAGGCATTCTGCTGGCGCACGTATTTTTTAATCTGCCACTGGCGACCCGCCTGCTGTTACAGGCACTGGAAGGTATTGCCACCGAACAGAGACAATTGGCTACCCAATTGGGCATGCGTGGCTGGAATTACTTTCACCTTGTGGAATGGCCGTGGTTGCGCCGCCAGATTCTGCCCGCCGCAGCACTGATTTTTATGCTCTGTTTCGCCAGTTTCGCCACCGTCCTGTCATTAGGCGGTGGACCAGAGGCGACCACTATCGAACTGGCTATCTATCAGGCACTGAGTTTTGACTACGATCCAGCACGGGCGGCTTTGCTGGCGCTCATTCAGATAGTCTGTTGCCTTGGCCTGGTACTGCTCAGTCAACGTTTGGGTAAATTGCTGCCGGTGGGGTACAGCCAGCAGCAACACTGGCGCGATCCACAGGATAGCTTACTGAGTCGAAGCCTTGACACACTGTTGATTGCGGCAGCGTTACTGCTGCTGTTACCGCCGCTGTTGGCCGTCATCGCCGATGGACTCAATGCCTCACTACTCGAGGTTCTGCGGCAACCTGTACTGTGGCAAACGCTATTCACCTCACTGCGTATCGCGCTGGCAGCGGGGGTTGTATGCGTCATACTGACCATGATGCTACTGTGGAGCAGCCGTGAGCTTAAGTTGCGCCAGCGCCTCTTTCTCGGGCAATTGATGGATCTGAGTGGAATGTTGATTCTGGCGATGCCCGGTATCGTGCTGGCGACCGGCTTTTTTCTGTTGTTCAATAATACGTTTGGGTTACCGGATTCGCCTTACGCCTTGGTCGTCATGACCAATGCCTTGATGGCAATCCCTTATGCGTTGAAAGTGCTGGAAAACCCAATGTATGACACGGCAGAACGGTTTAATCAGCTGTGTTTATCGCTGGATATCCGTGGCTGGCAACGACTGAAAGTGGTCGAACTGCGGGCATTAAAGCTCCCCATCACACAAGCGCTGGCCTTTGCCTGTGTACTCTCAATTGGTGATTTTGGCGTCATCGCCCTATTTGGCAACGAACAATTCCGCACCTTACCGTTTTATCTTTACCAGCAGATTGGCGCTTATCGCAGTGCCGACGGCGCGGTAACCGCCCTGCTCCTGCTGTTATTATGCTTTACCCTGTTCACCCTGATTGAGAAACTGGCGGGCCAACATGATCATTCTCGATAAACTTGTCTACCTCTACCAACACCTGCCGATGCGTTTTGATCTCCGGGTACAATCGGGGGAACGGATAGCGATCCTGGGCCCCAGTGGGGCAGGCAAAAGCACCCTGCTAAGTCTGATTGCCGGTTTTCTGATGGCAGACAGCGGCCAGCTACGATTGAACGGCCAAGATCACCACGCTACGCCACCGGCTAAACGGCCAGTCTCGATTCTGTTTCAGGAAAATAATCTGTTCCCCCACCTCTCACTGAAACAGAACATCGCGCTGGGCCTCAACCCTGGCCTGAAACTGAATGCACATCAACAGGAAATCCTGCGCCATATCGCACAACAAGTTGGACTGACACCGATGTTGGACCGCCTTCCATCGCAGGTTTCCGGTGGCCAGCGTCAACGTGCCGCGCTGGCCCGTTGCCTGATCCGCCAGCAACCGATCTTGCTGTTGGATGAACCCTTTTCCGCGCTGGACCCGGCATTACGCTATGAAATGCTGGAACTACTGGATACCGTGTGTAGTGAACGGCAACTCACCCTGCTGATGGTTTCTCATAATCTGGAAGACGCGGCCCGCATCGCCTCACGCACAGTGCTGGTGGTGGATGGACATATTTACTATGACGGCCCAACTTGTGATTTGCAGCGGGGCACAACGGAAGCGGCACGGATTCTGGGTATTTCCCTTCGTGAGAATAAATAAATGTGATCCACAACCGGTTTTTGTGTATTTCCCTCATCGGGGTAGTGTTTATTTTTCACCGGCTATGTTTATATAAATCCGTTCATTAACGATTAACCATAAGGTTCTCCGTGAAACACACCTCCTCCACTTTCGCTCTACTAAGCACCGCGTATGACGCGGTCGTCGTCGTGCGCGTGGTGGTCGTGGTCGGCAGCGCGCCGTAACGGGTTCCGAATCCAGAAAAGATTCCCAAACCCCGCCGGCGCAAGCCGAGCGGGGTTTCTTATATCCACCCTCCCCGCTCTTTCCCTGCACCGGCTCTGATAAAGGATATGACTATGCGTTATACAGGAGCTGAGCTGATCATCCGTCTGCTGGAACAGCAAGGCATCACCACAGTAACCGGCATTCCCGGTGGTGCCGCACTGCCGTTATACGATGCGTTGGGGCAAAGTAACATTATCCGTCACGTACTGGCCCGCCATGAACAAGGGGCCGGATTTATTGCTCAAGGCATGGCCCGTGCCAGTGGCAAAGCTGCGGTTTGTATGGCTTCCAGCGGCCCAGGTGCCACCAACCTGCTGACCGCCATTGCCGATGCCAAACTCGATTCCATTCCGCTGGTATGCATTACAGGTCAGGTCTCTTCCAGCATGATTGGCACGGATGCGTTTCAGGAAGTAGATACCTATGGCATCTCCATTCCGGTAACCAAACACAACTATCTGGTGCGGGATATCAACGAGCTGCCTCGCGTAATTGAAGATGCCTTTCGCATTGCGCAATCAGGACGGCCAGGCCCGGTGTGGGTAGATATTCCCAAAGATGTGCAGACTGCCAGTATTGAGTTGGCTGAATTGCCCGCCATTCGTGCCAACGATACACCGCCGGACGTCAATCCTCAGTCGATCCGTCAGGCAGCAGCGATGATTAACGCCGCGCAACGTCCAGTACTTTATCTCGGAGGCGGCATTATCAGCGCCGCCGCACATCAGCAAGCGCGCCAACTGGCCGAACGTTCCAATCTACCCACCACCATGACCTTGATGGCGCTGGGAGCCATACCGGTAGACCATCCGCTATCACTGGGTATGCTGGGCATGCATGCAGCCCGATCAACCAATCTGATTCTACAGCAGGCAGATTGGTTAATTGTGCTGGGGGCTCGGTTTGACGATCGCGCCATCGGTAAAGCCGAACAATTCTGCCCGGATGCCAGTATCATCCACATTGATATCGATCCGGCTGAGCTGGGCAAAATCCGCCAACCGCATGTCGCACTGAACGCGGATGTCGCCCAGGCGCTGGACCAGTTACTACCGCTGATCGAATCTCAACCACGTGAAGTATGGCGTGGTGCGGTGCAGGCACTGCAACGAGAGTTTCCGTTCAGTATGCCCAACAGTGATGACCCACTGAGTCACTACGGCTTGATCCGCGCCGTCGCACAGGAACTGGACGATAATGCCATTATCTCCACCGATGTGGGCCAGCATCAGATGTGGGTAGCGCAATCCTATCCATTGCGCCGCCCGCGCCAGTGGCTGACCTCTGGGGGGCTGGGAACGATGGGGTTTGGTTTGCCTGCCGCTATCGGCGCGGCATTGGCGGAGCCGCAGCGTACAGTGGTGTGTTTCTCTGGTGACGGCAGCTTAATGATGAATATTCAGGAAATGGCGACCACCGCGGAAGAAAATCTGAACGTAAAAATTGTACTAATGAATAACCAATCACTGGGGCTGGTGCACCAACAACAGGATATGTTCTATCAAAAACGCATTTTCGCCTCCGATTATCGCTATCAGACCAATTTTCTGGCCATTGCCGCTGGGTTCGGTTTTGCTGTTTGTGATCTGAATAGTGCCGCCGACCCACAAACCGCGCTGCGGGAAGCTTTACAGCATCCGGGACCGGCACTGATCCATGCCTTCATTGATGTCAATGAAAAAGTCTATCCGATGGTACCGCCGGGTGCCGCCAATATTGAGATGATTGGAGATTAAAACCATGCAAACACCATCAACTTCAACCCAGGTTACCCTGGAAGTTGCGGTACACAACCATCCGGGTGTGATGTCCCACGTCTGCGGGCTATTTGCCCGTCGCGCCTATAATGTGGAAGGGATTATGTGTATGCCACTGCCAGGCGGCAAACAGAGCCGCATCTGGTTATTGGTGCAAGAAGACCAACGATTGTCACAGATGATAAGCCAAGTGGAAAAACTCGAAGACGTATTGCAGGTACGCCGCCACGGTAACGAAATGCGGATTTTCGATCAGGTGGCGGAGTTTTACCGCTAATCAACTCGTCAGAATTTGCCACAATAGGTGGCGGTAAACCGGCATCAGCGGATGCATCCACAACTTTACCAGACTGACAACGGCAACTGCCGTTGTCAGTGGTGTAAACCAGCGCAGACGTTGTAGCGTAAAGACGTCATTATTGTAGTCGACGCGACTGGCGCGCCACCACTGCCACAACAACCAACCTGCACCCCATACCAGAATAGCGGTAATCAGCAGTAGCCATTTGAAACTACTACTGTTTACTTCGTGCGGAATATCAATCGCTACCCCCGCCAAGATCCCTGGCATCAGGTAAACCGGCGGCCAGGTGAGACAACCAATAATATTTGGCAATGCAAAACGCTGGGGCGACAGCTCCAGCATGCCGGCGATCATCGGGATCAGTGGCCGCGTCGGCCCAATAAAACGCCCTATCAGCACAGTAGCAATATGATGCTGATGCAAGGTCTTTTCTGTGCGATAGAGATAAGCCTGATGTTTTTGCAGGAAAGACCAGCTATGCAACTGTTCCTTGAAATACCAGCCGATAAAATAGGAGATCCAATCCCCCAACAGGCAACCAATAATCCCCATTCCCCAGGCGGGGTAGAGCGCCATTTTACCGCTGCCAATCAGCGCACCCAGCGACGCCATCATCAGCGTACCAGGAAGCAGTAGACCCACCAGCGCCAAAGATTCCAGAAAAGCGACCAGCAAGACCGCCATCAGCGAATACGCCAACGACTGTGTAACCAGATGTTCCAGCCAAACTTCCATAAATCGCTATATATCCGCACTTTTATAAACAAAGATAATAGGATAATAGCAGAGGACGATATGGAAATGGCAGATAATAGAATTTCCCTATCAGTGGGTATAAAGTACCCACTGATAGGGAAAGAGAGATAGAAAAATGGGGACGGTTATCCTCCCAGATACATCCTTTTCACTTCCGGGTTGGCGAGTATCTCCTGGGCTTGTCCGTGCAGCACAATATGACCGTTCTCCAGCACATAAGCCCGGTCGGCAATTTTCAGCGCCGCAGTAGCATTCTGCTCTACCAGCAAAACAGTAATTCCTTCACTCTGCAATTGCTTGATAGTGGAGAACAGTTCTCCCACCACCTTGGGTGCCAAACCGAGACTCGGTTCATCCAGCATCAGCAGTACCGGCTCACTCATCAGCGCCCGAGCTATCGCCAGCATCTGCTGCTCACCACCGCTCATGGTGCCCGCCATCTGGTTACTACGTTCCTTCAATCGTGGAAACATCGCGTACATCTTGTCCCGCAGATAACTAAAATTGACTGGGTTGTTATATGCTCCCATACGCAGATTTTCCTCAATCGTCAGATTAGTAAAAACCTTGCGTCCTTCCGGCACCAGCGCCAGTCCTTTGCGCACAATCTGGTGTGTCGGGCTGTGGGAGATATCGTCGTTGAGAAAAGTCACTACCCCCGTCGATTTCACTAAATTGATGATGCCATTAAGCGTAGAGGTTTTACCGGCCCCGTTACTGCCAATCAACGTGACAATTTCGCTGTTGTTAACCTCAAGATCGATGCCTTTGAGTCCCTGGATCAGCCCATAGAACACCTGAAGATCGCTGGCTTTAAGCATAATCAATGTCTCCCAGATAGGCGGCGATCACCTCCGGATTGTTCACCGCTTCCTGCGGCGTACCATTGAACAGCGCTTTGCCATAATCCAGCACCATTACTCGCTCACACAATGTATTGACGAACGACATATCGTGTTCGATCAACAACACCGTCAACCCATAGTCCGCACGCATCCTGAAAATCAGCTGCGCCAACTCCGCTGTCTCTCTGGGGTTCATGCCCGCTGCCGGTTCATCCAGTAACAACAGTTTAGGCGATGTCGCCAGCGCACGGGCAATCTCCACTTTACGCTGATTACCGTAACTCAAATTGGTGGCCAGCGAATCGGCATATTCAGCAATACCAATATAATCCAGCAGTGCCATTACTTTTTCCCGCGCCTGTCGTTCAGCATGGAAAAAGCGCCCCAACCGCAATACCGCTTCCAGAAAAGAGTAATGAATGAATCGGTCAAGACCGATCAGCACGTTTTCCACCACCGTCATGGAGGGAAACAGCCGGATATTCTGGAAAGTACGAGCGATCCCCCGGTTCACTACCTGATTGGGCTTCAGTCCGGCGAGCCTTTGTTGTCCCAGCATGACGGTGCCGAGGGTGGGTTTATAGTTGGCGGTAATCACATTGAATAACGTAGTTTTACCTGCGCCGTTAGGGCCGATAAGACCAAAGATTTCCGTCGGATTGATACTGAAACTCACGTCATCAATGGCACGCAGTCCACCGAACTGCATGGTGACATTATCAACACGGAGTAGTGGATTATTTTCCATTCTGGCGCCTCCTGCGAATTTCCCAGATTTCCTGTTTACCCAGCAACCCTTCGCGGGCAAACAGCATAATCACCAGCAACACCAGTGAGAACACCACCATCCTCAGTCCCGGGTGCGACCCAAAATCCTGCCCGAAGAGTGTGAGCGGCTGGTCGAGAAAACGTAACCACTCACCACTGCCCACCACAATGATAGTGCCCAGAATCGCGCCAGTGGTGCTACCCAACCCACCAAGCACAATGATGATCAGCAGTTGGAATGTCAGCATGAAGTCAAACAGATCGGGGGAGATAATCGTCAGTAACGACGCCAGCAACCCGCCGCCGATGCCCTCGAAAAAAGCGCTGGTGGCGAAAGCGCAGGTTTTGATTTTAAACGTATTAATACCCATGGCGATGGCCGCATCCTCATCGTCACGTACCGCTTTCATCGCCCGGCCATACTTGGAATACACCAGTTGCAGAATAAACAATACCGCCACCAGGGCGATAAAACCGCACCAGTAAAGGATATGACCCACCTGAGGGATCTCGTTCAGCCCAATGGCGCCATTGGTAATTTGCGGATTATTGATGGCAAAAATTTTGATGATGAAACCGAATCCCAACGTGACGATAGCCAGATAGTCGCCCCGCACCCGGAATACCGGAAAAGAGAGACATATTCCTACCACCGAGGAACAGATACCACTGATAATCAGCGCAGGTAAAAACGACGCGTGCAACACCAGAATGAACGGACTCGGTGCTGCCATTTCAAACATATCTGTTTTGGCATTTGGACTCAGCAGCAGCAGTGCGGTGATATAAGCGCCTATCGCCACAAACCCATTTGGCTCCAGCGACAACTGCCCGGTGACGCCGTTGATCAGGTTATAGCTGACCGCCAGTATCATGAAAATAAAGATATTACAGAAAATACGGACGATGTAGTCACCAAACACCGTCTGTAGCAGAGAGAGCGCCAGAAAGGTCAGCGCAAACACAACAATATACCCCAACAATAGCGCGGAGGAATTCTGTGGCATTCTCATCAGAAACGGCTCCTTTCCAGTCGTTCGTCACCCATAATGCCTACTGGCCTGAACAACAAAACCAGAATCAAAAACATAAAAGCAAAGGCGTCCTTGTACCCCCCTAGCTCCGGAAAAACAGCCACAGCCACCACTTCCGTAAAACCAAGGATAAAACCCCCAATCACCGCGCCGGTAACACTGCCTATCCCACCCAGTACCGCGGCGGCGAAGGCTTTCAGCCCGATCAACACCCCCATTAGCGGATCGATGGTCGGGTAGCTTATGGCATAGAACACCCCACCGAGTGCCGCCAGCCCACTACCCAGAGCAAACACGAACGCAATAATCTGGTTGGCGTCAATACCCATCAGCCGCACTGTGTTTACATCAAACGCCACTGCACGGATCGCCATACCCTGACGGGTGCGATAGAGAATGAACAGGATGATCGCCAGTAGCAGCAACGTAACCAACGGTACAATCCAGGCCACGTTGGTCACGACGATACGGCCCAGTTTGACCGTCTGGCCAAAGAAAGGCGGCGCATCAAAAAAACGCGGACTACCGCCAAACACCACGTTGAACAAATTTTCCAGGAAGAAACTGACACCGATGGCGGTAATCAACATCGAAATCTTTGATGCCTGCCGAAGCGGACGATACGCAATCTGATCGATGACAATCCCCAGTAGAGCCGAGATCAGAATGGCAAAAATAACAGCTGCCCCAAAGGGCAGCCCGAAGGAAGTGAAAGCGAACAGGGTCATGTAGGCCCCAACCATCATAATGTCGGCATGGGCAAAGTTAATCAGCCGCAGTACGCCATACACCATGGTATAACCGATGGCGATCAACGCATACATACTGCCCAAACTCATGCCATTGACCACCTGCTGCAAAAAAACGGCAAAATCCATCATGCAATCCTTTATGCCTGCGGGTTAGGGATGCACAACCGTTTTGTAAGCCAGCTGTCCGTCTTTTACTTCATTGATTACCGCATCGCGAATGGCATCGCCATTTTTCAACGTCAGTGTGCCGGTAATACCGGTGAAATTACTGGTCGCGCGGATATTCTTGTTCACACAGACACGGTCGTGCGGGTCGCTACATTTGTTCATCGCCGCGATGATCATCTTATAAGCGTCCGCTGTCATCGCCCCCCAAGTATGAGTCGGTTCATTATATTTGGCGGTCCAAGCTTTGATGAATTGCTCCCCATCCGGCGTTTGCTCTTTCGCGTTTGGTGAGTAGTAGTCGGTGGTCATCCAGCCATTCACCGCATCCTTTCCCATTTTGAAGAACACGGGGTCTGCTGCCAGACCATCCCCACCGATCACCGGAACCTTCAGCCCCAATTGTTTAGACTGCAATGCAATCAATGCACCTTCGGTATAGTAAATGGGCATATAGATTACATCGACATGATGCGATTTAATGGTGGAAAGCTGAGCCTTGAAATCCTTACTGCCGCCGGGTGCCTGCACCTCAATCGGGATAGTGCCGCCATTTTTCAGGAACTGGGTACGGAATGCCTTTGCCAACCCCACCGAGTAATCATTGCTGTTGTCAAACATGATGGCAGCGGTTTTGGCTTTCAGGTCACGACTGGCCAGGTTCGCCCCCACTACGCCCTGAAAACTGTCTGAAAAACAGACGCGACTGACGTATTTTTTACCACGCGTAACGCGATCGTTAGTGGCAGTGGGAGAAACCATCGGCGTTTTGGTATCCTCCGCCATTTTAGTCATTGCCATCGTGTTGGTGGAGGTCACTTCGCCAATTACCGCATCCACCTTATCGCTGGACACCAGACGCTGCATGGCGTTGGCCGCTTCTATTTTGTCACTCTTGTCATCGATGACCACCAGCTTGATGGTGTCACCATTCTTCAGTTTAGGTTCCATGCCATTAATCAGTTCAGCTCCCTTCAGGGAAGGCTGACCATAACCACTTAACGCACCACTCAGGGGCAATACCACCCCGATTTTGACATCTGCCGCCAGAGTACTGGTCACCGCCAGTGAAGAAGAGATAACTACCGCCGCTACAGTGAATCTGAAAATATTGTTCTTCATGTTCGCCTCTTCAAAATAAAGATTACATTCCAATTGTGAAATGACGCTGTATACAGGGTGATAAAAGAGAGAGTTGTGTGACAGAGTTATATGCTGTGCACCATTTTACATTCAGCAATAAATATGCCAGGAATTAAAGAATAATTAATCATTTAATAATCAATAAGTAACAAAAAATTCCCGTGCTATTTTCTTCTTGATTCATTGATCAACCAGCTCTCTGCACCAACGGGTTTCTCGATTGCTTTCTTATAGTGCGTGGGAAATATCCCTTTCTATAAAAAAATCAACAAATAGCGCAGACCCAGGTTTGATTATTTATTTCAGCGGGAAAAGTTTTATAATTGTCTGCTTATAATTTACAGCGTTTATTTTTTTAGTGATTATTTCTGAATTATGTTTTTTCTCAATTTTTTATTCTATTGGGATAATAAAGGTTAAATAAAAAAACATTAATAACAGATAAATAACATTCACGGTTTACCTGATTCATATTGCGAAAATAAAAACCTGGACTGATACTGTATAAATAACCATACTTCCAGATATACTCTTCTTTTCCTCCGACAAAGGGCGATAACGGTGTCTCAGGCTTGTCAGGGCTTTGTGCTTACCCGTCATTGGCAGGATACCTCCGCCGGTATTCAAGTCGAATTCTGGCTGGCTACCGAATCCGGACCACAGCAAGTACGTCTGCCATTGCAACAGGCAGTAGCCTTTATTCCGGCACAGCACCAGGAACAGGCCACCGCATTGTTGTCCGGCGAAAAACACTGGCAGCTCCGGCCACTAGAGCTGAAAAGTTTCCACCATGAACCCTTGCTGGGGTTGTATTGTCGCCAATACCGACAACTGCTGCGACTGGGAAAACAGCTACAGGAAGCCGGTATTACCGTATATGAAGCCGACATCCGCCCACCGGAGCGTTTTCTGATGGAGCGTTTCATTACCGCGCCGGTCTGGTTCAGCGGCGAAACTACCGCATCCGGACTTATCGATCAGGTGAAAATGAAGCCGGACCCCACCTATCGTCCCCAACTCACCCTGGTATCTTTGGATATTGAGACCAACCGAAATGGCGAACTTTATTGCATTGGTCTGGAAGGGTGTGGGCAGCGTCAGGTATTTATGCTGGGGCCACCGAATGGCAATCCGGATGACGCAAAAGACGTTACGCTGGAGTATGTCGCCAGCCGACCGCAATTGCTGGAAAAGCTCAATCAATGGATACAACACTATGACCCGGACATGATCATCGGCTGGAGTCTGGTGCAGTTTGATCTACGGGTCTTGCAAAAACATGCTGAACGCTACCGTATTCCGCTACGGCTGGGTCGGGGAAACCGCGAACTGGAGTGGCGGGAACATGGCTATAAACAGGGACATTTTTTTGCCAGCGCGCCAGGACGGTTGATCGTCGATGGCATCGAAGCACTAAAATCTGCCACCTGGAACTTCGCCTCATTCAGTCTGGAATTTGTAGCACAATCCCTGTTGGGAGAAGGGAAAGCCATCAACAACCCCTATCAACGCATGGACGAAATCGACCAGCGCTTCGCCGACAACAAACCCGCGCTGGCACACTACAATCTGAAAGACTGTGAACTGGTTACCCGTATTTTTGAAAAGACCCGTTTGTTACCGTTTCTGCTGGAGCGAGCCAGTGTCACCGGCCTGGCGGCAGATCGTAATGGTGGCTCAGTGGCGGCGTTTACGCATCTTTACCTGCCACGCATGCATCGCGCCGGTTTTGTCGCGCCCAATCTGGGAGAAATCGCTCCCGAGGCCAGTCCCGGCGGTTACGTGATGGACTCCCGTCCCGGCCTGTATGATTCGGTACTGGTGCTGGATTATAAAAGCCTTTACCCCTCGATTATCCGCACTTTTCTCATCGATCCAGTGGGACTGGTGGTCGGTATGCAGCAACCGGATGAACAACACGCCGTCGCCGGTTTCCGGGGAGCCTGGTTTTCACGGGATCAGCATTGTCTGCCCGCAATTGTCGATCACATCTGGCAAGGGCGGGATGTGGCTAAACGTACCGGGAATGCTCCCTTATCCCAGGCGCTGAAAATTATCATGAATGCCTTTTACGGTGTGCTGGGTGCCAGCGGCTGTCGCTTTTTCGATCCGCGACTGGCTTCATCCATTACCTTGCGTGGCCATGAAATTATGCAGCAAACGCGCATACTGGTTGAGTCCAGGGGTTATCAGGTGATTTATGGTGATACCGATTCCACTTTTGTGTGGCTTAATCGGGCCCACAGTGAAGAAGAAGCCGATGCTATTGGCAAGACACTGGTACAATACGTTAATCAATGGTGGCAACAGCATCTGAACCAGACACATGGGTTAACCAGCGCGCTGGAACTGGAGTATGAAACACACTTCTGCCGTTTTCTGATGCCCACCATCCGGGGAGCGGAGCAAGGCAGCAAAAAACGTTATGCCGGCCTGACGCACACGGCGCAGGGTGAGCAAATCGTGTTTAAAGGACTGGAGACCGTCCGATCCGACTGGACACCACTGGCGCAACAGTTCCAACAACAGCTCTATTGGCGCATTTTTCAGCGTCAATCTTATCAGGAATGGATACGGGAATATGTCAGCAAAACCCTGAACGGAGACTATGATGAACTACTGGTTTACCGTAAACGGTTACGTCGTAATCTAAACGACTATCAACGTAATGTACCGCCTCATGCACGGGCTGCGAAAATGGCCGATGACTATAACCGCCGATTGGGGCGTCCATTACAATACCAAACGGGAGGTTGGATTAGCTACGTTATGACGGTAAATGGTCCGGAGCCACTGGAAACACGGCATTCCCCACTGGATTATCAGCACTATATGGAAAAGCAGTTACAGCCGATAGCTGATGCCATCCTACCGTTCTTGCACGATGAGTTTTCCACATTGATTACCGGACAACTGGGACTATTTTAATGGCCCGAAAGACGTTTGGCAGGTGACGAACGTGTCACCATCCATTACCATAGCGCCCTTTCTGAAAGAAAACCCACGCACTGCGAGAAGGGTCGTGCCTGACGGGACGTCTGTCGCGCATGACGGGTAGTGTATTGCCCGAGATACGCCCTCCAGGCAGGCAACAAAAAGTAAGAATCACCTTACATTCTCCGACAACGATGAGTATCGAGCTTAGAATTTATGCCTTTTACACTTGGTCAACGCTGGATCAGCGATACAGAAAGCGAACTGGGATTGGGAACCGTAGTGGCAGTAGATGCCCGGATGGTTACCCTGATCTTCCCTGCCAGCGGTGAGAACCGCCTCTATTCCAGAAGTGATGCTCCGATCACCCGCGTGATGTTCAACCCTGGTGATACCATCACCGGCCATGAGGGCTGGCAACTGCGGATAGACGATATCCGCGATGAAAATGGTCTGCGTACCTATGTGGGTCGTCGCCTGGATGATGATACGCCTGCCGAATTGCGGGAAGTTTTTCTTGATAGCAAACTCACATTCAACAAACCACAGGATCGCCTGTTCGCCGGACAAATCGATCGTATGGATCGCTTTGCATTGCGTTACCGCGCCCGTAATCATCAGCATGAGCAGGCGCTGCAACCCTGGGGTGGTCTACGCGGGATGCGTGCCAGCCTGATTCCTCATCAGTTGCATATTGCCCGTGAAGTAGGACAGCGTCATGCTCCACGCGTACTACTGGCGGACGAAGTTGGTCTGGGAAAAACTATCGAAGCCGGTATGATCATTCACCAACAACTGTTAGCAGGCCGGGCTGAACGCGTACTTATTGTGGTACCGGAAACGCTGCAACATCAGTGGCTGGTAGAAATGCTCCGCCGCTTCAATCTACTGTTTTCACTGTTTGACGATGAACGCTATGCCGAAGCCAGGCTGGATAGCGACAACCCCTTTGAAACAGAGCAATTGATTATTTGTTCGCTGGGTTTTATACAGCGCAATGCCACACGGTTTGGGCAACTACTGCATGCCCATTGGGACTTGCTGGTTGTGGATGAAGCCCACCATCTGGTCTGGAGCGAGGCGGCACCCAGCCCGGAATACCAAGCGATTGAGCATCTGGCCAGCGCTACTCCGGCGGTATTATTGCTAACGGCGACACCGGAACAGCTAGGTCAGGAGAGCCACTTTGCTCGTCTACGACTGCTGGATCCAAACCGGTTTCACGACTATCACGAATTTATCGCCGAGCAACAGCAATATCGCCCGGTGGCCGATGCCGTCACTCTACTATTGGCCGGTAACAAAGCCAGTTCCGCCGAACTGAACGCTTTGAGTGAGTTACTGGGCGAGCAAGACATTGAACCCTTACTGAAATCCATCAACAGCGATAGCGAAGATCGGGAACAGGCCCGCCACGAACTGATCACGATGCTGATGGATCGTCACGGCACCAGCCGCGTACTGTTCCGCAACACTCGTCAGGGAGTAAAGGGCTTTCCACAGCGGGTGCTGCACCAGATTAAACTTCCGCTACCGTCGCAATATCAAACCGCCATCAAAGTGTCCAATATCATGAACGCGGGGAAAACCCCAGAATCCCGCGCCCGGGATATGCTCTATCCAGAACAGATCTACCAGAAATTTGAAGATGAAAATGCAACCTGGTGGAGCTTCGATCCGCGCGTGGAATGGCTGCTCAACTATCTGACCACTCACCGGGACAAAAAAGTGCTGGTGATTTGCGCTCAGGCCGCCACCGCGTTGCAACTGGAACAGGTATTACGTACCCGTGAAGCTATCCGGGCCGCCGTCTTCCACGAAGGATTGTCTATTCTGGAACGTGACCGGGCCGCCGCCTATTTTGCTTCTGAAGAGGAAGGCGCGCAGGTGCTGATCTGTTCGGAAATCGGCTCAGAAGGTCGCAACTTCCAGTTTGCCAGTCACCTTGTCATGTTTGATCTCCCCTTCAACCCGGATCTGCTGGAACAACGTATCGGGCGCCTGGACCGTATCGGTCAGACGCAGGAAATCCAGATTCTGGTGCCCTATCTGGAAAATACCGCACAAGCTTTGCTGGTACGCTGGTATCACGAAGGTCTGGATGCCTTTGAGCATACTTGCCCTACCGGACGCACCATTTATGACAGCCACTATGAACAACTGATAACCCGGCTGACGACACCGGGTGAACGGGAAGGATTAGAAGAGTTTATCAGCGCTTGCCGCCAGCAGCATGAAGCGCTTAAGCAGCAACTGGAACAGGGCCGTGATCGACTGTTGGAAATGCACTCCAACGGTGGTGAACAGGCGCAGGAACTGTGTCAGGCGATCGCCGAGCAGGACAACGACGTCAATCTGGTAAACTTCGCACTCAATCTGTTCGATATTATCGGGATCCATCAGGAAGACCGCAGTGACAATATGATCATACTGACGCCGTCCGATCATATGCTGGTGCCGGATTTTCCCGGACTCCCACAGGATGGCTGTACTATCACTTTCGACCGGGAACAGGCGTTATCCCGTGAAGACGCTCAGTTCATCAGTTGGGAGCATCCGCTGATCCGCAACGGGCTGGATCTGATTCTGTCCGGGGAAACCGGAAGTTGTGCCGTTTCTCTGTTGAAGAACAAAGCGTTACCGGTAGGCACACTGCTGGCGGAACTGGTCTATGTGGTAGAAGCCCAGGCACCGAAAAAACTCCAGTTAACTCGTTTTCTGCCACCGACCCCGGTACGTCTGCTGATGGATCGTAAAGGGACGAATCTGGCTGCGCAGGTGGAGTTCGAAAGTTTCAACCGTCAGTTGAATGCCGTGAATCGTCATACCTCCAGCAAATTGGTAAATGCGGTACAGGCGGAAGTCCACGACATGCTGCAAAAAGCGGAGCCATTGGTAGAAGTACACGCACGCCAGCTCATTACCGATGCCCAGCACAATGCCGATCAACAGTTACGTCGTGAACTGGAACGTCTGGAAGCGCTGAAAGCGGTTAACCCCAACATCCGCGATGATGAGTTGCAGGCGCTGGAAACCCAGCGTGAACAAGTATTAAGCAACCTGCAGCAAGCCAACTGGCGTCTGGATGCAATCCGTCTGGTGGTGGTTTCTCACCAGTAAATGTATTATCAGCGCGCTAAAACGATAATGCCTTTAGCGCGGCTGATGATCCACCGGTTGCCATCGGATACCCGGGCCTACCACGGGGATGAACTCATCCCCGTGTGTTCTATTATAAAACGTTGTAGCCGTCTGGAGCCTTGATGGAACCTTATAATCCCCCCGCAGATCCCTGGCTGCACATCCTGTATCAGGACCAGCACATTATGGTGGTCAACAAACCTAGCGGACTGCTATCCGTCCCTGGCCGTGCGCCGGAGCACAAAGACAGTATCATGAGCCGTATTCAGGCTGATTTTCCGCAAGCCGAATCGGTGCATCGTCTGGATATGGCGACCAGTGGTGTGATGGTGGTTGCCCTGAACAAAGCGGCAGAACGGGAACTAAAACGTCAGTTTCGCGAGCGTGAGCCGAAGAAATCCTACCTCGCCCGTGTTTGGGGAACCCTGGAACAGGATGAAGGCATGGTGGACCTCCCGTTGATTTGCGACTGGCCGAACCGCCCGAAACAAAAAGTCTGTTTTGAACAAGGTAAGGCAGCACAAACTGAATATCAGGTACTGGCGCGCGACGACGATGGCACCACACGGGTTAAACTGATGCCCATCACCGGACGTTCCCACCAATTGCGGGTTCATATGCTAGCCTTGGGCCACCCTATTCTGGGGGATGGTTTTTATGCCCATCCAGCAGCCAAAGCGTTGGCACCACGCCTGTTACTGCACGCCCAGGAATTGTGCATCACTCATCCGGCATTTCTCACGCCGATGCACTTCCGTTGTGAAGCCAATTTTTAACTTTTTTTGTCATGGGAAACACAGTGATAAAAGCATATTCCGGGGTTACTGCAAACATAAAACCATAGCACGACATAAGTCAGGGAGGGAAAAAAGATACACCGCAGAAAACCTACTATTGAAGGAATATCACTGGTTAGGAAAATTTATTCGTTTTGAGGAACTCGTAGGCGGCTTGAATATCTTGCGCTTTGCGCTTGGCGATTTCTATCATTCGTGGCGACAACCCTTTTCCCATCATCTTGTCAGGATGGTGCTCGCTCATCAGTTTTCGATAAGCCCGTTTTACCGTAGTGGCATCGTCACTACTGCGTACCCCCAGTATGCGACAGGCGCTTTCAATACTGACCCCAGGTGATGTGATAGGAGGACGCTGTCCATAGGACTGACCACGACGCTGATAAGATTTCCCATTTGACCGGGACTGATAGGCATTGTCATTCTGACTGGACTGATGAGTCCCCCGTTCAATCGAACGCATGAACAACTCAAATTGTTCCCGGGTAACACCCAGTTCATCGGCAAACACATATAACAACCGCCGCTCACTCGGGTGCAGCACACCATCAACAAAAGCCACCTGCAGCTGAATTTCCAAAAACATCCGTACCAGATCAAAGCGGCCGATACACACATCACGCAGTTTACGCAGTCGGGTTCGCAGTGGAAACTGGCTCGCCTTGCCTTCACGAAACGCTCGCTGGGCCGAGGCTCTATCTTCACCATATAACGCCAGGCGGTCCATCATTTGGGTGGCAATCTGGATATCCGCCTCGGTAACCCGACCTTTTGACTTGGTAAGATGGCCCATTACCTGAAAAGTCGTCAGATAAAACAGTGCCTGGCGGCTGGATTGTGCAGAAAAAAAGTCGCGTCGACGGGATGAACGGACTCTGTCAAATAAATGACCCAGCAGCAGCCCCATAATCACTCCACCGATGCCGCCACTCGATACCATACCCAGTGTCAGCCCCAGCAACTTTCCCCAATACCGCATATACTCCTCAAATCCCCATGCCGTCGGTTAAAAATTGCTTTATCATACCTGTCATTTATCTTTGCTCCTAACGGCAGCTCATAGAAAACGGTGGGGATTTAGCACTGGCACTACGCCAATGAGTGATATAGTCTCTGACCGTTTGCCGGCATGACGCCTTTGATGACGGAACACCTGATACCGCGTATGAAAAAAAGTCTCCCAACCTTGCTGGCCTCATTAATCTGGTCGGCGCTTTATAGTCAGAACGCTCTGGCTGATCTCGCCTCACAGTGCATGCTGGGCGTACCTGTTTATAATCGCCCGCTCGTGTCCGGCGATACCAACCAACTGCCGGTGCATATTCAAGCGGATCAAGCGCAAGCGAACTACCCCAACAATGCTATTTTCAATGGCGATGTCAATGTTGAGCAAGGGAACAGTGTTCTCAACGCCCAACAGGTGGAGTTGAATCAAACGCAAGGAGCCGGTAAAACCGAACCGATACGTACTGTGACGGCAACAGGCAACGTGCGTTACGATGATAATCAGGTCATTCTGAAAGGCCCCCGAGCCTGGTCTAACCTTAATACCAAAGACACCAACGTATATGATGGTAACTATCAAATGGTAGGCCGTCAGGGACGCGGCGATGCTGACGAAATGAAATTGCGTGATAATAATCGCTATACCATTTTGGAAAATGGCACCTTTACCTCATGTCTGCCGGGTGATGATAGCTGGAGTGTCGCCGGCTCGGAAGTGATCCATGACCGCCAAGAACAAGTTGCCGAAATCTGGAATGCCCGTTTTCGCATTGCGGGTGTTCCGGTGTTCTACAGCCCTTATTTACAGCTTCCAATAGGTGATAAACGCCGTTCGGGTTTCCTGGTCCCCAATGCAAAATACGGCAGTAGCAACGGCTTTGAGCTGATTACGCCTTATTACTGGAATATTGCACCTAACTACGACGCCACGATCACACCACATCTGCAGACCAACCGCGGGACGCAGTGGCAGACTGAATTTCGTTATCTGACCACACCCGGTACTGGCCTGGTCGAATTCGATTGGCTACCGAACGACAAACAGTACAAGAACGATACTCAATCTGGTAAATATGCCAAAGACGGCAATGACACCCGCTGGCTGTTCTATTGGCGGCACGCTGGTGTAATGGATCAAGTCTGGCGTTTCAACGCCGACTATACCAAGGTCAGTGATCTGTACTATTTCACCGATCTGGATTCGCTGTACGGCTCCACCACCGATGGCTATGCCACACAGAAATTCAGCCTGGGCTATGCTAACCGTAACTGGAATGCCACCCTATCAACCCGGCAATACCAGATCTTCAGCAGTACCGCGAATAACGACGTCTACCGTGCCGAACCACAGCTTGATATCAATTATTACCAGAATGATATTGGGCCTTTCGATATGCATCTTTATGGGCAGGCGGTGAAATTCACCAACGTGAATCCCAGCCTTCCAGATGCTATACGTTTACATTTTGAGCCAACGATCGATCTGCCGCTTTCCAACCGGTGGGGCAGTCTGAATACCGAAACCAAGCTGATGGCGACGCATTATCAGCAGAATAATCTGGCGAGTTATAACCAGAATAACCCTGATAATCAGTTGAAAGATTCTGTCAACCGTGTACTGCCCCAGTTCAAGGTAGATGGCAAAATGGTGTTTGAGCGGGATATGGATTGGGCGAAAGGTTATACCCAGACACTGGAACCCCGGACACAGTACCTGTACATTCCTTACCATAATCAGGATGATATCCGCTCCTATGACTCTACGTTGCTGCAAGCCGATTACGCTGGCTTGTTCCGTGATCGTACCTATAGCGGCCTGGATCGCATCGCCTCGGCAAACCAGATAGCTACCGGTGTGACAACCCGCCTGTATGACAGTGCACTAGTCGAACGCTTTAATGCGTCCATTGGAGAAATCTATTACTTTTCTCCTTCCCGTACTGGCGATCACAGCTCGGAACTTGATAGTAATACCGATACTGGCAGCCTGGTATGGGCCGGTGACAGTTACTGGAAATTCGCTGACAACTGGGGAGTTCGCGGAGGGTTACAATACGATGCCCGGTTGAATAACTTCACCGTAGGTGATGCAGTACTCGAATACCGCAGCGACAGCGAACGGATGTTTCAATTGAATTACCGCTACGCCAGCCCGGAATATATTCAGGCCATGCTGTCTACGACTTCCAGTTCGAGTTTCCAGCAAGAGATTTCTCAGGTTGGGGTAACAGCCAGTTGGCCGATTGCCGGACGTTGGTCAATTGTTGGCGCGTATTATTACGATACCAAAGCCAGCCAACCAGCTGACCAATTGCTAGGGTTGCAGTACAGTACCTGTTGCTGGGCGGTCAATGTCGGCTATGAACGTAAAATAACGCAATGGAACAGTTCAAAAAATAGTAGTGTTTATGATAACAAAATATCGTTTAACGTTGAGTTACGCGGCTTAAGTAGTGACTACAGTCTGGGCTCGCAAAAAATGCTGGGCACCGGAATTTTACCTTACCAGCGTGCTTTCTAATGTTATAAAGCTGGGAACTCTGGCCACGGTAAGCGTCTAACGCCAGTGGACATTAAACTTTTAACCCGCCCCGCGCGGATGAAATGAATGGGAAAGGTATGAAGAACTGGAAAGTGCTTGTTCTCGGACTAGCTCTGAGCACGAACATTGCGTTTGCGGCACCACAAGTCATCGATAAAGTTGTTGCTGTGGTGGATAACAGTGTCGTGTTGGAAAGCGATGTCAATACGCTGCTGCAGTCAGTCAAACTGAATGCACAGGATGCAGGTCAGCAGCTACCGGATGACAGCACGCTACGTCACCAGGTACTTGAACGTCTGATTATGGATAACATCGTGTTGCAAATGGCGCAAAGAATGGGTGTCACAATAACAGACGAGCAGTTAGACCGTACCATCGCCAATATCGCTGCACAAAACCATATGTCGGTGGACCAATTGCGCAGCCGTCTGGCCGAGGAAGGAATAAACTACGATATCTATCGCAACAAGATCCGCAAAGATATGACCATTGCGGAAGTACGTAACAATGAAGTGCGTCATCGCATCACTATTCTGCCACAGGAAGTAGATTCACTGGCAAAACAGCTTGCCAGTCAAAACGGTGGTAATACCGAGGTAAACCTCAGCCACATCCTGATTCCGCTATCGGAAAACCCAACCCAGGCACAGGTGGACAAAGCCGAAGCGTTAGCGAATAAACTGATTAAAGAAATCAAACAGGGTGCGAATTTTGGCAAGCTGGCCATCACTTACTCGGCTGGTCAGCATGCACTACAAGGCGGCCAAATGGGATGGGGAAAATTACAGGAGTTGCCGACCTTGTTTGCCGAGAGTCTGAGACAAGCGCAGAAAGGTCAAATTATCGGCCCTATCCGTTCTGGTGTCGGTTTCCATATCCTGCGGGTCAATGATATCCGTGGTGAAAGCAAAAATGTATCCATCACTGAAGTACACGCCCGCCATATTCTGCTCAAAACGTCGGTCGTCATGACAGATGCACAGGCTCAGGCAAAACTTGAAGAGGTAGCTCGACAAATCAAAAGTGGCCACACCACTTTTGCCGCCCAGGCCAAATTACTTTCTCAGGATCCTGGATCCGCTAATCAGGGTGGTGATCTCGGTTGGGCATCTCCAGACATGTACGACCCGGCATTCCGCGATGCGTTGATGAAGCTGAAAAAAGGCGAAATCAGCAAACCGGTGCACACCTCGTTTGGCTGGCATTTGATCCAATTGCTCGATACCCGTCAAGTGGACAAGACTAACGAGACGCTGAAAGAGCGCGCTTATCGTATGCTATTCAACCGGAAATTTGCCGAAGAAGCGCAAACCTGGATGCAGGAAAAACGCGCTTCTGCTTATGTGAAAATTATCGACGGACAGAATTGATGTCTACCGAAAACAGGACAGAACGCGTCGTAATTACGCCCGGTGAACCCGCCGGGATTGGTCCTGATCTCATCATTACACTGGCCCAGCAGTCATGGCCGGTTGAGCTGGTAGTGTGTGCGGATCCTGATCTGCTGCTGAGTCGTGCACTACAGTTACACCTGCCTTTGACGCTGCGTTATTATCAGCCGGATCAACCTGCGCAACCACAACTGGCGGGGACCTTGACAATACTGGCCTCGCCGACCTCGGCGACTGTCGTGGCAGGTCAGTTGAATGTACAAAACAGTGTTTATGTCGTCGACACACTACGTCGCGCTTGTGATGGCTGCCTCAATGGTGGATTTGCTGCGCTGATCACCGGGCCGGTGCATAAAGGCATCATCAATGATGCCGGTATTCCGTTTACCGGGCATACCGAATTTTTTGCTGATCGTAGTCAGTGCCAGCGAGTAGTCATGATGCTGGCAACTGATGAACTGCGCGTCGCATTGGCGACGACGCACCTGCCGCTAAAAGATGTCTCGGCTGCTATCACCCGAGACAGTTTGCATGAAGTGATAACTATCCTGCATCACGACCTGCATACCAAATTTGGTATCGCACAACCGTCAATCTACGTGTGTGGTCTGAATCCACACGCAGGTGAAGGCGGACATATGGGACGAGAAGAACTGGAGATAATTATCCCGGCGCTGGAAGAACTACGCAGCGCTGGCATGACACTGATTGGCCCTCTGCCTGCGGATACACTATTCCAGCCTAAATACCTGCAACATGCCGATGCCGTACTATCGATGTATCATGATCAGGGGTTACCCGTTCTGAAATATCAGGGTTTTGGCCGGGCAGTGAATATTACACTAGGACTCCCGTTCATCCGCACCTCTGTCGATCACGGTACAGCCCTTGAACTGGCGGCTACCGGTGAAGCAGATCCAGGCAGCTTTCATACTGCATTAAACCTTGCCATTAAAATGATCAATAACCGTAATGAATAATCGAGTCCATCAAGGCCACTTCGCCCGTAAACGTTTCGGGCAAAACTTTTTAAGTGATCAGTTTATTATTGATAGCATTGTTTCCGCTATTCACCCCCTGCCGGGACAATCCATTGTGGAAATTGGCCCTGGGCTTGGTGCGTTGACTGCACCGATGGGTGAACGTTTGGAACATTTCACCGTGATTGAGCTGGACCGTGATTTGGCGGCCCGACTGGAAACACATCCAACACTGAAAGATAAGCTCACCATCATTCAGCAAGATGCCATGACGGTAGATTTTTCTGAACTGGCACAACAGGCGGGACAACCACTGCGGGTTTTTGGTAACCTGCCGTATAATATTTCAACACCATTGATGTTCCATCTGTTCGGCTATACTCAGTCTATTCTCGACATGCATTTTATGTTGCAAAAAGAGGTCGTTAACCGTCTGGTTGCCGGGCCAAACAGTAAAGCCTATGGACGACTGAGCGTAATGGCGCAGTATTATTGTCAGGTCATCCCGGTACTTGAAGTACCGCCGACCGCCTTTAAACCGGCACCAAAGGTAGATTCGGCCGTAATTCGTCTGGTACCACATACCACATCACCGTATCCGATAGTGGATACCCGGGTATTGGGACGGATCACTACTGAGGCCTTTAACCAACGACGCAAAACGCTGCGTAACAGTTTGGGGAATCTGTTTACACCAGAGCGACTGACCGAACTTGGTGTCGATCCTACTGTTCGGGCTGAAAACGTGAGCGTCGAGCAATATTGCCGGTTAGCTGACTGGTTGACCGAACATCCCACAGTGCAGGAATAAACTGGAGTTGTGTCGTCATGATAAACGCGCCCCGAGTTTGTATACAGGTTCAAAGCTTCTACATAGAAGCGCAATCAGAACCTGATGAAGAGCGTTTCGTATTTGCCTATACCATTACGATCCGTAATCTGGGACGTCATGAAGTCAAACTACTGGGGCGGCATTGGTTAATCACTAATGCCAATGGCCGCCAGACAGAGGTGCAGGGAGAAGGCGTGATTGGTTTACAACCCGTTATTCAGCCCGGCGGCGAGTTCCAGTATACTAGCGGTGCCGTGCTGGAAACTCCACTGGGCACAATGGAAGGTCATTATCAAATGATTGATCACCAAGGTGATGATTTTCAGGTTCCAATTCAGGTGTTCCGTTTGGCAATACCTTCACTGATACATTAATTATGGCTACCTATCTTGTTGGCGACGTTCACGGTTGTTACGTTGAACTCAAGGCGCTATTGGCGCAAGTTTCATTTGATCCTACACAGGACACCTTGTGGCTGACTGGCGATCTGGTCGCCCGTGGGCCTGATTCGCTGGACGTATTACGGTATGTCCGTTCTCTCGGTTCCTCAGCACGGATGGTGCTTGGTAACCATGATATTCACCTGCTGGCGGTTTATGCCGGGATTAGCCGTAATAAACCCAAGGATCGTCTCACCGCCTTGTTATCTGCGCCTGACGTCGATGAATTGATTAACTGGCTACGCCGTCAGCCAGTATTACAGATTGACGAAGAACGTAAGCTGATCATGACGCATGCTGGCATCACACCACAGTGGGATTTGGCAACCACCCTGATGTGTGCACGGGAAGTGGAGTCTATCCTGAGCAGTGACAGCTATCCGCTATTCCTTGATGCGATGTACGGTGATATGCCCAACAACTGGAGCCCCGAATTGAGCGGACTTTCGCGGTTGCGATTCAGTATCAACGTTTTTACCCGGATGCGTTACTGCTTTTCTGGCGGGCAGTTGGATATGCTATACAAAGAGCCTCCCACTCAAGCGCCTTCCTTGCTGAAACCCTGGTTTGATATTCCAGGACCGGTTTCCAGTGAATATGCTATCGCATTTGGCCACTGGGCTTCGCTGAAAGGGAAATGGACGCCAGACGGTATTTATGCGTTGGATACTGGCTGTTGTTGGGGAGAAACCTTAACTTTGCTACGCTGGGAAGATCAGCGCTATTTTACCCAACTGTCAACTATAGCCCCAGGAACCAGCGACGAAGCACTCGAAGCATCCTGAAGGCACAGAGAGGTGACGTCCTATCACCTCTCTGATAAACACGCGTTCACCAAACGAAGAACAAGCCGCTCAGCCTGATGATATGCACTTTATTATTTACGCCCCAATCACACCACCATCTTCGCGGGTAATCATTATTACCGATGAACGGGGACGCGGGCTGTTATTGGGAAAGTGTGAATCCTTTTTTTCTCCAGGATGCTGAATGTTGACAAACAGGGTTTTATAATCCGGGGTAAAAGCAATTCCAGTTAATTCACAGGATTTCGGTCCGACCATAAAGCGGCGGATTTCGCCACTGTGTGGATCCCCTACCAGCATCTGGTTGTTACCCTGGCCTGCAAAGTCATCTTTATTACTGTAGTTACCATCGGTCAGAATCCACAGACGACCATCCTGGTCAAATCCCAAGCCATCAGGGCTGTTAAAGGTATTATCCGCAGTAATATTCGGCGAACCACGATTAATACCTTCCGGGTGAGCAATCGGATTACCACACAGCGCATACATATCCCAATCAAACACCTGTGCGGTGGCATCGTCTTTTTCATCCCAGCGGATTATCTGACCGTAGATATTATGCGGACGCGGGTTGGCGGCATTTACCGGCATCCCTTCATCACCACGCCGACTGTTATTAGTCAGCGTGCAATAGGCTCTTCCGTCATGCGGGTTGACCGCAATCCATTCCGGGCGGTCCATCCGGGTAGCCCCTACATGCGAGGCCGCTTTACGGGCAAAAATAACGACCTCTGCCTGACTATGAAAACCATTTTCCGCTGTCAATCCGTTGTCACCAAACGTCAGCGCAATCCAGCGGCCGGTCCCTTTCAACGGCGTACCTGCCGCATCTCGATCAAACTGCGCGACATACAGTGTGCCATTATCCAGTAGGGTACGATTATTAGCAGGATTAGCGCTATCGACCTTGTCAGTAGAAACATATTTGTAAATGAACTCACCACGTTCATCATCTCCCATGTACACCACTAAGTGACCATTTTTGGCCACCGTCACCGCTGCATTTTCATGTTTGAAGCGCCCAAGCGCAGTCCGTTTGATGGGTGTCGAATTCGGATCCATCGGATCAATCTCAACAACCCAGCCATAACGGTTGAACTCATTGGGATTTTTTGCCACATCGAAGCGATCGTCAAAATCTGACCAGTTACGTTCCGGGTCCTTGACCTTCAATGAATAGCGTTTCTGCTCTGGCGTGGTCTTATAATCCGCCTGGTGAGTACCAAAATAAGTATCAAAGTTCTCTTCACAGGTCAGGTAAGTACCCCATGGCGTTTTACCATTAGCACAATTACCAAATGTTCCCAACACCGTCATTCCTGTCGGATCGGCATCCGTCTTCAATAGGTCATGTCCCGCTGCCGGGCCGCTAAAGTGTATTTCTGTATTCGCGGTAATACGGCGGTTATAGCGCGACGGCCGCTCAACCACCCAACGCGGTGAATCTCCGATGCGTTTTACCGCCACAATGGAAACACCATGCGCCGCCTGGGATTTGCGTACATCCTCCAGGCAGACGGCTTTGGTACCACCATGGGAAAACAGATATTGCTCATTCACATATTCGTTGTTAATCGCCATCACGGCATGGTGATCATCAATAGGGAAAAAGCTCATACCATCGTTATTGTCACCAAACTGCTTTTCCTGATCGGCAGCGGTGTTGTTACCTGCTGGATCAAAGTTTGCTGCACCGCTAACCAGCGGTTCCCCCCAAGAGATCAAGACATCTGCACGATAGCCAGGCGTAATAGCAATACTGTCTTCACTGGAAGCCACAATACCTTTAAAACCAAGCAGCTTGCTCCCTTCTGCTGGTGTATCGGCAAAGGCGAGCCGGGGTATTGACCAGACACCTCCGCCTAAAAATCCGGCCAGTCCTATCGTACCAGCGCTCCCTAACAGTAACTTACGGCGGGAAGGATCGACCAAGCGATCAGTATTCAGGCTATTAATCTTGCTTGTCATCTCTCTAGCGTCCTCTTCTTTTTCAGGCAGTGGCGCAATGCTCATCATCAAATATGGGTGTGGTACAGAACGGTATTAACAATAAGGGCTAATTGTGACCGAAATGTTACATTTAGAAAGATTTAGACAACAAAAGAAAAACCCGCTTCAGTGAGCGGGTCAGGACGTTGACAAACCTATGTATAGCGTCAGAACGGTGATAATGAGGAAGAGGAATAAAGCATCCGCGCCAGGGATGGCGCGGCTTGAGCTTACAGAGAGGTACTTGCAGCGTCTTTACGATCTTCTCATTATCGCCGCTATATAGACTTTGCCATCAAACTCACCCACTTCAGTGGGTTTAGCAAGAAAATGTCTGCAATACTTAGCGACGTTCGAGAATTTCAAAACAGTAACTGTGAGAATTATGCTCATCAGCATCATGGAATTCACTGAAAGTAGAGATCCACTCATCAGGCTCATAATCAGGGAAATGAGTGTCTCCTTCCATCTCTGCATCGATATGCGTCAGGTACAGTCGATCCGCTTGAGGCAGCATCTGACGATAAATATTGCCACCGCCGATCACCATCACTTCGTCTACATTACCTGCCGCAGCCAACGCTGCATCAATGGATGTCACCCAAGTCACACGGGCATCATCCCCCGGATGGTTACTGACCACGATATTGCATCTTCCTGGTAGCGGCTGACCAATAGAACGGAAAGTATTACGCCCCATAATGATGGGCTTATTCAATGTATTGCGCTTAAACCACGCCAGATCGGCAGGTAGATGCCACGGCATGGCGTTTTCCATACCGATAACACGGTCCACTGCCAACGCGGCAATCAAACTAATTACCATGGTAAAACCAACCCTATAGGCTACAAAATTGAAGCCACTATACGGAAAGCCTGTTCATGCGTCGAGGTGGTTGCTGGACCCAGAGAGAATATAAGAGTGCTCTGAACGAATCACACTCCTGGGCGCTTACGATACAGCCAGAGACCCGGCAGTGATAACCCGATAGACAGCGCACCGACAATAAAGCTGGCCTTCAGAAAATTGGTCATCAGTGTTTGCATCAGCACTTCGCTATAGCCCAGATGGGACAGTTCGACTACCGAAATCATCGCGGTATAGGCCGGAATTCCCGGAAACATGGGAATGACCGCAGCGACGGTGAACACTTTTGGATGCGCCAGTAACCAGCGCGACCAGCGAATCCCGATGATACCGATCATGATTGACGCCAAAAACGAAGCCCACTCAATCGGCGCCCCAAAATGGATCATCAGGAAACGGGCGCCGTGTCCTAGTGCTCCGAGTAATGCACAGTAGCGCAACGCTTTTATCGGTACATTAAATACCATGGCAAAACCCAGCGCCGGAACCGCTGCCAGAATCATATCCTGCAATAACGCCCACAACAGATTCAGGACCATCCGTGAAACCCCCACACCGACATTGCCATCACCACACCAATACAGGTTGCCAGCGTTAGTAAACTGGCCATCGCCCAGCGTGCCAGACCAGTATTTATATGCCCTTTAAACATATCCGCCACGGCGTTAATCAGCGGAAAACCCGGAACCAGCAACAATACGCTGGCAGCCATCGCCACCGCTGATGAGTGCTGTAATCCAGGCAACCGCATCAATAACCCCGAGGCCGACGTTGCCACAAACGCGGTAACACAGAAATTAATCAGCGGATTCAGATGTCGGCTAGTCAATATCTGGCGAACATACATAGCAAGACCACTGGCAATCAAGGTCACCAGAACCGCATCCCAGCCACCACCATTTAAACGACTGAAACAGCCACAGGAGAGCCCCACGATGGTCACCATCAGCCAACGCGGGTAACGCAGCGGTTTAATGTTATTGAAACGCTTATGCACACTCCCCACATCCAGCAGTCTATGTTCCGCCATGATAACCACGTGCTGAACTTCGGTAACCACATGCATATTGATACCACGATCCACGTTTTTACGTGTGGAGGTCAAACAATGTCCGTCCATAATAGTGGTGAGCACAATAGCATTCGCTGAGATCGAGCTTTCTACACTATCCACACCCAGCGCGACGCCTAACCGTGAGGATAATTGCTCCACGAGCATACTTTCCGCACCATGCTGTAACAACAACAGTGCACATTGAATACACAACCGGGTAACTTCCCGCTGTCGTGTGGTTTCACTTACCATGTCATTTTCCCGACCCTGATTCACTGAAACAGCCACGTTATAACCATAAATAAAACAAGGCTTCTTGTTACCATATTGCGGGCAAATAGCCAATAATGATGATGCGAATAAATACCCTCGGAGGTATTATTCTTGCAATTTACCCGCTTTCTCTCGCATTACAGGATACATCATGCTTGAAATGTCGTTATTTGTTGCAACCATTGCCACACTGGGAATGCTGTCTCCCGGCCCGGATTTCTTTCTGGTCATTAAAAATGCGGCACGTTATCCCCGACTGGCAGCGATAGTCACCGCACTCGGCGTTATTTGCGGCGTAGCGACCCACATGGCCTATTGTGTCGCCGGGCTGGCGGTCGTTATCACCACAACACCCTGGCTATTCGATTTGCTGAAATACGCCGGTGCCATTTACCTGATTTGGATTGGCATTCAGGCGCTGATTTCCCATGGTGGCAGCAAAATGGATCTCACCCAGTTAACACCACAACGCGTCAGCCTGAAAAAAGCCTTTTTGCAGGGATATCTCTGCAACCTGTTGAATCCGAAAGCCACTCTGTTTTTTCTTTCTGTCTTTACCCAAGTACTCAGCCTAAACTCTAGCATGGGTGAAAAACTGTGGTATGCCGCTATTATCTGGATACTGGCGGTTATCTGGTGGCCTCTGCTGGTCATCCTGATTCAGAGTGAACCAGTTCGCTATGGACTGGCTAAAACACAGAAACTGGTTGATAAAGTGCTAGGAGGGATTCTGATTACCTTGGGTATCAAAGTCGCTCTAAGCTAACAGAAAAAACCAGTCAGGCTTCCTTGACTGGTTTTTTTGGATGACTACTTTGTCGTCAACTACCTGATTTCATTACTCAAATCACTGCATTGCTGAGAAAGCAGGAACTCATTGCTTAACTCAACACGTTGATTATCCGGCTGAATCCCGGCTTATGCCGGGATAAATCGGCGACAGGCAATGAACTGATATTAACCTTTAATCTTGGCATGCATTTCCTGTACGGAAATAACCTGCTCCGTCGGATCAGCATTAAGTGACATCGCTGTAGCAAAGCCACCGTTCATGGTCGTATCGTAGTGTACTTTATATTGCAAAGCGCTACGGCGAATCAGCTTCGAATCCTCGATAGCCTGCCGGCCAGCAGTCGTATTCACAATATAAGTATATTCACCGTTTTTGATGCGATCCTGAATATGTGGACGACCTTCGTGTACCTTGTTTACCAGACGCGGATTGATACCCGCTTCACCCAGCACAATCGCCGTACCGTGAGTCGCATCCAGCTCAAAACCGTTCTTGAGTAGCTTGGCGGCCAAATCTACCACGCGCTCCTTATCACCTTCGCGCACGGATAACAGTGCCCGCCCGGTTTTCTTCATCGGTGAATTACTGCCCAGCATAGCTTTGGCAAAGGCTTCGGCGAAAGTACGACCGACGCCCATCACTTCACCGGTAGAGCGCATTTCCGGCCCCAGAATCGGGTCAACACCTGGGAATTTATTGAACGGCAGCACCACTTCTTTCACTGAGTAGTACGGTGGAATCACCTCTTTGGTCACTCCCTGATCCACCAATGTTTGGCCGACCATCACACGGGCCGCGATTTTCGCCAGCGGAACGCCAGTCGCTTTCGAGACAAACGGGACAGTACGTGCGGCGCGCGGGTTTACTTCAATCAGATAAACTTCGTTGTTCTTCACGGCGAACTGGGCATTCATCAGCCCATGCACCGACAGTTCAAACGCCAGTTTTTCCACCTGCTGACGCATCACATCCTGAATTTCCTTGCTTAGCGTATAGGCAGGCAATGAACATGCCGAGTCACCAGAATGCACACCAGCCTGTTCAATGTGCTCCATGATGCCACCAATCAATACACGCTCACCGTCGCAGATAGCATCCACATCCACTTCTATCGCATCATCCAGGAAATGATCCAGCAGTACCGGTGCATCATTGGATACGTTGACTGCATTCTGGAAGTAACGACGCAAGTCGATTTCGTCGTAAACAATTTCCATTGCACGACCACCCAACACATAAGAAGGGCGAACTACCAACGGATAACCAATACCGGTCGCTTTTTCCACCGCCTGTTCAATGGTTGCTACCGTGGCATTAGCCGGCTGTTTCAGACCAAGACGGTTCACAGCCTGCTGGAAGCGCTCACGGTCTTCCGCACGATCGATGGCGTCCGGGCTGGTACCGATAACCGGTACACCTGCTGCTTCCAACGCTCTCGCCAACTTCAGCGGGGTCTGCCCACCGTACTGCACAATAACGCCTTTCGGTTGCTCGATGCGCACGATTTCCAGCACATCTTCCAGCGTTACCGGTTCAAAATACAGACGATCAGAGGTGTCATAGTCAGTAGAAACCGTTTCCGGGTTACAGTTGACCATGATAGTTTCATAACCATCTTCACGCAGTGCCAGTGAAGCATGCACGCAGCAGTAGTCAAATTCGATGCCCTGGCCGATACGGTTCGGGCCACCACCCAGCACCATGATTTTCTCGCGGTCCTGGTTGGGATTGGCTTCACACTCATCCTCATAAGTGGAGTACAGATAAGCCGTGTCGGTCGCAAATTCGGCCGCACAGGTATCCACTCGTTTATAAACCGGGTGCAGATTGTACTTATTACGTAACTTGCGAATTTCACTCTCTGCCACACCCGCCAGTTTGGCCAGACGTATGTCGGCGAAGCCTTTGCGTTTCAGCAGACGCAGGAACTCCGGCGTCAGCCCATTAGCGCCCTGCTCCGCGACCTGTTCTTCCAGACGTACCAGTTCTTCAATCTGCACCAGGAACCAACGGTCAATATTGGTCAGGTTAAAGACACCATCCACGGACATCCCTGCGCGGAATGCATCCGCCAGATACCAGATACGTTCCGCACCGGCATCTTTCAGCTCACGGCGGATTTTAGTGAGTGCTTCGGGATCGTCCAGATCCACTTTCGGGTCAAAACCCGATACGCCGACTTCCAGCCCACGCAATGCTTTCTGTAGTGATTCCTGCTGCGTACGCCCAATCGCCATGACTTCACCGACCGATTTCATCTGTGTGGTGAGGCGGTCATTAGCGCCAGCAAATTTTTCGAAATTAAACCGTGGGATTTTAGTCACCACGTAGTCAATTGAGGGTTCAAATGACGCCGGTGTACGACCACCGGTAATGTCATTCATCAATTCATCCAGCGTGTAACCTACCGCCAGTTTGGCGGCGATTTTGGCAATCGGGAAGCCAGTCGCTTTTGACGCCAGCGCCGAAGAACGGGAAACGCGTGGATTCATCTCGATGATGATCAGACGACCCGTTTTGGGATTCACCGCGAATTGCACGTTAGAACCGCCGGTTTCCACGCCGATTTCACGCAGTACCGCCATCGAGGCGTTACGCATGATCTGGTACTCTTTATCCGTCAGCGTTTGCGCGGGTGCAACCGTGATGGAGTCACCGGTATGAATACCCATGGGATCCAGGTTTTCAATCGAACAGACAATGATACAGTTGTCGTGTTTATCCCGCACCACTTCCATTTCATACTCTTTCCAACCGATGAGAGATTCATCGATCAACAACTCACTGGTTGGTGATAAATCCAGGCCACGGGTACAGATTTCCTCAAACTCTTCACGGTTGTAGGCAATACCGCCACCACTTCCCCCCATAGTGAAAGAGGGGCGAATAATACAGGGGAAACCCACATCTGCCGCCACAACCAATGCTTCATCCATATTGTGAGCGATACCGGAACGGGCAGTTTCCAGGCCAATCGATTTCATGGCGATATCGAAACGGCGACGATCTTCCGCCTTGTCGATGGCATCGGCGGTAGCACCAATCATAGTGACACTAAATTCTTCCAGCACACCACGACGTTCTAGTTCCAGCGCGCAGTTCAGTGCCGTCTGTCCCCCCATGGTTGGTAATACGGCATCCGGGCGCTCTTTTTCAATGATTTTACGCACCACTTCCCAGTGAATCGGCTCAATGTATGTCGCATCAGCCATTTCCGGATCGGTCATGATAGTGGCGGGATTGGAGTTGACCAGAATAACGCGATACCCTTCTTCGCGCAGCGCCTTGCACGCTTGTGCGCCAGAGTAGTCAAATTCGCACGCCTGACCGATAACAATCGGGCCGGCGCCAAGAATCAGGATGCTTTTAATATCTGTACGTTTTGGCATTTTCTCGCTCCTGATTATTTAGCTGAAGAACGGTAAGTCTGAATCAATTCGATAAAGTGGTCGAACAACGGCGCAGCATCATGCGGGCCGGGACTGGCTTCCGGATGCCCCTGAAAACTGAACGCCGGTTTATCGGTACGGTGAATCCCTTGCAGAGAGCCATCGAACAAGGATTTGTGCGTTGTGCGCAAGGTGGCGGGCAAAGACGTTTCATCAACGGCAAAACCGTGGTTTTGTGCCGTGATCATAACACGGTCGGCATCAAGGTCTTTCACCGGATGGTTGCCACCGTGGTGCCCGAATTTCATCTTGATCGTCTTGGCACCACTTGCCAGTGCCAGCAACTGATGGCCCAGGCAGATACCAAACACCGGGATATCAGTTTCCAGGAGGGTTTTAATCGCCCTGATAGCATAGTCACAGGGTTCCGGATCCCCAGGACCGTTAGACAGGAAAACCCCATCAGGATTCAGTTTCAGCACATCCTCAGCGGAGGTTTGTGCAGGAACCACGGTCAGACGGCAGCCACGGTCTACCAGGATACGCAGAATATTGCGCTTCACACCGTAGTCATACGCCACCACGTGATAGGGTAGATCGCTATTGTCTTTTGCCGCAGGCAATTCGCCTTCCAATGTCCAACTGCCCTGCGACCAGGAATAATGTTCCCGAGTAGTGACTTCTTTTGCCAGATCCATCCCTTTCAGGCCAGGAAACGCCTTGGCCTTTTCCAGTGCCAGCGCCGCATCCGGCGCATCACCCGCAATAATACAACCGTTCTGAGCACCTTTTTCACGCAGCAATCTCGTCAGTTTACGGGTATCAATATCCGCAATAGCGACAATGTTATGACGTTTAAGATACTCAGAAAGGTTTTCTTCACTGCGGTAGTTACTGGCAATTAGCGGTAAATCCCGAATCACTAATCCCTGGGCATGAATAGAAGAAGACTCTTCATCGCTGGCATTAGTACCAACATTACCAATATGTGGATAAGTGAGAGTAACAATCTGGCGGGAATAGGAGGGATCAGTAAGGATTTCTTGATAACCGGTCATCGACGTATTGAAGACCACTTCCCCCACTGCCGTTCCTTCTGCCCCTATGGCCCGACCGTGGAATTGGGTTCCGTCTTCCAGAACCAATAGCGCTGACTTAATCAAAACACCCTCCAAGGAATAAAAAATCATGTTACTTGCATATTAATTCAGATTTAACGACCTAAATCAATGCAAAAACCACCTGTAAGGCAAATTTTCGGCAAATTGGGCGCATTTTAATGATGGTGTGATAGCTTGTCCACTCAAACCGACTTTTTCTGTATTATTTTTACAGCTTCGGTCAAGAATATGCTTTCACATCGATAAAAACACAGATCAAGTAACATAAGTAAACGATTGCCAGAGAGGATAAGTCAGAATCTGAATAATAAACTACCACACTCGACCAGAAAGAGAGAATTAAGAAAAAAAACCGTCCCAAAAACCCACTAAAGTCGAATAAAAAATATCATTTAAATTCATTTATAAAGAAATGAATAAAAATATACATTATATGACGAATATTAAATATTCGTCATATAAATCAAAATTATAGAAGTTAATGTGGAATAATAAATATCACAAATCATCCAAACCAAGCACATCTTTCATATCAAAAAGACCATAATTATGAGCATTTAACCACAATGCTGCCCTAACAGCACCATTTGCGAATGTCATGCGACTGGAAGCCTTGTGGGTTATCTCTATACGCTCACCAACATCAGCAAACATTGCCGTGTGTTCTCCCACAATGTCCCCGGCACGCACGGTGGCGAAACCAATGCTTTTTGGGTCGCGTTCACCGGTATACCCTTCACGTGTATAAACCGCACAATCCTTTAGAGAACGCCCCAATGCACCAGCGATTGCCTCACCCATTGCCAGTGCAGTACCAGACGGAGCATCTACTTTATGGCGGTGATGCGCCTCGATGATTTCAATATCGGTGTAATCACCCATCACTTTCGCCGTCTTCTCCAGTAGCTTGAGCATGACATTAACGCCGACACTGAAATTAGCGGCAAAAACGATACCAATATCCGCTGCCGCTTGCCGGATAGCGTCTTTGCCCTGTTCATCAAAACCCGTAGTACCAATAATCATGGATTTGGCATGCTGGCGGCAAAACGCCAAATGAGTAAGCGTGCCTTCAGGACGAGTAAAATCGATCAGAACATCGAAATCATCCTTTATGGCATCAAGACTGCCGGAAACCGCAACATTCAGTTTTCCCAGGCCCGCCAGCTCTCCGGCATCCACGCCAATCAGAGACGATCCCGGGCGCTCCAATGCGGCACCTAACACAGCACCTGTCATTTGCTCAACAGCCTGAATCAGTTGGCGGCCCATACGGCCGCCAGCGCCAGCAACCGCAATCCGAATTGATGCATCCTTCATATTTTCTCTCTCTTTAATAAAATTCAGCATGACATAACATCAGGGTAACCGAGCCCCACAAACTATCACTAGCAGATTTATCACCAATAAGGAAATTATGTCAGAAAGGCAAAGGAATCAGAAAAAACGATAAGGGGAACAGAAAGGGTTTAGCTGCCGAGTCCAGAGTCCGGTTTTATCAAACCTGATGAAAATAACACCAGCCTATATCCGATAACGCATAATCATTCATTTTCCAGATAACATCAGCTGATGGGTTTCCCGACGAAAACTACGATAAAAAAGTGTCGCAGTCCGCACTCCTGCCGGGGCCAAGATGACGACAGCTTCCTAATGAATTAGATATAGGCACATTGCAGAAAGTACGGGAATTATCTGAAAGGTACGATCAGGAACACACGACCGAGACGCTGGCAAAAATTTTGGGAAGTAGCCGGACAACGGCACGACGTTATCTGGAATATGGTGCCAAAGAAAACTTACTGGAAGCGGAAATCATATACGCTAGAGTAGAACGGCCAGAGCGTATATACCGGACAACGCGACACATATAAATAAACCACCAAGAGCAGACAGACGCTGCCTGCTCTTGTAATCAGTCGACTCGCTTCACCGATATACGCAGTTCTTTAGGCACTTCAAAAACAATGTTTTCTTCACAGCCTTGCATTTCAACCGCAACCTGCCCACCCAGAGATTGTAAGCGTTTCACAACCTGCTGAACCAGAATATCCGGTGCCGAAGCGCCCGCAGTCACCCCGACACAAACCACACCCTTGAACCATTCTTCCTTGATATCCTCAGCAAAATCAATCAGGTAAGAAGGTTTACCCACTCGCTGCGCCAACTCCGCCAGACGATTGGAATTGGACGAGTTTTTCGACCCCACCACCAGCACCACATCAGCTTGCGTAGCCAGACTTCTGGCCGCTTCCTGGCGATTGGTCGTCGCATAGCATATGTCATCTTTACGTGGGCCAATAATCAACGGGAAACGTTCACGCAATGCATCAATCACCGCAGACGTATCATCTACCGATAACGTGGTTTGCGTCATAAAGCACAGGTTGGCTTCATCCTTCACCTGCAATTTCCAGACATCTTCCGGCCCTTCAACCAGATACATTCCACCATCAGGGTTATTATATTGCCCCATGGTGCCTTCCACTTCAGGATGACCTGCGTGACCGATCAGAATGGCTTCCGTCCCTTTCCGACTGGAACGAGCCACCTCCATATGCACTTTGGTCACCAGTGGACAGGTGGCATCAAAAACGGTGAGGTCACGGTTTTTCGCTTCGGTGCGTACTGATTGAGAAACGCCATGTGCAGAAAAGATCAAAATCGCCCCATCAGGCACGTCCTCAATCTGCTCAATAAAAACTGCACCACGTTCCCGCAATCCATCCACCACATAGCGGTTATGCACAACTTCATGACGAACATAAATCGGTGCGCCATACACTTCCAGTGCCCGCTCAACAATGCTGATAGCACGATCGACGCCCGCACAGAAACCGCGCGGGTTAGCTAACAATATTTTCATGACCCACCTCCTGCTGTGCGGGCGGATCAACAGCCAGAACTTCCACATCAAAAGTAACAGTATGTCCGGCCAGCGGGTGGTTGAAATCCACAGTAATGGATTCCTCTGCCACCTCACGGATAATACCCGGCATATCATCGCCACCTACGCCGCTGAACAACATGATCGTACCGACTTCAGGTACACCGGTCTGCGCAAAATCACGACGTAGGAAGAACTGAACCAAATCAGGATTCGAAGGGCCGAAAGCAGACTCCGGTGACAAGCTGAACTGACGCGTATCTCCTGCCTGTAGACCCAGCAGTTGCTGCTCCAATTCAGCCGACAGACTGTCGTCTCCCAGCCGGAACAGCGCCGGTTTACCGCTTTCACGGGTATCCTCAGCCACTGACCCCTCTTCCAGCGTCAGAGTGAAATGGACCAGCACTGCACTGTTAGCTTGCACTCGTTGTACCATGCGCTATTTATCCTTTACACCCTTCTTCTCTGGCGAAATAAAAAAGCCTTCCAGCACAATCAGCAGAGCACCGATACAAATAGACGTATCTGCCAGATTGAAGATCGGGTAATGCCAATTATTAACATGAAAATCAATAAAATCGATAACATAACCGTGCACCAGACGATCAGAGAGATTGCCGATTGCACCGCCGATGATCAGTGCATAGGCAATATTATTCAGCTTATGACGCCCGTCTGAACGGTACATAAAGACCAGCAACGTTACCGTAATTGCCAATGCGATTACGGCAAAAAGCCAACGCTGCCAGCCACCTTTATCGGCCAGAAAGCTGAAAGCTGCCCCCAGATTATGGGCATAAGTCAGGTTGAAAAACGGCACCAGTGAGAACGACTCACCCAGTTGGAAATGGGTCATTACCCACTGCTTGCTGCCGAGATCGACCACAAGAACCACCAGCGTCAGCCATAGCCAACGCAGGCCACTTGCTCCAATTGATTTACTCATCAGACAAATTTACGCTCTTCGCCATTGCCGCCAATATTGGTCGCGCAGCGACCACAAATTTCAGGATATTCGGCATGGGTACCGATATCCAACTCATAATGCCAACAACGCGGACACTTATCCCCTTCAGCTTTACTGAGGACAATTTTCAGGCCCGATAATTCACTCTGTTGTGCCTGTGCAGGTGCATCTTCGTAAAGTGCCACCACCGCTTTGGATGTCAGCAGGGCAAAATGCAGTTCTCGCTGCAAACGGTTCAGTTTGTCAGCTAATTCAGCATCGGCATACAACGTGACAGACGCTTCCAGCGAACCACCAATACGTTTATCGTTACGCGCTTGCTCAATCACTTTGTTCACTTCCGAACGCACTTTCAATATTTCATCCCAGAAAGCGTCATTCATGGTTTCGGCACTGTCCAATCCAAACAGGCCGTCATACCACTCTTCGGTAAAGACATACTGCGCACGTTTGCCTGGCAGATAACCCCAGATTTCATCAGCCGTAAAGGACATGATCGGAGCCATCCAACGTACCAACGCTTCAGCAATATGATACAGCGCAGTCTGACAACTGCGGCGTGCCACACTGTCACTTTGCGCGGTGTATTGACGATCCTTGATGATATCAAGATAGAAAGAACCCATCTCAATCGAGCAGAACTGCATCAGACGTTGTACTACCCGATGGAAATCGTAACTTTCATACGCTTCGACAATTTCCTGTTGTGCAGCTTGCGCGCATCCCACGGCCCAACGGTCCAGAACCACCATATCCTGCGGCTGCACCATGTGCTGTACGGGGTCGAAACCATTTAGGTTGGCCAGCAGGAAGCGGGCCGTGTTGCGGATACGGCGATAGGCATCAGCTGAACGTTTCAGAATTTCATCAGAAACGGCGATCTCACCCGAGTAATCAGTAGACCCGATCCACAGTCGAAGAATATCCGCACCCAGTTTGTCCATCACCGCCTGTGGGCTCACCGTATTGCCGATGGATTTCGACATCTTGCGTCCCTGACCATCCACGGTGAAACCATGAGTCAATACCTGCCGATAAGGCGCTTTGCCTTTAATCGCCGTGGAAATCATCAGTGAAGACATAAACCAGCCGCGGTGCTGGTCAGAACCTTCCAGATACATATCGGCAGCGTGACCGGCAAACTCAGGGCGCACATCCACTACCGAAGCATGTGTGGAACCGGAGTCAAACCACACATCAAGCGTGTCAGGGACTTTCACATAATCAGCGGCTTCAGAGCCCAGCAGCTCAGCCGCATCGAGATCCCACCAGGCTTGAATACCATCTTGCTCAACACGCTTGGCAACTTCCTCAATCAGCTCGCTGGTACGCGGATGCAATACTTCTGTGTCCTTGTGGACAAACAGTGACATTGGTACGCCCCAGGTACGCTGGCGGGAAATACACCAGTCAGGACGGTTGGCGACCATCGCTTCAATCCGCGCCTGCCCCCAATCCGGTATCCATTGTACCCCTTTGATTTCAGCCAAAGATTGTTGACGCAGCCCTTTCTGATCCATGCTGACAAACCACTGCGGCGTGGCGCGGAAAATGATAGGGGTTTTATGACGCCAGCAGCATGGATAGCTGTGTAGCAGTTTTTCTACATGCAGCAATGCGCCTTTATCACGCAGGATCTCAACAATCAGATCGTTCGCTTTAAAGACAAACTTGCCATCCAGTTCGGGGTAAGTTCCACTCAGGTAACAGCCGTTCGGCCCAACCGGGTTGGCGATTTCCAGATTGTATTTCTGGCTGATCACATAGTCGTCCGGACCGTGGCCACCCGCAGTGTGTACTGCACCAGTACCCGCCTCCAGCGTCACATGGTCACCAAGAATAACCGGGACATCAAAACCCATGAATGGATGCTGGAAGCGTAACAGTTCTAGATCGCTACCAGTACAATCCCCCAGAACGACCCAGTGAGTAATACCCACACGGGCCATCACACTCTCAACCAGATCAGCCGCCAGAATTAATGCCTTGCCTTCAACCTGGACCAGTTGGTAACTGAACTCCGCATTCAGCGCAATCGCACGGTTAGCGGGCAGCGTCCAGGGCGTTGTCGTCCAGATCACCAATGACAGCGGACCATCTACCTGACTAACACCAAATTTTGCCGCCACGGCCGCTGCATCAATAGCCTGGAAAGCCACATCAATAGAAGGTGACGTTTTGTCGTAATATTCCACTTCCGCTTCAGCCAGTGCAGAACCACAATCGGCACACCAGTGCACCGGTTTCGCGCCTTTATGCAAATGACCGTTATCAATGATTTTGCCGAGTGCACGGATAATATTGGCTTCAGTTTTAAAATCCATGGTCAGGTACGGATGATCCCAGTCACCCAGAACCCCAAGACGGATAAAATCCTTCTTCTGCCCAGCGACTTGTTCTGCGGCATATTTCCGGCATTCCTGACGGAACTGCGCCGCACTGACTTTTTCTCCCGGTTTACCCACCAGCTGTTCAACTTTCAGCTCAATCGGCAATCCATGGCAGTCCCAGCCCGGAACATAAGGAGAGTCATAACCGGAGAGTCCTTTGGACTTAACAATAATGTCTTTCAGAATCTTGTTAACTGAGTGACCAATATGAATATTGCCATTCGCATACGGAGGGCCGTCGTGAAGAATAAAGGTTTTCTTACCCTTTTTGGCGCTGCGAATAATCCCGTACAAATCCTGTTCATACCAACGTTTCAGCATGTCAGGTTCGCGCTTGGCCAGATCGCCACGCATCGGGAACCCTGTTTCCGGCAAATTCAGGGTAGTCTTATAGTCACTCATTAGATTCTCGATTTCGTTTTCGGCTAGAAAAATTAAACCGGTGTCTTTAGCCCGAAGAATTCACGGGCCGCCACCACGTCATTAGCGATTTGCTGCTTAAGAATATCAATCGAAGCAAAACGCTGTTCATTGCGCAATTTTTTACGCATTACTACATCGATATGTCGACCATACAGATCCAGCGTAACATCCAGCAGATGTACCTCCAACTGCTGATGCTTGTCTCCCGTTACCGTAGGACGCGTGCCAATATTGGCAACCCCGGGTAGCGGCGTTTCTCCCAGACCATAAACGCTCACCGCATAGACACCACTTATTGGTGATACCTGTCGTTTTAACGGTAAATTAGCGGTAGGAAAACCAATAGTTCTTCCCAGCTCGTTGCCATGTACTACGCGCCCTGAAATACGGTAAGGATGCCCCAGTAGATCTTCTGCCAGGGCCAGATCATCCTGGCTAAGTGCTTCACGCACGGCAGTACTACTGACTCTTCTGCCACCCTGACAAAAAGTGGCGGTGCTGATAACGTCAAAACCCAGTTCAAGGCCAGCTTTCTGTAATAACAGGAAATCGCCTTCGCGACCAGCCCCGAACCGGAAGTCATCCCCTACGACCAGAAATTTCACACCCAGCTTTTCAACCAACAGGCGGGAGATGAAAGTTTGGGCATGATTGGCGGCGAAATGGGCATCAAATTTCACACATAACAGATAATCAATGCCGGCCTGAGCCAGATAATTGACCTTGTCCCGCAGGCGTGTTAGACGAGCCGGGGCTTTTTCTCCCGCAAATAGCTCCAGCGGTTGAGGTTCAAAGATCATCACCATCACCGGTAAACCACGGGCCCGTCCTTCCTGTTTAAGGTGTTCGAGCAGGATCTGGTGCCCGCGGTGGACACCATCAAAATTGCCAATAGTAAGCACACAGCCATAATGGCGTGCCTGAAGATTGTGTATACCGCGGATTAGCTGCATAACTGGCTCAAAAATGTGGAAATCGGCGGATTATACCTTGTACAGAGAGTAAGGTTAACCCGCGATTCACGCCTTTTGTTATCTGCGCACTTTATTTCACGTGATGATAACCTGAGCATGTTCCACATTGGGCTACAATGACACCTGAAATACACCATCGGTAATAAAGGCTTTTAGTAAAGATCAGCGTGTTAACGTGAATTCCATCTGTCATAGCGAATTTATCATGTGAAAGACTGTATTCCCTGCCGTGAAGCTGTTAAAATCCTGCGCCATCACAACGTAACAAGCGCTGACGTACAAACGGCGCTTATTTGCACAAATCCATTGACAAAAGAAGGCTAAAAGGGCATATTCCCCGGCCTTTGAATTGTCCTCGATAGAATATATTTGGGAGTTGGACCTTGGCTAATATCAAATCAGCTAAGAAACGCGCCGTACAGTCTGAAAAGCGCCGCAAGCATAACGCAAGCCGTCGCTCCATGATGCGTACTTTCATCAAGAAAGTATATGCGGCGATCGCTACTGGCGATAAAGAAGCAGCACAGAAAGCGTTTAATGATATGCAACCGATTGTGGATCGTCAGGCAAGCAAAGGACTGATTCACAAAAATAAAGCCGCACGTCATAAATCTAATCTGGCCGCTCAAATCGGCGCGATGCAATAATTACATTTTCGTGATTCTTGCTAAGAAAACCGGCTCAGGCCGGTTTTTTTGTGAGCACATTTTTGGTCGGTATAAGTTCACCCCTGAAATAATGCGGAAAAATCTTTGTTACAGACACGCTGCACTGCGGGATGCTGGATCATACGCTCCGCAAAAATGACATAGTATTCATCCTGCACATTATCCATACGGCCTATTTCAACGATATCTGCCTGCAAATAAATCTCATGGGCATACAGGGAAGGCGCAACAAAAATAGCGTCATGATGTACGCCAAATGCGGTCATCAGTGCCGCATCATCAAATTCCCCCAGGATTTCCGTTCGAATATTATTTTCATTAAACCAATTCAATAACTTACGACCCAGCATAGTTCGGCGTCCTGGGATCAACAACCGACGTTGTTCCAGACAGGCCGGAAATGGCAGACCTGGTTTTGGCTGACGGCAATAAAAGCTGACACCACACTCCCCCAGTTTGAGGGAAAACAACCCTTCCTGCTGACTGGAATCAATGGGACAATCCGACAGAATCATGTCCAGTTTATGCTGACTCAATTGTTCCAGTAACATTTCATGGGTGGATTCAAAACAACGCAGATGAATATGATCCTGTTCAGTCACCACCGTTTCCAACACCTGACTGACCAGTCGTTTCGATAATGCGTCAGCGACGCCGACATCAAACAGCAGATTTGATTCCTTGCGATAGTTAACGATATCCAACATTTCCTGGCTCAGCGCAAACATCTTGTCGGCATAGCGGAACACCAGTTGTCCTAGTTCGGTAGGCTCAAGACCGCGCCCTTTACGCTTGAACAACCGGCCCTGTAAACGCGCCTCCAATGTTTTAATCTGTCCGGTAATAGTCTGCGGTGTTAAAAACAGTGCCCCGGCCGCACCGGCCACCGAGCCCGCTTTACAAACATGCCAAAAATAATAGAGATGGTTAAAATTGATATGAGTCATGCTAACAATCACTCTTCTTCTGTTTTGCAATCATCAACTAACGGCAATGCACTTCTTAAGGTCATGTACCCTAGTACAGCGGCCACTAATGAAGCCAGCAAAATACCTAGCTTAGCGTACAGAATAAATGCTGAGTAACCGCCACTAAATGCCAACAACGTAATGAAAATCGACATTGTGAATCCGATACCACACAGTATGGAAACGGCCATGACCTGGCGGAAATTGACGCCTACGGGCAACTTTGCGAATCCTCGCTTTATCACCAGCCAGCTACATAGGGAAATGCCAATCGGTTTCCCAAGTAATAATCCCGCACAGATACCTACAACCAGTGGCGAAAAAAGATTCCCCAGCTCAATACCCTTCAGCCCGATACCAGCATTGGCAAAAGCAAATAGCGGAATAATCAGAAAAGAGACCCAAATCTCCAATCCATGCTCCAGGGAGGTCGCTGGTGATGGTTTACCATCAGACGCCTGTAATGGAATGAAGAAACCTACAATAACGCCAGCCAACGTAGCATGTATGCCAGATTTCAGAATACAGACCCAAAGTACAATACCGACCAACAGATAAGCCGAGGTCTTCAGTACGTTCTGCTGGTTCATATATGCCAATGCCAACACGGCTAGCAACGCCCCCGCCAATGCGGGCCAATAGATCTGGTGAGTATAGAAAATAGCAATAACGATGATTGCCCCCAGATCATCAATAATCGCCAGCGCCAGCAAAAATACCTTTAAACCAGGTGGTACGCGCTTTCCCAATAGCACCAGAATACCCACGGCAAACGCAATGTCTGTCGCGGCTGGGATTGCCCATCCGGCGCGAGTCTGATCGTCATAGACGTTAAACAGTAGAAATATCAATGCAGGGAACACCATACCACCGATAGCCGCTGCTACAGGTAATAACGCCTGACTACGACTTGCCAGTGTCCCACTGATCAACTCACGCTTTACCTCAAGCCCTATCATCAGAAAAAAGATGGCCATCAGACCATCATTGATCCACAGCAATAGTGACTTATTAATCTCCAGCGCCCCCAGTTTGAAAACCACCGGCAGTTCAAGGAAATATTGATACGCGGAGACAGTGAAAGGCGTATTGGCCATTACCAACGCCAGTAAAGTCGCCGCAATTAAAGTCACTCCTGCTGCGGCATCCAGGCTGGTAAAACGCCGAAGTATATTGATCATGTCATTCTTCTCTCTTGGTCGGCAGAAACAGGGATAATCGCGTCTGGTGTGGAGATACAAGGTTACGTAACTTCATCTATCGATAAAAGCAGTTTTAAATTGAATCATTACTCGGAAAAACCGATGTTTCTTTCCAGAAATTAGAATGACGGAAAACGTTTGCGGAAAGATAAAAAAAACCGGCTGGCTTACACCAACCGGTTTTATGTTTCATTCAACACCGATTTAACGGGTCAAATCATCAAAGAACTTTTTCACACCCTCAAAAAAGTTTTTGGAGCGCGGACTGTTCCGTTCACCGGATGGACCACCAAAACTTTCGTCCAATTCCTGTAACAGTTGTCTCTGACGCTCATTCAGCTTAACCGGGGTTTCTACCACAACACGGCACAATAAATCACCCTGAGCTCCGCCACGTACTGATTTAACGCCTTTACCACGCATTCTGAACAGTTTGCCAGTCTGTGTTTCTTCTGGCACTTTTAGTTTTACACGCCCATCCAGTGTAGGGACTTCAATCTCTCCCCCCAACGCTGCCATGGCAAAATTTATTGGCACTTCACAGTATAGGTTATTATCTTCACGCTGGAAGATGGGGTGTTGCCGGACCTGTACCTGAACATACAAATCTCCGGCTGGAGCGCCAAACTCCCCTGCTTCACCCTCACCAGAAAGCCGGATCCGGTCACCGGTATCAACCCCAGCCGGAATTTTAACCGATAGTGTTTTGCTTTTCTCTACACGCCCGTGACCATGACATTTCACGCAGGGATCTTTAATGATTTTTCCACGACCATGGCAATGCGGACAAGTCTGCTGAACCGTGAAAAAGCCCTGACGCATCTGAACCTGACCATTGCCATGACAAGTAGGACAAGTTACCGGTGAACTGCCGGGTTTGGCGCCGCTGCCATGGCAAACATCACACTCTTCCAACGCGGGGATACGGATTTCTTTGGTGACGCCACGAACAGCCTCTTCTAGCGTCAATTCCATGTTATAACGTAAATCGGCACCACGACTTGCACGCTGACGGCGATTGCCACCAAAGATATCGCCAAAAACGTCGCCAAAAATATCACCGAAATCGGCACCATTACCACCACCGAAACCGCCACCACCCATACCACCTTGCTCAAATGCGGCATGGCCATACTGGTCATAAGCTGCGCGTTTCTGCGCATCGGTTAAAATTTCATAAGCTTCTTTGACTTCTTTAAACTTGGCTTCAGAGCTTTTATCATCAGGATTGCGATCCGGATGATATTTCATCGCTAAACGCTTATAAGCCTTCTTGATTTCACGCTCATCGGCACTGCTGGAAACACCTAACGTCTCGTAGTAATCTTGCTTCGCCATTCTTTTGCCCTGCCCTCAACATGCGTGCACGGGCGTAGAGTTTCCCCGACGCCCGTGCTTGGTTGCCAGCAACAGTATGAGTTACCGCTACCGTGCCCGCTTAAGGGCGATTATTTCTTGTCTTTTACTTCTTCGAATTCAGCGTCGACAACATCGTCATCCTGATGAGCCGCATTGTCACCAGCACTTGCACTTGCGTCAGCACCAGCTTGTGCCTGCTGTTGCTGCGACGCTTCCAACAGTTTGGTGGACGCTTCAGCCAGTGATTGAATCTTCGCTTCAATATCAGCTTTGTCTTCAGATTTCAACGCACCTTCCAATGCTTTCAGAGCGTCATCAATCGCCGTCTTATCACTATCAGCCAGTTTATCACCAGACTCTTCCAGCTGTTTACGGGTACTGTGCAACAGATGGTCACCCTGATTGCGCGCCTGTACCAGTTCTTCGAACTTGCGATCTGATTCAGCATTGGCTTCTGCATCACGTACCATGCTCTGGATCTCTTCTTCGTTCAAGCCGGAAGAGGCTTTAATAGTGATCTTCTGCTCACGACCGCTGTTCTTGTCTTTTGCCGAAACGTGCAGGATACCATCAGCATCAATATCAAAAGTGACTTCAATCTGCGGTATACCACGCGGAGATGGCTGAATACCATCCAGATTAAATTGGCCCAGCGACTTGTTATCGTGAGCGCGCTTACGTTCCCCTTGCAGCACATGGATAGTCACTGCGGACTGATTGTCTTCTGCCGTTGAGAACACCTGGCTGTGTTTGGTCGGGATAGTCGTGTTCTTCGCAATCAGCGCCGTCATCACACCACCCATTGTTTCTATCCCCAGAGACAATGGCGAAACATCCAGCAGCAACACGTCTTTCACATCACCAGCCAGAACGCCGCCCTGAACCGCAGCACCAATCGCTACCGCTTCGTCAGGGTTAACATCTTTGCGCGGTTCTTTACCGAAGAAATCGGCCACTTTCTTCTGAACCATCGGCATACGGGTTTGACCACCAACCAGAATCACATCCTGAATGTCAGAAACTGACAATCCAGCATCCTGCAATGCCACTTTCAATGGTTCCAGGGTTCGGGTAACCAAATTCTCGACCAGTGATTCCAACTTGGCGCGGGTTACTTTAATATTCAGATGTTTAGGACCAGAGGCATCCGCCGTAATGTACGGCAGGTTGACATCGGTCTGCTGAGCAGAAGACAGCTCAATTTTTGCTTTTTCTGCTGCTTCTTTCAGACGCTGCATGGCCAGTGGATCATTACGCAGGTCAAAGCCCTGATCTTTTTTGAACTCATCGACCAGATAATTAATCATAAGGCTATCGAAGTCTTCACCACCCAGATGGGTATCACCATTGGTCGCCAACACTTCAAACGTTTTTTCGCCATCGACATCATCGATTTCAATGATGGAAATATCGAAGGTACCACCGCCTAGATCGTAAACCGCGATAGTACGGTTACCAACCTCTTTATCCAGGCCATAAGCCAGTGCTGCCGCTGTTGGTTCATTGATGATACGTTTTACTTCCAGACCAGCGATACGACCAGCATCTTTGGTTGCCTGACGCTGAGCATCGTTAAAGTAAGCCGGAACGGTAATTACCGCTTCGGTGACGGCTTCCCCCAGGTAGTCTTCTGCCGTTTTTTTCATTTTCTTCAGCACTTCAGCTGAAATCTGCGGCGGAGCCATTTTCTGGTCTTTTACTTCCAGCCAGGCGTCACCGTTATCTGACGCAATAATTTTGTACGGCATGATATTGGTGTCACGCTGAACTTCTTCATCTTTAAAACGACGACCAATCAGACGCTTAATCGCAAACAGCGTATTTTTCGGGTTAGTCACCGCCTGACGTTTAGCCGGTTGGCCAACCAGAGTTTCACCGTCTTGCGTATAAGCAATGATTGAAGGGGTAGTACGATCACCTTCGCTGTTTTCCAGTACCTTAACCTGCGTACCATCCATAATCGCTACACAAGAGTTGGTTGTACCCAAGTCGATACCAATTATCTTACCCATCTAAACATCTCCACTAAAAAGTCATATTCGGTGTGGTAGTTCAACCTAACTATGCGGGCGAAATTCTGTTTTTCAACCACCCGGTATAGTCTTCTTAATCGGTCAAACCGTTTTGGATGAAGTTAAGATGGGGACAACAAATCACGCATCAAGGGTCAACGATGAAAAAAAAGTGGTCTTTTCCTTCTTTCGATCAAATTATTCTCAATTCGTGATGTTGTACGACTTCACCCCTCCCGTTATGACGCCGCGCTCACAAAAAAAAGAGAACAAACCAGATATGTTAATAAAAAGTAGCGCCTCAGAAAACACCTTTAACAATCTGTTAAAATACCTTTGACAATCTGTTATTGAAGAGGATTTATGCATACAAATACACTGGCAAATCCTGGTCCGTTAGGACTGATGGGTTTTGGGATGACCACGGTTTTATTAAACCTGCATAACGCAGGCTTTTTCTCACTATCTGCCATTATTTTAAGCACAGGAATCTTCTATGGCGGTATCGCCCAGATCCTGGCTGGTATGTTGGAGTATAAAAAAGGCAATACTTTCGGTGTAACTGCATTTACTTCTTATGGTGCATTTTGGCTAACACTGGTTGCCATCATCATGCTGCCAAAAATGGGTCTGGCAGAAGCCAGTGATGCCAAATTCCTGGGTGTATTCCTTGGTCTATGGGGTGTTTTCACACTGTTTATGTTTTTTGGCACGCTGTGCGCCAATCGCGCATTACAATTTGTATTTGCCAGCCTGACATTACTATTCGCACTGTTGGCTATCGGTAATTTTACTGGTAACCATGGATTGATAATTTTTGCTGGTTATGAAGGGATTATCTGTGGTGCCAGTGCAATTTATCTCGCAATGGCTGAAGTGGTGAACGAACAAATGGGACGGACTATTCTGCCTATTGGTGCCCCCGCTTCCAGTACACACTGACAGATATTCTGACAAAGAAAAAAACAGGCCCGGTTACCGGGCCTGTTTTTTTACATATACAGGTCAAATACTGGCAGGCGAACTTATGTTATCCAGGCCCTCGACAATACTCTCATCCTCACTGCGGATATCATGTCGCAAATAAATGCCCAGCAATACTCCTACGCCCGACAATGCCAGTACATAGAATGCAGGAGCCAGCGGCGTCAATTTCATAATCAAGGTTACGAAAATAGGGGTTAATCCACCAAAAATAGCGTAAGCCACATTATAGGAGAACGAAATCCCGGAGAAACGCACCTCTGCCGGAAATGCTTTGACCATCACATAAGGAACCGCACCGACAATACCAACGCTGAATCCAGCCAGCGCATAACTGACAAATAACAAGGTGTGATCTTTAGCCGCGCTCGTGTAAAAAAACCAGCTACAGACCGCTAGTAACAGGCTACCGATAATAAATGTCCTACTGGCACCGAGACGATCGATAGTCAATCCGGCCGTAACACACCCTAATGCCAGAGCAATGGTCGCCAGGCTATTTGCCTGCAACGCCAGCGCTGGAGCTATACCATGCAATTTCTGCAGATAGGTCGGGGACATCAGAATCACCACGACAATTCCCGCAGATAGCATCCAGGTTAACAGCATGGAGACTACGACTGCCTTCCTATGATTGACCACCACGGATTTTAACGGCAATTCGTCAGCCAGCTTTTTGTGTGCCTGCATTTCCATGAAAATAGGTGTTTCCTGTAGCCAACGGCGTAAATACATCGCCAGCAGACCGAAAATCCCACCAATAAAGAAAGGAATGCGCCAACCACCCATGATGATTTGTGCCTGTGACATCACGGAGTTCAGTGCTGTCGCAATCAACGACCCCAGCAAGATACCAAGCGTCAGTCCCGCTGTCAGTATGCCGCAGGCAATACCTATGCGCGAACGGGGGACATGCTCGGAAACAAATACCCATGCCCCTGGCACTTCGCCGCCAACCGCCGCCCCTTGCAATACTCGCATTAGCAGCAGTAGCAACGGCGCGGCAATCCCCGCTGACACATAAGTCGGCAACATCCCCATACCCAGAGTTGGTAGAGCCATCAGGAGGATACTTAGACTGAACATCTTCTTACGACCGACCAAATCGCCAAAGTGCGCCATGATGATCCCACCCAGCGGCCTGGCCAGATAACCTGCTGCAAAAATACCAAAGGTTTGAACCTGACGCAGCCAGTCAGGTATATCTGCCGGGAAAAAGAGGTCACCAATCACTGCAGCAAAAAAGACGAAAATGATGAAATCATAAAACTCCAGGGCCCCGCCTAGCGCAGCCAGAGAGAGGGTTTTGTAGTCCTGCCGGTTTAACCGACGATGTTGTTCGTAATGCATAAATTACCGCGCGATACCAGAGAGTCAGGGATAAAAAACAGACATGAGTGTAAACAAGAAATTACTATACCGGCAAAAATTTGATACACCAGCAAAGCTGAATCTTATGTTTGAAATTCTCTAACTTCAGTTTTTTATTTCACGAATAGCATTTTTAGGACGGAAAGCTGCTACGACATTGGGATCAGTGTCGATATATGGACCTTCCAATAATTGTATGCAGTAGGGAATACTGGCAAAAATTCCGGCGATAACCACATGACCGGTTTCATCTTTCAGGCCAGTCAGGGTTTCACGAATCGATTTCGGCTGTCCCGGCAAATTCAGTATTAATGCCTGTTTACGGATTACCCCCACCTGACGGGACAAGATGGCAGTCGGTACAAACCGCAAGCTTATTTGACGCATTTGCTCACCAAACCCAGGCATTTCACGATCGGCAACAGCCAATGTGGCATCGGGAGTCACATCACGTCGAGCAGGCCCGGTTCCTCCGGTGGTCAGCACCAGATGGCACCCACACTCATCCACCAATTCACATAAGACTTGTTCAATCAGCGATTGCTCATCCGGAACCAAACGGGTTTCCACTTCAAACGCGGTTGTCAGGGCGTCCGTCAGCCATTCCTGTAAAGCAGGTATCCCTTTATCTTGATAGACACCAGTGGATGCTCTGTCAGAAACCGACACCAAACCAACACGCAGCATATCCATAAACATCTCCTCTTGAGCAAAAAACTCATTTTATCAGCAGGATTATGCGTTAACTGCAAGAAATAACCACTTTCAGGACGGAAAGGCTGGTCATCAATTGTCATAACGGCAGATATCAGTTAAGTCGAACTGTTGTTGGAAAGGTTATTAAGATACTTGATGATGCAGAATGATATTGAAAGTACAACCGACCCAGGCCGGGCCGGCTGTTTGTTGACACGACTATTTTTACAATAGATCTGTGATCATTTTTTCCAGTTTTTCCTGGTCTATCGCAAATTTGCGGATACCTTCGGCCAATTTGTCAACGGCCATAGGATCCTGATTATGCTGCCAGTAAAACGCAGACTCGCTCATTCTGGCGGGACGGGCTTTCACTTCCCCTGTATAGGATAGTTTACGAGCAACTTCACCCTGGCTTTCCGCCAGTTCCTTCAATAACGCAGGCGCGATGGTCAGACGATCACAACCAGCCAGCTCGGTAATTTCACCAATATTACGGAAGCTAGCGCCCATCACCACGGTCTCATAACCATGTGATTTGTAATACTGATAAATTTCGCTGACGGAAACCACACCGGGATCTTCATGTGGCGCAAATTCTTTTTTATCACCATTGGCCTTGTACCAATCCAGAATACGTCCAACAAACGGGGAAATCAGGAATACGCCAGCTTCGGCACAAGCACGTGCCTGAGCGAAAGAGAACAGTAGAGTCAGGTTACAGTTGATTCCTTCCTTCTCTAATTGTTCGGCAGCACGAATGCCCTGCCAGGTAGCGGCCAGCTTGATCAGGATGCGATCATTGCTGATACCTGCATCATTATACAGTTTGATCAGATGCTTCGCCTTGGCAACGCTGGCTTCGGTGTCATAAGACAGACGAGCATCCACCTCGGTGGAAATTCGTCCTGGAATCAGCTTCAAAATTTCCAGACCGATATTAACCGCCAGTTTGTCGGTGGCATCAGTAAGTTGCTGCTCGCGTTTGCTACTTTGTACTCGCGCCCAGTCAATAGCATTATCAATCAATTTGCGATATTCAGGGATTTGTGCGGCATTCAGAATCAGGGAAGGGTTGGTAGTGGCGTCCTGCGGCTGGTACAGCTTCATTGCCGCGATATCGCCAGTATCAGCCACGACTGTTGTTAGTTGGCGTAGGGAAGTCAGTTTATCCGTCATGTTGGCCTTTCTCATTGTTAGTGCATGAACTGGTGGCAAAGTGCTACTGCCAGTAGCCTGATAATAACACGCGCGAAAACCGGTGCAAGTTGCCCTTTTAAAATCACACCCGCATTTTAACAGGTTATTTATACTTATAAATCATAAGGATAATTACACTATAACAGATATTGCAATAATCACGTCAAGCTGTACAGGGACTGGTGCGCTGAATATCGGCAGTGTTATCGCTGATTACCTTGCCCTCTCAGAACCATTGCCCCTTTCTTTCCAGTTTTTTGCTACAGTAGACCCATCAGAACTGAATGGGATACGCCGATGCTAATTACTATTTCCCCTGCAAAAACACTGGACTACACCAGCCCTCTGCCAACCGAGCGTTATACCCAGCCAGCATTGCTCGATTATTCGCGGCAACTAATTGAATATTGCAGACAGCTCACCCCGGCGGACATTGCTTCCTTGATGGGGATTAGCGATAAACTGGCCGGACTAAATGCCGGGCGCTTTAATTACTGGCATCCAGACTTTACGCCGGAAAATGCCCGGCAGGCACTGTTGGCATTTAAAGGTGATGTATATACCGGGATGAATGCGGAAAGTTTTAGCGATACGGATTTCGATTTTGCCCAACAACATTTACGAATATTGTCCGGGCTATATGGTGTCTTGCGCCCACTGGATTTAATGCAGCCATACCGGCTGGAGATGGGAATAAAACTCGCTAACCGCGCTGGAAACAATCTCTATCAGTTTTGGGGGGATATCATCACCGAAAAGCTGAATCAGGCGCTGAGAGAACAGGGAGACAATATCCTGATCAACCTGGCTTCTGATGAGTATTTCAAGTCGGTAAAACCGCACAAACTAAACGCGCGCTTAATCAAACCTGTCTTTCTGGATGAAAAGAATGGCAAATTTAAAGTCATCAGTTTCTATGCCAAGAAAGCCCGTGGCCTGATGAGCCGTTTTATTATCCAGAATCAGCTTTCTCAACCAGAACAGTTGAAAGATTTCAACCTGGAGGGTTATTACTTTGAATCCAGTGCATCCTCTGCCGATGAGTTGGTTTTTAAACGGCACGAACACTGAGTGACAACAGATAACAACCAATAACACCGGACAAAAAAGGTGACATGACGTCACCCTTTCCTCTGGACTCATCCTTTGCTTAACGCGGCAGTTCCATCAAGAATTTACGCAACGTGGCAAACTCAGGCGCAAAATGATGAGAGAGCAGCGGCAGTTCGGCTCTTTCGGCCAGTGCCTGCGGCAATTCTAGCGTTTTCCCCAGAATCGCTTCTACGCTTTCCTTGAATTTCGCCGGATGCGCCGTTCCCAGGAACAGACCAAACTCGCCCGGCTGAAGCTGATCACGCAGCAAACGGTAAGCAATCGCCGCATGTGGCTCAGAAGTATAACCCAATGCTTCCAGCTCAAGCATGGTCGCTTTAGTGGTTTCGTCACTCACGGCACCGAAACCCAGTTCGTTGAGTTTCCAGGCTTTACGGCGGAATAATTCTTCCACACGCGGCCAGTTGTTAGGCTGACTGACATCCATGGCATTGGATAAGGTCGCTACCGTCGGATTCGGTTGCCATGCGCCGTTTTCCAGGAAACGCGGCACGGTATCGTTGACATTGGTAGCAGCAATAAAGCGCTTCACTGGTAACCCAAGAGATTTCGCCAGCAATCCTGCCGTCAAATCACCAAAGTTTCCACTGGGGACTGAGATAACCAGTTGATTACGTAATGCCTGTGGCAGCTGTGCCACCGCTTCAAAGTAGTAACAGATTTGTGCTAACAATCGACTGATATTGATAGAATTTGCAGAATTCAGCCCGACAGTTTGTTTCAGCTCTTCATCATCAAATGCTTGCTTCACCAATGCCTGACAGGCATCAAAATCACTATCGATGGCGATGGTGTGAATGTTTCCCCCTAACGTGCAGAATAGTTTTTCCTGCAACGGGCTGATTTTGCCGCGCGGATAGAGGATCACCACACGCACATTTTTCAGTCCGTAAAACGCATGGGCTACCGCCGCGCCGGTATCGCCGGATGTGGCTGTCAGAATGGTAATTTGCTGATCACCTGCGACTTCTGTCAGCATTTGCGCCATAAAGCGACCACCAAAATCCTTAAACGCCAACGTCGGACCATGGAACAGCTCCAGCGCCGCAATATCTTCACTCACCGAAACCACGGGCGCAGGAAAACAGAATGCGGCTTTAACCCGTTGGTAAATGGTTTCATCAGGCATTTCATCGCCAATGAAAGCGGACAGGATACGACTGCTGCGGGTAACAAAATCCTGAGACAGCAGATTATCAATCTCTGTCAGGTTAAATTCCGGTAGTTCCAGTGGAAAAAATAGCCCTTGCTGACTACCCAGCCCTTGCTTGATCGCCTGAGCAAAATCTACCTGTTCATTGTGATCTTTCAGATTGTACAGTTTCATGCGTTATCCCAATTGTCGCGCGCCTGTCGTATCCAGACGGCAAATATGAACAAAACCTTCTTCATTTTGCAGATAATTAATCCGCAGCCAATCAGCCAGACGCTGGGCCACGCTCATATCATTGCACACCGAGAACAGCGTCGGCCCCGAACCTGAAATACCACAAGCCAGTGCACCGATATCCTGTGCGGCATGACGAGCCTCGGCAAAACCCGGCAACAGCTGCGTGCGATAAGGTTCCGCAATGACATCTTTCATCAGTTTAGCCGCTAATGCAGCCTGACCGGTGTGGCAGGCATGGATAAATCCTGCCAGATAACGGCCATGGCTGATGCAGTCCTGACGACGGTATTGTGCCGGTAGAATGGCTCGCGCCTCTGCGGTAGAAACTTTAATCCCCGGATAGGCCATCACCCATAACCAATCGTCAAATCCTGGTACCGACTGGCTGATGATGTCGTTTTCTCCAATCATCAGTTGAATGCCCCCTAAAAAACAGGGAGCGACATTGTCATAATGGACGCTACCGGAAATACGACCTTCCAGCTCCCCCATCAACGTCAGCAACCGGGTATCATCCAACGGCTTATCACAGAATTCATTCATTGCCACCAAACCAGCCACGACGGAACAAGCGCTGGAGCCAAGCCCGGAGCCAATCGGCATGTTTTTCTCCAACCGCATGGCTACCGGGATCGTCTCACCAATCTCCTGGCAGAAACGCTCCCAACACTGATAGACAATGTTCTGTTTCGGGTCGTCAGGCAATTTACTGACAAATCGGCCCTCATTCTGCAGGCTGAACTGGTCAGCCGCCTTTACCGATACACAATCACCCAGTAACGCACCATCAACTGGAGAAACCGCCGCACCGAGCACATCAAATCCAACACTCACATTACCAATGGATGCCGGGGCATAAACCCTAACCATAATTAAACTCCCACCTTCCATGACAGCGTGCGCAACAGGTCAGCAAAGACCCCGGCCGCAGTCACATCATTTCCTGCTCCGTATCCGCGCAAAACCAAAGGCAGCGGCTGATAATAACGACTGTAGAATGCCAGCGCATTCTCACCGTCTTTCACCTTGAACAACGGATCATCGCCACCAACAGCACTGATTTTTACCTTACATTTCCCGTTTTCAATCATACCGACATAACGTAACACTTTTTCTTCTGCGCGAGCCTGTTCAACACGGTGGGCAAACGCGCTATCCACTTCAGGCAGACGAGCCAGAAAACTTGCCACATCGCCTGAAGCGTCAAAACTGTCAGGCAGCACCGATTCAACCTCAATATCGCTCAGTTCCAGTTCATAACCAGCTTCACGAGCCAGAATCAGCAGTTTACGAGCAACATCCATACCAGAGAGATCATCACGAGGATCCGGTTCGGTATACCCTTTCTCTTTCGCTTGCCGTGTTGCTGCAGATAATGACATGCCTTCATCCAGCTTACCGAAAATAAAGGACAGGGATCCAGAAAGAATACCGTTAAACCGGGTCAGTTCATCCCCCGCATTTAACAGATTTTGCAGGTTTTCAATCACCGGTAAACCTGCACCGACATTAGTATCATAAAGGAATTTACGGCGAGACTGGGCGGCAGCACTACGTAGTTGATGGTAATAATGCAAAGAACCGGTATTGGCTTTCTTATTTGGCGTCACAACGTGAAAACCATCGGCAAGGAAGTCAGCATACTGGTCAGCTACCGCCTGACTGGATGTGCAGTCAACAATGACCGGATTCAACAGATGGTACTCTTTTACCAGTCGAATCAACGTCCCCAGATTGAAAGGCTCACGAGCTTTGCTCAAATCATCACGCCAGGAGTCCATGGAAATACCATTGATATCAGTTAGCAACGCTTTGGAGTTGGCAATACCACAGACTCGCAGATCGATGTGTTTCTGCTTCAGCCACAGCTGCTGGCGGTGGATCTGCTCCAACAGCGCGCCACCTACACCGCCTACCCCGATGACAAATACATCGATCATTTGATCGGTATTGAACAACATCTGATGCGCCACACGTACACCTGTGGTTGCGACATCATTATTCACCACTACAGAAATGGACCGTTCTGAAGAGCCCTGAGCGATAGCAATAATATTGATATTGGCACTAGCCAATGCAGTGAACAGACGGGCAGACAACCCCCGCAGTGTACGCATACCATCGCCCACTACAGAAATGATCGCCAGCTGCTGCACCACACCTAACGGCTCCAGCACGCCCTCTTTTAATTCCAGATAGAACTCATCTTCCAGCGTTTTACACGCCCGCGATAGCTCGTTTTGCGAAACACAGAAGCTGATACTGTATTCCGACGAAGACTGGGTAATCAGCACGACGGAAATACCCGCCCGAGACATGGCAGCAAAAACACGGGCCGCCATTCCCACCATTCCCTTCATACCCGGGCCGGACACATTGATCATGGACATATTATTCAGATTGGTGATGCCTTTAACTGGGTACTGTGTGTCAGTGCTTTCCATCCCAATCAACGTACCTGGCGCCTGAGGATTCTCAGTATTTTTAATAAGACAGGGAATCTGGAACTGGGCAATAGGAATGATAGTTCGGGGATGAAGGACTTTGGCACCGAAATAGGAGAGCTCCATTGCTTCCTGGTAGGACATTGACTTCAGCAACCGCGCATCCGGCACCTGACGCGGGTCACAGGTATATACGCCGTCCACATCCGTCCAGATCTCACAGCAATCGGCACGCAAACAGGCCGCCAACACCGCAGCCGAATAGTCAGAACCATTTCGGCCCAGCACCACCAGCTCGCCTTTGTCATTACCGGCCGTGAAGCCTGCCATCAGAATAATATGATCCTGGGGGATCGCCTGCTCCTGGATACGACGGGTGGACTCAACAATATCTACGGTGGATTCCAGATAGTGTCCTTGCGCCAGCAGTTGCTCAACAGGATTAATCACTGACACCTGGTACCCACGCGCCTGAAACACCCCCTCCATGATAGCAATCGACAATTTCTCGCCGCGGCAGATAATCGAGGCATTCACGCTATCCGGACACTGCCCCAGCAATGAGATACCGTGCAATATCTGTTTGAGCTGGGCAAACTCCTGATTCACCGCGGCTTTCAGGCGGTCATGCGGAAATCCCGGTTGAGCCTGGGACAACCCTTGTAATAATGAGGAAAAAATAGACTCTGCATCGCTGATATTCGGCAATATATCCTGTCTGGCAACGGTTTTATCAATCATGGCAACCAAATGATTGGTTATTTTGGCCGGTGCTGACAGTACAGTAGCAACCTGTCCTTGACGTGCATTGCTTTCAATAATGTCGGCAACACGCATGAAACGCTCTGCATTTGCCACCGATGTCCCGCCAAATTTCAACACTCGCATTTTTATCAGTTCTCCTGAATTTCAGCCTAAAAAAAAGCCCGCACTGTAAGGTGCGGGCTTTTTTTGATTCTTTTCTACGCGTCAGCCCGCACCGTTACTAATCGTACCGGTGGTGGTAATAATAATCGTGCTCAGGCTGATATAACGCATTGCGTAAATTTCTCGTCAGTTAAAAACTCTGTCTGCCCTATTAGTTAGGGCAATCACACTACTAAGTCAATGGATTTCTTCTATTCCATCCAAAACCCTTGCAGATGCGAGCGGCATAATACTCCAATAAAATAAAAAAAATAAAATTAAAACTGTTAAAACCATAACATAAAAGAATATTAACTTATAAAATATTCAGTTAACTTTATCTTATTTTGATAATGCTTTTTCTACATCATGCAACAAGGTATGGAGCATGGCTGTGTCACGCTGCGCCAGTAACCCCAGACGCTGATATAGCCAGTCACGCAGCTTCTCATCCTGCACTGCGTCAACGACCATCAGCAATCTGTCAATACGTTGCCGCAACGCCAGTAATTGCCCTGGCTGAGCAGGAGCAACGCTTTCAGAGCAAACCTGCATCAACGAAGCGAGTTGATAACAGTAGACCATGACCGCCTGGCCAAGATTTAATGATGGGTAATCCGCCTGCATAGGTACACCAGTTAATAGATCTACCAACGCCAGTTCATCGTTGGTCAATCCCGAATCTTCACGTCCAAAAACCAATGCGGCAGAATGAACCCAGTGCTGCTTTTCATCCATAATGTCCAGCAATTCCGTCGGTGTGCAGTAATAATGGAAACGCGCTCGGCTACGGGCTGTGGTCGCTATGCTGAAATCAATATCGGTCAACGCCTCAGACAATGTAGTAAACGTTTCGACACCATCAAGAATATCTCCTGACCCATGAGCTACCCAACGGGCTGCAGGTTTCAGATGAACGGTACTATCGACAATACGCAACCGACTGAATCCCATTGTTTTCATTGCTCTTGCAGCCGCTCCCACGTTTTCTGCCCGGGCTGGCGCTACCAAAATGATATAAAACCGCACACAACCTCTCCTCTCCAATACCAAGATCGCAGTCATACCGATTGTTCGATAAAACAGCAAGCATAAACCGGGTCATAATTAACAAGGAAACAACAAGTTCAAATAAAACAACGGACAAAAAATGAAATTGACTTTCATCGTAAAAATGCCAAAGGAGGCAAATATTTCAAGAAACAAGAATAAATCCTTTTTTATCAAAACAGTAAACTCAAACTGTTATTTTTTCATACCACTAATACTACGATTAGTATTTACTATGCTGAATCGTGTAGAAAAACGCTAAATTGTGACTTAGGCTGACAATCTTGTAAGTATTTTTCACAAAATAGTTAACGTGCTACAATCAAATTTGATATATGTCAACAGAACCGTAGATTTGCCAGCAGATGAAATAAGCGCTCACTGTTATGTTGCTGTTAATAAGGTTAAACTGAGCGCCGCCTTAGGTTCTGTTGCACAGTCTCATCTTCATCTGTCATGCCGATAACCTTGCAGATGAAAAAGTACATCGAAACGTATTTACGTACTTGAGTCAAATGCCAAGTGATGCAGTGAATACTGTTCCTGAATCACTCGATAAAACAAAGACTTCTGTACTCCCGAATCTCTATATTTAGTTGGCAATTTTAGGTAGCAAACATGCAGACCCCGCACATTCTTATTGTCGAAGACGAGTTGGTAACTCGTAATACCCTCAAAAGTATTTTTGAGGCCGAAGGATACATTGTTCACGAAGCCACTGACGGCGCTGAAATGCACCATATTCTGTCTGAAAACGACATAAATCTGGTGATCATGGATATCAATCTGCCGGGTAAGAATGGCTTATTACTGGCGCGTGAATTGCGTGAACAGGCCAGTGTGGCCTTGATGTTCCTCACAGGCCGGGACAATGAAGTTGACAAGATCCTGGGCTTGGAAATCGGCGCTGACGATTACATCACCAAACCATTCAACCCACGTGAATTGACTATCCGCGCACGCAATTTGTTATCTCGCACCATGAATTTAGGTGGCGGAGCAGAAGAACGTCATTTGGTGGAAAGCTACCGCTTCAATGGCTGGGAACTGGATATCAACAGTCGTTCTCTGGTCAGCCCGGCGGGTGAACAGTACAAACTGCCACGCAGTGAATTTCGTGCCATGCTTCACTTTTGTGAAAATCCGGGCAAAATTCAGTCTCGAGCCGAACTGTTGAAAAAGATGACGGGACGTGAGTTAAAACCACATGACCGTACAGTTGATGTCACCATTCGGCGTATCCGCAAACACTTTGAATCTACCGCCGATACACCAGAAATCATCGCGACTATTCATGGTGAGGGTTACCGTTTCTGCGGTGATCTGGAAGATTAATACTATAGGCCGGAGTCTTATCTCCGGCCCGTATTATCTTACGCTGCCCACTATTGTGTTTTACCCCACGCCACAATCGGCACTGCACTCAACGCGTTTTTCGGCGAACCGTCTACCAGACGATCAGAGTAGGTTAAATAGACTAATGCGTTACGCTTCTGATCGTAAAACCGTACCACTTGCAGTTTTTTAAAAATTAGCGAAGTACGTTGCTGAAATACCACACTACCTTTCCCTTTACTGTTAATAATCTTATCGCTCAACGTAATTGGTCCCACCTGTTGGCAGGAAATGGCCGCGTCAGAAGTATCTTCTGCCAACCCTAATCCGCCTTTAATACCGCCGGTTTTGGCTCGGCTGAGATAGCAGGTTACGTTATCGACGCCGGGATCATCAAACGCCTCGACGATTATCTTATGATCTGGGCCTAACAGCTTAAAAGCCGTATCTACCGAACCAATTTGTTCAGCATAAACTGATGTAGCGCTTATCATCAGCAATCCAAGACTAAAAAACTGTTTTTTATTCATCATCCTATTTCTCTATTTAGTAACAAAAAATTGTTTGCCTTGACTGGTTAAAAAGCATCTTGTTAGATAAATTTCTGTAATATTGCACGCTAGTCAAATAATCTATTCGATACCCACAAAAAACTTGTGGCAGTGCCTGAAGAAAAAAATTGCTATCATGCAAAGTCTTATATGTTTAGCACTCAGTGTTCTATGAGGATGATCTATGGATCAAGCCAGTATCATACGTGACCTGCTTAACTGGCTGGAAGGTCATTTGGACCAGCCTTTATCACTGGATAATGTAGCGGCAAAAGCAGGCTACTCAAAATGGCATTTGCAGAGGATGTTTAAGGATGTAACGGGCCATGCTATAGGTTCATATATCCGTGCTCGTCGGCTCACCAAAGCAGCGGTTGCTCTGTGTCTGACCAGTCGCCCAATTTTGGATATCGCGCTGCAATATCGTTTCGATTCGCAACAGACTTTTACGCGAGCCTTCAAAAAACAGTTTGCACAAACGCCAGCATCTTATCGGCACGCTGATGACTGGGATACTTTTGGTATCCACCCACCGCTTCGGTTAGGTCCGTTTACCATGCCGCAGCCACAGTTTATCACTATGCCTGAAACCCACTTGGTAGGGGTAACGCAAAATTGTAACTGTAGTTTGGAACAGATGTGTAACTTCCGTACTGAAACCCGCGTTCATTTCTGGCGTCAGTATCTTGGTGATATAAAACCCATTCCACCAATACTGTATGGATTACATCACTCTCAACCAAGTAAAGATAAAGATGATGAACATGAAGTGCTTTATACTACGGCACTGGAGCCACAGCACGTGCCTGAAGGGATTCATCCTGGAACTCCAATTCTACTGCCAGGCGGAGACTATTCATTGTTCGTCTATGAAGGGCCGAAAGACGATTTGCAGGACTTTATTGTTACCCTGTACGACACCTGCTTGCCGACCTATAAGCTGATACGTCGCCAGGGATTTGACGTTGAGCGATTCCACCCTCAGGAAAATCAGGATGAACACTCACCTGAAATCACTAAAACCATTCGTTGTGAATATTTAATTCCAATACGGAGTTAACGTTGCAATTCATCCAGAGCCGGGGCGTCGAGATGAGAAACGTCTCCGGCTGTTTCCACAACCCAACCTGATGCCAGCCACAAACTCTGCTGGTAGTCAATACGGGACAACGAACAGTTACGCAGACGCAGACGGCGCTCTGCCCAAGCTGGAAGCCCCAGCAAGGTACTGATCAGGCATCCCAGCGCAATACCGTGACTCACAAATAATGGACGGCTTCCATCCGGCAATGACAGACATTTATCCAGAACCCGATGAACACGAAGTGCCAGCTCAGCCATTGACTCACCCTGTGGGATACGGCCATCCAGTGTACCATTCACCAGTTGTTTACGCCAACCTTCTTCTTCACTGCTAAGCGAGTCGATCAAGCGCCCTTCCAGGATTCCCATGTCCAACTCACGTAAACCCGGCTCCATCAAGATCTGACTGCATCCACAGGCTTGAGCGATAATGTCAGTAGTGCGACGAGTGCGCCCCAAATCACTGGTAAAAATATGGGTAATCCCCAAACTTTTTACACGACCCGCGACCAGACAGGCCTGATGCTCGCCTGCTGATGTCAATATACTGTCAGACTGCCCCTGAATACGTCGTGCCACGTTCCATTCTGTTTCCCCGTGGCGAACAAGATATACCTGTAACATGATTGTTTTCCGTTATACTGCATAAAATTAACTACAAGTGTAGAGAATCATTATGTATTACGTTGTAGCGGCTACGACTAATCCGTCAAAAATCAACGCCATAACTTTAGCATTTGCTGATGTTTTTGGCGCAGATAATTGCCGCATTGAAGGTGTTGATGTCGACAGTGGTGTTCCCTATCAACCACTTGGCTCAGTAGAAACTCGTACTGGAGCCAGAAATCGGGTAATGATGGCTCGCCAGGTTCGCCCAGAAGCTGATTTTTGGATCGGTGTAGAAGCAGGTATTGAAGAAAGTATGACCTTCGCCTGGATGGTGATAGAAAACGCTCATATTCGCGGTGAATCTCGGTCAGCCAGCCTGGTATTACCAGAAAGTATTCTGCAAGGCATCCGGGAAGGCCGTGAACTGGGTGATGAAATGGCACGACTGACCGGCATACAGGATATCAAACATCAAGGCGGCGCCATTGGCTTTTTTACCGCAGGGAAACTGTCTCGCGCCAGTGTTTACCATCAGGCACTGCTGCTGGCACTGGTACCTTTCCATAACGAACTCTATCAACAACCCGCGGCGACATCATCAATCTGACGGCGTTTGTCTTTATGCTTCATCCTCAGACAATAACTGCACTTCCAGCCAGTTTTTCAACTCTGGAGGTGCCGCTTTCAGACTGTTTGAACCACGGGTAATGGTAGCGATGCCCGCCCCCAACTCGTTTTTCAACTCCCGTTGGCTCATTTTGCCGTGCATCAGCTCCTGTACAATACGTACTCGTGTCCCCAGAGCAGCCCGCTCATCCGGAGTCAAAAGCAACTGCAACAAGGGCTGTTCAAGATTTTCAGCCACGGACTGTTGCAGTAATGCAATGAAACGTAACCAATTTTTGCTATCTTGCTCAGAAAGAGCAGGATCGTTGGGAAATAACGGTGTCATAACAACCTGCCATACTATTTAACTAGTACATCAGCATACCACACTAATCAAAAAACAACAGAAGGCCATATAGTGCAAAACACCGGAGAGAAAGCCGCACTAACGGCAGCTTTCTCTGTTAATGGATAGCATGATTAGTAACGACGCTGCCACTCGCTGTTTACCAGTAACTGAGTCGGGCGATGAAGGAAATTACGGTAGAAGGCATCATAAGCCAGCACATTTTTCACATAACCACGCGTTTCTGAAAATGGAATACTCTCGACAAACGCCACCGCATCAATCCGACCATCACTATTTTTCAGCCAGCTTTTCACCCGTGACGGACCAGCATTATAAGCAGCCGATGCCAGGATGCGGTTCTGACCAAAGGATTGATAAACATATTCCAGATAATTGGTTCCTAACAGAATATTGATTTTTGGATCCAATAACTGACTGCTATTGTTGTAGCTGATGATGTTATACATTTTAGCCGTGTGTTGAGCAGTCGCTGGCATCAGTTGCATCAAACCTGAGGCCCCGGCTGCGGAGCGAGCCTGTGGATTCCAGGCACTTTCCTGGCGGGCAATCGCCATCGCATAACTCTGCGTAATGCCTTTGCCTTGTGTGGCCTGACGGAATTCATCACTCCAGGCTAACGGGAAACGCTCTTCAAGATAATTCCACAACTTCGCAACAATCGTCGCCTGAACGCTCAAATCAGGCCAGTGCTGTTCAAATGCAAAACGAGCCAATTCTTCCTGCTGCAGACGATCGCTACTGGCAACCAGCGAAGTCCATTCAGCGCGGGCCAGATTATCCATCTGCCAAAACATCAATTCGCGGATACGGGCAATTTCAGGCTGTTGGCTAATCGATGGGTCAGGTTTGGCCGCTACCATAACCGTTAGAGGATAATTAACATTCAGCTTCTGCGCGGCCACCATAGGGTAGAATCCACGCTTTTTCATCAATTCGCGTAGTTGTGCTTCACCTTCCGAACGGTGTCCCTGGTCCAATAATAGTACTGCCTGCCAGTAACGCCACTCATCTTTCTGCAGGACCGAATTTGGCAAATAAGATAGCCAGAGCGCTAATCCTTTTCTGTCTCCCGCCCCTAGCGCCAGACGAACCCGACGTTCCAATAACGAAATGGAAGTACTGCGCTGAATCACCGCATCACGCCAACGCGCCTGTTCAGGCGTCACATCACTGCCCATCAGGTTCCAGGCAATATCCTCTTCCATTCCCTGCCGCTCTTCATCGCTCATCTTTTGCAGACGAACGATGGACGACAACACCGATCGTGCCTTATCTGGGTCTTGTCGGGCCATACGATGGAATGCTGACAATGTCACTTTACGGGTAAAATCCGTCGGCCCAACCGAACGAGCGAACTGCTCAACCGTAGTCGGATTGTTCAGAAGTTTCATCAACGCATCACTCATGGTCTTATAATCTGCCGGGAGTTGCTGCAATAGATGGCTCACCAATCCAGTGTTGCCCGTCGATATCGACAGCCGTATCCGTTCCAGAATCGTCAATGGCGTCATACCACCGGATTGCTGCCAGGCAGTAAACAGTTTGTCACAAGCGGATGGCAGTGAATGTCCTGTCAGCCAGATATCCCGGGTTTGTTCCCATACCGTCTTTCCCTGACCGGTCATCCACTGTGCATACAGGTAATTGCAACGTGCAGTAACCGGTTTTGGCGATTCTGGGCTGAAGGCCAGCAACCCAGACCAATCCTGGCGGCGCGCCAACTCATTAACAAAACTGGTTTTCAGATTACGGACCATAGGTAACGTTGGATATTTGGCGATAAACTGCCTGACCTGGTCTGCACTCAGTTGCGACATATCCTGCGTTAACAAGCGGTATTCCAGATAAGGATAAAGTGGGTAGGTTTGCAGGGTTGGCATTAATTGCGCCACGGTATCCAGTTGGTTATTATCCAATGCTAGCTTCACCTGTTGATACCGCTGACGCTGCGCATCAAGCGTGTCGGCCTGCACATAATATGAAATACCCGCCAACCACAATACCGCCAGAGCATATCGCCAAAAAACTGCATTAAACATGCTTACCTTGACCTCATTCGTTATCACTTCCGTAATCGATATAACGGCTGAACATCAGCATAAACGCTCACGACATCCACACTCGTAACTACAACACCCTATTTATGTTGGTTAAGTGTGGCACATCCTATCCAAGTACGATACGTCATACTGATATCAGAACGGTGTGAAATTCTACAACATGTTGTAACAAACCAATTGGAGGAAACCTTTCCCTCCCGCTTTACAAGTACGGAATAAAATGGTGGGAATAGGCATCGCATACTGAAGCAGCAAATCGCCGGATAGCTGGGATCGAACGATGAAACCAGCTAAACTCCGTCAACAGACCAAAGGCTTATTGAGATAAGTTCTGACTCATTTGCCGGATGTGGTACATCCCATCCAGTGCTACCACCAAATATGTGCTCCGAATCCCGTAGCGCATCGCTAAAACTGACAGAGAGAGGCTCAGAGCAACGTGGCTCAATATGTTTACACCATGCACCGCGTCGGCAAAGTGGTTCCGCCGAAACGCCATATTCTGAAAAACATCTCCCTCAGCTTTTTCCCAGGTGCCAAGATTGGCGTTCTGGGTTTGAACGGAGCGGGTAAATCGACCCTGCTGCGTATCATGGCTGGAATAGACAAAGATATCGAAGGCGAAGCTCATCCACAGCAGGGAATCAAAATAGGCTACCTTCCCCAGGAACCGCAGCTCAATCCTGAACAAACCGTGCGTGAAGTTATAGAGGGAGCCGTCAGTGACGTAAAACATGCGCTGACCCGTCTGGATGAAGTGTATGCGGCTTATGCCGACCCGGATGCCGACTTTGACAAGCTGGCCAAAGAACAGGGCGAACTGGAAGCCATTATTCAGGCGCATGACGGGCACCATCTGGACAACCAACTAGAACGTGCGGCAGATGCGCTGCGTCTGCCACCATGGGATGCTCAAATCAAACAGCTCTCCGGGGGGGAACGCCGCCGGGTTGCCATCTGCCGTTTGTTGCTGGAAAAACCGGATATGCTGCTGTTGGATGAACCAACCAACCACCTGGATGCAGAATCAGTTGCCTGGTTGGAACGCTTCCTGCACGACTATGAAGGTACTGTTGTCGCCATCACTCACGACCGTTACTTCCTGGATAACGTCGCCGGCTGGATTTTAGAGCTGGACCGTGGAGAGGGAATTCCGTGGGAAGGTAATTATTCCTCCTGGCTGGAGCAGAAAGATCAACGGCTGGCACAGGAAGCCTCATCTGAAGCTGCCCGTCGTAAATCTATTGAGAAAGAACTAGAGTGGGTACGACAAAATCCGAAAGGCCGTCAGGCTAAAGGCAAGGCTCGTCTAGCCCGGTTTGAAGAACTCAATAATACGGAATATCAGAAACGTAACGAAACCAGCGAACTGTTTATTCCACCGGGTCCTCGGCTGGGGGATAAAGTACTGGAAGTACAGAACCTTACTAAATCCTATGGTGACCGCGTATTAATTGATAACCTTTCTTTTTCTCTGCCGAAAGGGGCAATTGTCGGGATCATTGGTCCTAACGGTGCAGGTAAATCCACACTGTTCCGCATACTCTCCGGCAAGGAGCCTCAAGATTCCGGTACCGTTACACTGGGTGATACGGTGCAACTGGCTTCCGTGGATCAGTTCCGCGACAGTATGGATAATAGCAAAACCGTATGGGAAGAAGTCTCTGGCGGTCAGGACATCATGCGTATTGGAAACTTTGAAATTCCAAGCCGTGCCTATGTTGGTCGATTCAATTTCAAAGGTGTGGATCAAGGCAAGCGTATCGGCGAACTCTCTGGAGGAGAACGCGGACGCGTGCATTTGGCGAAGTTATTACAGGTTGGCGGCAATATGCTGCTACTCGACGAACCGACCAATGACCTGGATATCGAAACTTTGCGGGCACTGGAGAACGCGCTGTTGGAGTTCCCCGGTTGTGCCATGGTGATCTCCCATGACCGGTGGTTTCTGGATCGTATTGCTACCCATATCGTCGACTACCAGGATGAAGGTAAGGTGGATTTCTTTGAAGGTAACTTCACAGAATACGAAGAATACAAGAAGCGTACACTAGGCGCAGAAGCCCTGGAACCCCATCGCATCAAGTATAAAAAAATGGCGTAACGTTACGCCATTTTACCGAAGCCCGCTGAAAAGCGGGCTTTTATTTATATGGGAGTGGAATTAAAAGGTTTCCCAATTCTGTTCGCTGCTACTCTTTCTACTGTTACCAATAGCTATTGTGGCAGACGTCGATGGTGCCACGCGAGGTGGTAATGACGTCCGGGACTGAGTATTGTCTGTCAGATGATGGCTAAGCTTGAATACCGCTACTGCCTGCGTCAAACGCTCGGCCTGCGACTCCAGCGAGGAGGCTGCTGCTGAAGCTTCTTGTACCAATGAGGCGTTCTGTTGAGTGGTGCCTTCCATTTCAGATACTGCCTGATTCACCTGCCCGATACCGCGACTTTGCTCATCAGATGCTGAAGCAATTTCGCCCATGATATCTGTCACACTGGTCACAGCCTTCACGATTTCATCCATGGTATTACCCGCTTTAGCAACCAGTTCTGAACCAGTGCCCACCAATCGACCTGACTCTCCAATCAGCGATTCAATCTCTTTTGCCGCCTGCGCACTACGTTGTGCGAGATTGCGAACTTCACCAGCAACCACCGCGAAACCCCGACCTTGCTCACCCGCTCTGGCCGCCTCCACTGCAGCGTTCAACGCCAAAATATTAGTCTGGAAAGCAATACTGTTAATCACCGTGGTAATTTCAGAGATTTTCTTCGAACTGGAGGAAATCTCATTCATGGTATCAACCACATCCTGAACGATATGTCCCCCCTGTTCTGCCTTGGTGGAGGCGTTTCTTGCCAATTGACTGGCATGATTAGCATTTTCAGAGTTCTGTTTCACCGTGGCAGTCAACTGCTCCATACTGGAGGCCGTTTCTTCCAGCGCAGCGGCCTGCTGCTCAGTACGGGAAGAAAGATCAACGTTACCGGCACTGATTTCCGATGCACCCTGATAAATTGAATCTGCACCTTCACGCACCACGGTAACAGTATTGGTCAAGGAGCTCTGCATATCTTGTAAGCTCACACCCAACGTACCGATCTCATTACGACCAAATGTGACTGGTGGTAGCGTCAGATCACCTTCTGCAATTTTCTGAATGCGGGTGACCAGCGTATTGATCGGTGCCAGAATAACCCGGCGAATAACAAAATAGATAAGGATTGCCAACAAGATCGCCGCCGCAAAAGCAGACGCCATAAAGATATAACCCAGTCGGGAGTTTCTAGAAGCAATATCATTAATTTGCGCGACATAACTTGTCAGATAACTGATTTCCTTGCGCACAGGCACGGTATAATTATCATCCAGTTGGCGCACTGTGGTCGTTTCCAATTCGATCAAACCTTCGAATTCCCCATTACGTGCAGCCTCTTGTATCGGTAATACGCCTTTATCCCGGTACGCGGCATAGGTTTCTTTAAGCGTTTTATCCAGCGCTTTTTCCTGCTCGGACTTATCTGTGCGGGCCATATACTCATCAAAACGTTTCTGAGAGCTTTTGACTCGCGCACTACCTTCACTAAAAGTCTTATTATATGTGTCTTTATCACCAATTCGAGTCGCAGCTGCCGCCTGTACAAACAACTGACGAGCAACACGAAGCTGATCCATACTGCTACTGATACCTGCACGAATATCAGACATACGGTTAGCGGTAGCTAGCGAATCATTGCTCTGTTTCAAGAAATAACTGGCAGTACCAATAGAAAGTGCAAACAGAATCAAAATAATAGTAAGCAACGTAATAAACAGAGTAACAAGGCGAATATTACTGATAGAGGAAGGTTTCCCTTTTTGTTCTGACATTCCGAGCTCTCAATTTCACAACAGATCTGCTGACTACTTCACTTTGCGCGTAGCGCAGACAGGAAGCACGTATGGTACAACGACCATTAGAAGGTTTTATTACGAGAGTAATTACTACAAACCAAAATTACTTATCGGCAATCACAGTAAAGCATTTACTGTTTTTTTGTGATGTAAATCACATTTTAATTAATTCAATACTACGTTTCTAAAAACAAGAAAAACTTATTATGCCTACATTACGCGCTAATGATAAGTAGTAACGGGGAATAATTCGGTTCCCGATTTAACATTAAATAACATAATGTTCTTCGAGTAGCCTCAACCAACACACCCCAAAAATAACACCAGCCCCGGGCGAGGCTGGTGATGTATGGGTAATTAGTACAGCAGTCTGGCGCGGATAGTGCCAGGAATGGACTTCATCAGTTGCAACGCCGTATCAGCGCCGTCGGTTTCCACATCAATAACCACATAACCAATCTCAGCGGTAGTTTGCAGATACTGTGCAGCAATATTGATACCCTGTTCGGCGAAGATATGGTTGAGTTGAGTCAACACGCCCGGACGGTTTTCATGGATATGCAGTAGACGGCTGGCACGCTCACCATGAACCGGCAGAGAGACTTCCGGAAAATTCACCGCTGACAACGTGGAACCGTTATCAGAGTATTTCGCCAATTTCCCGGCGACTTCATCGCCGATGTTTTCCTGTGCTTCCTGAGTAGATCCACCAATATGTGGTGTCAGCAATACGTTATCAAATTCACACAACGGTGACAGGAAAGGATCGCTGTTGGTTGCAGGTTCTTTCGGGAATACATCAATAGCGGCGCCAGACAGGTGCTTGTTGCTCAAAGCATTACACAACGCAGGAATATCTACGACTGTACCACGTGAAGCATTGATCAGGATTGAACCGGGTTTCATCAACGCCAGCTCATTATCGCTGATCATATTTTGCGTACTATTGTTTTCCGGGACATGCAGGCTGACCACATCGCTCATATTCAGCAATTCAGAAAGATGACGTACCTGTTGCGCATTGCCCAACGGCAGCTTACTTTCGATATCATAGAAGTAGACATGCATCCCCAAACTTTCCGCCAGGATACCCAACTGCATACCGATATGACCATAACCAATGATACCTATCTTCTTACCTCGGGCCTCATACGACCCTACAGCCTGTTTATGCCATATACCACGATGAGCCTTCGCGTTGGCAAATGGAATATTACGCATTAACAGCAGCAATTCACCGATCACCATTTCGGCGACCGATCGGGTGTTGGAAAAAGGGGCGTTGAATACCGGAATACCACGTTTGGTCGCTGACGGTAACTCAACCTGGTTGGTACCGATGCAGAAACATCCCACAGCCACCAACTTTTCCGCTGCGGCAAATATTTCTTCTGTTAGATGGGTGCGCGAACGAATACCCACAAAATGCGCATCGCGGATAGACTCCTTCAGTGCGTCAGGGTCAAGCGCCCCTTTGTGGTATTCAATATTGGTGTAGCCAGCCGCACGCAGGTTTTCCAGGGCGCTCTGGTGTACGCCTTCCACTAACAGAAATTTAATCTTGTCTTTTTCCAGTGATACCTTTGCCATTTCCCGACCTTATTTTCAGACTTCAGATGTGACGTTTCGCAAACATTCCTGCAAACATAACAAAAATTACGCAGGCGGCAATACAAACGATTGCCCAGTCACCTACCCGTCCAGCAGCTTGACAATGAATTTGTGGCAAAAAATGCTGCAAAATATAGAGCAAACCAGATTGAGGTGATACAAAATAAGAAAAGATGATATTAAGTACCAAAAATGAGCCTTTAACGCGAAGCGATTTTTTTTGTATAAAAAAATCCGGGCATGGCGACACATGTCCGGACTGCTTTACAAAAAACCGAGTCTATTTCAGTTTGACCGTTTTAACCCCTTCCGGTGAACCAACCAACGCCACATCGGCACAACGGTTAGCAAACAGGCCAACAGTCACTACGCCAGCGATACCATTAATGTGATTTTCTACCGCAATAGCGTTGGAAATATCCAGATTATGCACATCCAGAATGATATTGCCGTTATCGGTCAATATGCCCTGGCGATACTCAGGTTGCGCACCCATCTTAGCCAACTCACGGGCCACATAAGCACGCGCCATCGGGATTACTTCTACCGGCAGAGGGAACCTCCCTAGAATGTCGACCTGTTTGGAGGCATCGACAATACACACAAACTGACGAGCAATAGCCGCAATGATTTTCTCGCGAGTTAACGCCGCTCCACCGCCTTTGATCATCTGCATGTACGGGTTGATTTCGTCCGCGCCATCAACGTAAACATCCAGCAAATCGACATCATTACAGTCAAAGACCTGAATTCCCAAACTTTTCAACTTGGCGGTAGAAGCATCCGAACTGGATACCGCCCCTTCTATCTGATTTTTGATGGAGCCAAGCGCATCAATAAAGTGTGCGGCGGTCGATCCCGTTCCAACACCAACGATGGTGCCGGGGCGGACATAATCAAGCGCGGCCCAGCCAACGGCCTTTTTCAGTTCATCCTGTGTCATGGTCTGCTTATGCCTGTTAGTTACTACGGAAACGTAATATGCATTATAGAGCATGACATCGGGCGATGTCCCGCAATAGGCACGGAGTCGTCGCCTCTCTGGACTCGAGTAATTCAACACGGTTTGTCATTTCACGCTGTGGCTGATTTAACCCCTGGTGTCAGAAAATCGCAGATTTTGAGGGCGATAACGCGACAAAGTGTGGCATAGTGCCGAAATTGTTTCCATTCAGAGGAATTATCACTTTCATGAAACGCCCAGACTATCGCACCCTTCAGGCGCTGGACGCCGTGATCCGTGAACGTGGTTTTGAACGCGCCGCGCAAAAACTCTGCATCACGCAATCGGCCGTTTCGCAGCGCATCAAGCAATTGGAAAATCTGTTTGGTCAACCGTTGCTGGTCAGAACGATCCCTCCCCGTCCCACAGAACAAGGGCAGAAACTGCTGGCGTTACTGCATCAGGTAGAACTGCTCGAAGAAGAGTGGCTGGGCGATGAAAATTCGAACGAAACACCACTATTATTATCGCTGGCGGTAAACGCCGATAGTCTGGCAACCTGGCTACTGCCAGCGCTGAAACCCGTACTGACGGACTCACCGATACGCCTCAATTTACAGGTCGAAGATGAAACACGCACCCAGGAGAGACTCCGGCGGGGAGAAGTTGTGGGGGCAGTCAGTATCCAGCCACAACCGTTGCCCAGTTGTCTGGTGGATCAACTCGGTGCGCTTGATTATCTGTTTGTTGCTTCTCCCGGTTTTGCCGAGCGCTATTTTCCAAACGGGGTGACTCGTTCAGCCCTGTTACGCGCTCCCGCTGTAGCATTCGATCATCTGGACGACATGCATCAGGCATTCCTGCAACAGAATTTTGATTTATCACCCGGCAGCGTTCCCTGCCATATTGTGAATTCCTCAGAAGCGTTTGTGCAGCTCGCTCGCCAGGGCACAACCTGCTGCATGATTCCACACTTGCAGATTGAAAGGGAACTGGCCAACGAAGAACTGCTTGACCTCACGCCTGGCCTGTTTCAACGCCGGATGCTTTACTGGCATCGGTTTGCGCCGGAAAGCCGGATGATGAGAAAAGTCACCGATGCGCTGTTAGAGCACGGACGGCAGGTACTGCGGCAATGCTGACGTCCGTGGTGACGTGTTAGGGATTACGTTGCAGTTCGAATACCACATCAACTTGATCATCAAAGTGGATGGTCTGCTGCTCATAAGTCTGAGAAGCTGTCGATTGCACCGCGACATCAGCGGTTTTAAACAAGCGAGTCATCGGTACTGGCTGATAATTCGCCACATGATAGCGGATACTGTAAACCGGCCCCAATGTCGTATTGAAACCCGAGGCCAGCGATTGTGCCTGGCTAATGGCTTGTTCAATCGCTTTCTTGCGGGCCAGTTTACGGTAGGTGTCTGGGTTAGATACGCCCAGTTCGACAGTCTGAATCTCGTTCAGCCCGGATTTCAATGCACCTTCAAGCAACTCATTCAACTTCCCCAGTTGGCGCAACGTCACGTCAACCTGCCGTACTGCACGATATCCCTTCAGCACTGAGCCACCTGTTTTTAGATAGTCATACTCAGGCTGAGTACGCAGATTGGCGGCGTTGATATCTTTCTTTTCAATGCCATTTTTAGCCAGAAAATCGAAATACTGTGCCACACGGCGATCAACCTGTTTTTTCGCACTGGCTGCGTCTTTCGATGAAACACTCACCTCAATCGATAACCGGGCAAGGTCCGGTGTTGCATCTACAGTAGCGCTGCCAGACGTTACAAGATGAGGTCCACTCGGTAATTCAGCGGCGGGTACGCTAACGGCGACACTCCCAAAACCAAGCACAGCAGCAAGTAGCCATATAGTCTGTTTCACGACATCCCCTTCTCTTTTTCATCCATGCTATTTACGTACAGGTTCTTTCATTGTAATGATGACCTGTACACCATAACGCGAAGTGACCTTAATCCAATATAAGGGAATCTCTGAATATTGCAGGCTGTCATGCCCGTTTTTTACAGCAACTGCCAACCATGATTCGCCAATTGCAGAGCAATCATCCACATGACACCACCGACTAACAGGTTAATGATGCGCTGACTCCGGGTGCTACTCAGCCATGGTGACAACCAGGCTGCCAGGAGTGCCAGCGAAAAGAACCACAAAAAAGAAGCCGTAATCGAACCAAAGGCGAACCAGCCACGTTCATTAACCGCAAATTGCCCACCGAGACTCCCCAGAACCACGAAGGTGTCAAGATACACATGCGGATTCAGCCAGGTTACTGCCAGCAAGGTTGCCATAATACGCCAGCGACTTTGTTTCATCGCATCCGCCTGCGTAATAACAATATCCTGGCTAAGTGCCGTTTTAAATGCCCCCCAACCATACCACAGCAAGAATGCGACTCCGCCCCAGGTCACCAGTTCCATCAACCATGATGACTGGCTTAAGAAGGCACTGCCACCGAAAACACCAGCACAAATCAATACCATGTCACTCAATGAACACAGCGACGCAATCATCAGGTGATATTGACGATGTACACCTTGATTCATGACAAATGCATTCTGGGGCCCTAGCGGCAAAATCATAGCGGCACCCAGCAAAAAACCTTGAAAATAAATAGCCAGCATAACGTCCTCAATATTTGGTCTATCGCTATGCCTGGCAGTGTAAGAAGTCACCATCATTAATTGAAATGGAAAATTCTAATCCATCATTAATATAACTAATGACATAAAGCATCAGGCGTCTGGTGACAAATAACCCAACTCCTGTGAAATGCACTGGGCGGTATACAGTATCGGTTTGGCCAGCGCGGCAATGCCCATTTGTTGTAACCTGGCCGTTGATAACGAAATAGACACGGCATAGGGTACCCGGCGATGAATATCAAAAACCGGTGCGGAAATACAGGAAACGCCCAGCTCATTCTCTTCCCGATCCATAGCCAACCCTTGCTGACGAATATCTGTCAGTTCTTTTCGCATCTGCGTCAGACTAGTGATGGTATTCGGCGTCAACTGCCGTATCTCATTCTTATGGCTGCGCCAATATTCCACCGGATAGTCCGTCCGACCATAGGCCATAAAAACCTTTCCCATGGCCGAACAATACAACGGCATGTGCTGACCAATATAGGCCCGGGTACGCATCATTCCGGTGGTAGGTTCCAGTTTATAAATCAGGATGACATGATCATCTTCGCGGCTTGAAAAGTTGATGGTTTCTCCCACATCCAGATTCAGTTTCTCCAGATGCGGAGCCGCGATGTGCAGAACATTCAATGATGACAATGCTTTCTGCCCGATAGAAATAAACTTGGTCGTTAAACGATAGCAGCCTGGCAACCGTGCCGGCACCACATAACCACAGCCAGCCAAACCCTGTAACAAACGATGCACGGTGCTTTTATTCATGCCCGATTGCGCCGCAATCTGCGCCAGCGGACAGCCATTCGGGTAGTCGCTTAAGATTTCAATCAACTGCAATCCTCTGAATAAACTCTGGCTACCCAACGGTTTTTCTGTTTTATCATCTTCATCAATGGCTTTTTCGCGCATAAACCCCATTCTCCCTATTGCTACATCCAGATGGTACTGCAAGCACAACCCAGGCGTGAAGTCATGGAACGATGTTTCACTCTATCCAATGTATTAACACACCACGCTGTGACGTCCTACCAGAAGTGCGTGGCGAGTCACAATTTCAGCAAATCATTATTAATTAATTGATTAATATATAAATTTAAAAGCACACTTTCTTTGCTTTACCATTGGGTTCAGCTTATTATTTTTGAAATTCAATTTCGCATTACGGAATGTATGGATTAATTAATAAACAGATAATAGCAAGAAAGACGTCACGAGTTGCGTCTCTCCCAGACCTCCACTGAAAAGGCAAACAGTGATGGACAGAAATCAACATAGTCAGCCACTCTTATCCATGCAACATATCGTCAAAAAATTTGGCGGTAATATTGCGGTAAATAAGGTCAGTCTTGATGTTATGCCGGGAGAGATTCTGGCTTTGCTGGGAGAAAACGGCGCTGGAAAATCGACTCTGATAAAAATCCTGGCTGGCGTGTATGACCGTGATGGCGGTGACATCCTTTTTCACGGTAACAGTATTCGATCAGCGTCTGAGCTACGTAGCGACATCCGCCAACCCATCGCTTTTATCCATCAGGATCTGGGGTTGATCGAATGGATGACCGTTGCGGAAAATATGGCGTTGGTTATGGGATTCCCTCGGCGGTGGGGCATGATCAACTGGACGGCTATGTATACCCGCGCCCGCCAGGCATTGCAGAATGTGGGTATCGATCTCGATCCGCAAACCCGCGTATTTGATTTGTCCCGCACCGAAAAATCCCTGCTGGCGATAGCCAGAGCTGTCGCTGTTAATGCGGAAGTGTTGGTGCTGGACGAACCGACAGCGTCGCTACCTGCCAGCGATGTCCGCCATCTGTTCACGGTATTGAATCATCTGCGTAGCAAAAAAGTCGGCATGATTTACGTCACCCACCGGTTGGATGAAGTGATAGAAATCGCCGACCGCATCTGTGTCATGCGCGATGGCCGCTATGTCGCTGGCGGCGCTACCGAAGGCTATTCGGTACGAGATCTGGTACAGATGATTGTTGGTGAAGTGGTAAAAGAGCATCAGCGTATGCCATTACCCCAAAACCAGCCTCCCATACTGACACTCGACAACGTCGTGGTCGGCGATACCGGACCGGTTTCTTTCACGCTACAACCGGGAGAAATGATGGCACTGGCCGGCCTGCGTGGTGCAGGTCAGGAAGAAATCAGTCGTCTGCTGTTCGGTCTGCGTCAATGTGATAAGGGCACCATCACGCTTTGCAATCGACTCTGGCACGCAACCACCCCGCAACAGGCTATGCACGCTGGTGTATCGCTGGTCACCGGTGACCGTACCGGGGAAAGTCTTGTGATGTCGATGTCGGTGCGTGAAAACCTGTTCATCAATCCTTGCGCCAGTGGTCACAAATTGTTTTCCCGGTACTCCACACGCGAAGAAATCGGCAACAGTTGGTGGAAAGTCCAACTATTCGATATCCGTCCGAAAGACGTCAACATCGACATCAGCGCCTTGTCCGGCGGCAATCAGCAAAAAGTAGTGATGGCGCGCTGGATGCATTTGAATACACCCTTGCTGATTCTGGAAGATCCCACGGCTGGCGTGGATGTGGGAGCCAGGGCCGAAATTTATCATTTATTAAATAAATCACTAAGTGAAGGCGCAGCAATCTTGGTGATCTCCGCCGATTTCGAGGAGATCGCGCATATCTGCAACCGGGCATTGGTATTTAATCGCGGACAGATGGTGGGAGAGCTTCGTGACCAGCAGGTGACATTTGCCAATCTGTTGGCATTGGCATCAGGTAGTGAAAATCAAAGTACCGATCATGAAAAACCCCGGCACACACCTTTACGTGCCTGATAACAATTACGCGGTTTAATGCCAACAGCGGACAGTTTCTGTCTTTCTCGTATCCGGAGAATGCTATGTCTAAAACACCGGTCAAATCGACAGCTCTAGAACAACGTATTAGCCTGAAACAGCACGGTATGGGAGCCTGGTCGATGCAGGTTTTTACCCGCTATGGTTTGCTACTGCTCTGTATCGCGCTGGTATTGATATTTTCTGCCATCACCCCTTCTTTTGCTTCATTGCTGACACTACAGGCAATTCTTTCCAGTAAATCCAAAATCGCTCTACTGGCCCTGGCGGCCACCATTCCAATGATTGTCGGGAAAATCGACCTGAATGTTGGTTTTGGTATCGTGCTATGGCATATCCTGGCCATTACGCTACAGGTGCGATACGGCTTTTCGTGGCAAGCTGCCGTGTTCATCGTACTGATTATCTCAGCAATATACGGATTACTGAATGGCATTCTGGTCGCGCTAGCCGATATTGACAGCTTCGTTGCTACGCTCGGATCAGGGACGGTGCTGTATGCCATCGCACTCTGGCATTCTGGTGGCCGACAGATCGTTGGCGATCTACCAGATAGCTTTATCGCGCTGTACCACACAGAGATCATGGGCATTCCGATTGCGGCTTTTTACGTATTGATCATCGCCGTGATTTTATGGCTCATTACTGAACATACTCCATTGGGCCGTTGCATGTACGCTGTCGGCGGCAACCCTGCCGCTGCCAAACTAAACGGTATCTCGGTAACCCGATTTACCATCGGCGCTTTTATCACGTCCAGTGTACTGACCGGCTTTACTGGGATACTCATTGCCGCCGACCAAGGCGTAGGTCAAGCCAGCGTCGGCATGGATTACCTGCTGCCGGCACTGGTGGGCGCTTTTCTTGGCAGTACCACCATCCGCCCTGGACGAGTCAACGTATGGGGAACCGTGGTCGGTATCTCTATCCTGGCAATCGGTATCGCCGGGATCCAGCAATTTGGTGGCGCATTCTGGGTAGAACCCCTGTTTAACGGTGCCACCTTATTACTATCCATTACGCTGGCGGGCTACGCACAACGCCGCCGGCTATTGAATCAAAAAGCGGTTCAACGCCATCAATCCACCCCAGACAAAGAAAAAAAGGCTGTTAACCCTTAATCACACCAAGGAGAACACGATGAAAAAGTATTCATTGTTACCAAGCCTGATGCTAAGCAGTACCCTACTTTTTACCTTATCTGCACAGGCTGACAGCTATCTGGATCAGGCCAAGGCAGTCATTGCCAAGGCCACAGCACCGGTCACCAAATGGGACGGCCCTACCAGCGGGCCCAAACTACAGACTAATAAGCACATCATTTTTATCGCTTCTGACATGAAGAACGGTGGCGTTCAAGGGGTACAGCAAGGTATGGTTGAAGCGACCAAAACCGTTGGCTGGAAACTGGAGACACTGGACGGCGCGGGTTCGGTAAAAGATCAGCTATCCGCACTGAACCAGGCTATCGCCCAAAAACCGGATGGGATTGTGATCGGCGGCTGGAATCCAAACGTGGCTCGTATCCCGCTGAAAAAAGCCGTTAAGCAAGGCATTGTACTGATGGGCTGGCATGCTGTGCCAGAACCGGGTCCGGTTCCAAAATACAACATCTATGACAATATCACCTCAGATTCCAATGAAGTGGCACGCGTAGCTGCGCTGTATGCGGTGGCAAAATCAGAAGGTACGGCAAAGGTAGTGATTTTTACCGATTCGCTGTATCAGATCGCGCTGGATAAAGCCAATGTGATCAAAAAAACCATAGAAAAATGCAGCGGTTGCCAGGTACTGGAGATGATTGATACCCCATTGTCTGATACATCCAGTCGCATGCCGCCAATGACGTTCAGTCTGCTACAAAAATATGGTGACAAATTCCAGTATGCGCTGGCAATTAACGATCTCTATTTCGACTTTATGGCCCCAGCACTGAAAACCGCCGGTAAAGGTGGAAACAACCCCCCTCATAACATCTCCGCTGGCGATGGATCTATTTCTGCCTATCAACGTATCCGCACCGGTAACAGTCAGGACGCGACAGTACCTGAGCCGTTGAAACTGCATGGTTGGCAACTGGTGGATGAATTTAATCGCGCCTTCGCCAAACAACCACCATCAGGCTACGTCACACCGGTGCATCTGGTGACCAAAAACAACATCGATCATGATGGCGGGCCAGAGAACCAGTTCGATCCACAAAACGGTTATCAGCAACATTATAAGACCCTGTGGGGCGTAAAATAAGAGGGGCCCTGTCATGATGAGTTCTATGTTCTCCGTTAATAACACGTCCGTTCTAGATTCATCACTATGGAACGGCACGCTAGAACGATTATGCTCACCGGCGGTCTGGGCCGAAGGACCAGTGTGGCTACCAGAACAGAATGCAGTGGTCTTCAGCGATGTGAAAGGAAATCGCCTGTTCCGCTGGTCGGAACAGGATGGCGTTAGTCTGTTTCGCCACAGTTCAAACTATGCCAACGGTAACGCGCTGGATAAACAAGGACGCATCGTCAGCTGTGAGCATGGCAGACGTGGTATCAGTCGTACTGAACACAATGGTGAAGTTACACTGCTGGTAGATAAGTTTGAGGGGAAACGGTTTAACTCTCCCAATGATCTGGCTATCCGCTCGGATGGTACTATCTGGTTTACCGATCCGCCATACGGCATCATCAACGATAACGAAGGCTATAAGTCAGAAAGTCAGATTGTTGGCTGCTATGTCTACTGTTTTGACCCTGAAGATGGTTCTGTGGCACTCGCCAGCAGTGACTTACAACGGCCAAATGGACTGGCGTTTTCCCCAGATGAAAGTCTGATGTATGTAGCCGATATGTCCATCGTCGACTTTCCGGTACAGGGGCGACATCAATTACGTGTTTACCAAGTCTCAGGCAAGGAGCTACTAGGTGGACAGCGATTAACGGACGTTACTCCCGGCTTCCCGGATGGCTTCTGTGTCAACGCCGAAGGGGCTATTTTCTGTAGTTGTAAAGATGGTGTGCTGGTGTTTTCACCACAAGGTGAAACCGTGGGAAAAATTCCAGTCCCGGAGTTGGTTTCAAATTGTATGATAGGTGGAGTGGACGGCAATGAATTGTACATTACCGCCACCACGTCCCTCTACCGTTACCGTCTATCGTAGTGCACCAGACTTATCCCCCTGAATAACGCTGTCTCTTATACACAAATCCTCCGGCAAAATTGTCGGGGGATTTTTTTGAATCTTTTCTCCGTTTGTTGATCTCTATCTGATACTCCCCCCTGTTTCTGGTGTGCTGTTATGGTGTTTTCTGATTGTTATTCATGGGCTGACGACATTTTTGGATCCGCTGAATTAGGGGATTTACGCCGTACCCGGCGGCTTGTCACCCTGGCTTCCTCACTGGCTCAATACACTGGACTGTCTATCGTGAAATCCTCCCATTCTTCTGCTGAAGTTGAAGGTGCCTATCGCCTGATGCGCAACCCTGCCGTTTTGCCTGACGCCATTGCTGACGCCGGTTTTGCTGCGACGACCAGAGTCGCTGCTGAACACCCGCTCCTGCTTGCTCTGGAAGATAGCACCTCACTGAATTTCAGCCACAGTACCGTTCGGGAAGAACTGGGTAACATCACCAACAGCCAGCGTGCCCGTGGGCTTCAGGTACACTCCGTCCTGCTTTATGCGCCAGGTTGTGCTCATATGGTCGGTCTTATTGAACAACAGCGCTGGAGCCGTGAATCAGACAGTTACGGTAAAAAACACCAGCGTAAACAACGCCCTTATGAAGAGAAAGAGAGTTACAAATGGCAGAAAGCTTCTGAGCATATGGCACAACGGCTGGGTGAAATCCAGTCACGGGTTATCTCTGTCAGCGACAGGGAGGCAGATATCTGGCATTACCTTGACTATAAACTCAGCCAGGGACAGCGGTTCGTGGTCCGGGCGGCACAGAACCGCCTGCTGGCGGAGGCTCCCGGTAAACTGTTCAGCCTGCCGGCGCATCTGACAGAGGCAGGCAGTCATACGCTGAATGTGGTACAGAAAGGTGGGCGGGCAGCCCGTCAGACGCAAATGTTTATCAGCTACAGCGTCGTGCAGTTGAAAAAAGCAACCGGAGAGGCATCGCTGTCATTAACGTATATCTGCTGCCGGGAAGCGGCTCCGGAAGGGGCCTGCTGGCATCTACTAACCTCAGAGAAGGTGGAAAACACGGAACAGGCAAGGGCCATAGTGGGTTATTACGAACGGCGGTGGCTGATAGAGGAATACCACAAGGCATGGAAAAGCGGCGGCGCACGGGTGGAAGAGTTGCGGATGCAGACGCGGGACAATCTGGAGCGAATGGTGACAATCCTGGCGTTCGTGGCAGTGAGGGTGCTGGCGTTACGGGAGGGAGGCGTGAGTGAAGAAACACAGAACGAAAGTTGCGAATCGGTGCTAAGTGAGGTGGAGTGGAAGTTGCTGTGGGTGAAGCAGGAAGGAAAAACGTTACCGGAAAGTCCCCCGACAGTGAAATGGGCCTGCCTGTCACTGGCAAAACTGGGGCGATGGTATGACAGTAAGCGAACGGGAAAACCGGGCTGGATAGTCATATGGGATGGCTGGTTCAAACTTCAGGATATGGTTGAAGGCTACAGACTGGCAAAGTCTCTTGATCAGGAGATCTGATCAAGAGACAGGAATAACGGGGGGTAAGCCATCAAATGGTCGGAATACCCTTTGAGCCAGGCGACGACCCAGGCGTTTGCTGATACAGATGAACATCCATCTGTGGATACGGTATGCCAATCTGATGTTTATCCAGTGCGCGCTTAAAGTTTTCCAGTAAATCCCAGTAAACTTCGAAAGCATCGCCGTTACTGGTCCATACCCGAACCACAAAATTCAGTGATGATGCACCCATTTCATTCAGGCGGATAGTAACACCGCTACCATGCTGAATACGGGCATCTGCACTGACAATCTCCCCCAGTAAATTCTTGACCACATCAATATCGGCGTCATACGCCACACCCACAATAATCTCGGTGCGACGGTTGGGTTCACGGGTACTATTGATAATGTTTCCCGAAATGATTTTACCGTTAGGTATGACGATAATTTTGCCATCCGCAGTACGCAGTGTCGTGGAGAATATCTGTACCTGTACCACCGTCCCAGCGACTCCCCCCAGGTCAACCCACTCGCCACTACGAAAGGGACGAAACATCACCAGCAGAACACCGGCGGCAAGGTTTGATAGCGAACCCTGTAATGCCAAACCGACGGCCAAACCAGCGGCACCCATCACAGCGATAATGGAGGCGGTTTGTACGCCAATCCGACTCAGTGCCGCAGTCAACGTAAACGCAATAATACCATAGCGCACTAATGCTGATAGGAAGTCAGCAACTGTAGTGTCAACCATGCGGATGATCATCAGTCGGTTTAAGGCTTTTGATACCAAACGAGCGATGAGCAGTCCGGCAAATAATATGATCAACGCTGCCGCAATATTTACCGCATATTCCAGTAAAATATGCTGATTATTCACCAACCAGGACTCCAAGTGATCCATAGTGCCAGAGACATCAAGATTTTCCATCGCTCACTCCCATTTCACTTATTCCGAACACTGCCGTTGACTGATACCACAACCCACTTCGGCAAATGATCAACATAATTAAGGCTCCCGCAGGAGCCTTAATATTAATAGTAACGTGAATAAACGAAAACTAAATTACAATACGTCGATTGCATTCAGCTCTTTAAACGCTTTTTCCAGACGAGTTACCATTGTGACCTGAGCCGCACGTAGCCAGGCACGCGGGTCATAGTGTTTCTTGTTTGGCTTGTCAGCCCCTTCCGGGTTACCCAACTGACTTTGCAGATAGCCTTCATTCTTCTTGTAATAGCCCAGAATACCTTCCCAGGTTGCCCATTGGGTATCTGTATCGATGTTCATTTTAATCACACCGTAGCTAACCGCTTCTTTGATCTCTTCGGCAGTAGAACCAGAACCACCGTGGAATACAAAGTCCAGGCTGTTGTGTGGCAAATTGAATTTCTTGGACACATAATCCTGAGAATTGCGCAGGATTTTCGGCGTCAACTGTACATTACCCGGTTTGTAAACACCGTGTACGTTACCAAAAGAGGCCGCGATGGTAATCCGTGGGCTAATTGCATTTAATTTTTCATACGCATATGCCACGTCTTCCGGCTGGGTGTACAGCGCAGAATTATCCAGATGGCTGTTATCTACACCATCTTCTTCACCGCCAGTGCAACCCAGTTCGATCTCCAGCGTCATGTCCATCTTCGCCATACGAGTCAGGTATTTGCTGCAAATCTCGATATTTTCTTCCAGGGACTCTTCAGACAAGTCGATCATATGGGAAGAGAACAGCGGCTTACCAGTAGCAGCGAAGTATTTCTCGCCTGCATCCAGCAGTCCGTCCAGCCACGGTAGCAATTTCTTGGCACAGTGGTCAGTGTGCAGGATAACCGGAACACCATAGTGCTCAGCCATCTGATGAACATGATGCGCACCAGAAATCGCGCCCAAAATCGCCGCTTGTTGACCTTCAGCTTTCAGGCCTTTGCCAGCAATAAATGCCGCTCCGCCATTAGAAAACTGAACGATTACTGGCGAGCGCACTTTAGCGGCGGCTTCCAGCACAGCATTAACCGAGTCAGTACCAACACAGTTAACCGCTGGTAGAGCAAATTTGTTTTCTTTTGCTACTGCGAAAACTTTCTGAACGTCATCACCCGTGATGACACCCGGTTTTACGAAGTCAAAAATTTTAGACATATTACGTGTCCTGTTTCGTTGGCCGTGGAGGGTTAGATATATCGACTGTTACATCGATAGTCACCCCGGCATCACACCGGGGCAACCGCAGACAGGAGATTTTCTCCTGTTCAAAAATTACTGTTTGCCGCGTTCTTCCAGCATCACTACTGCTGGCAGTTTTTTACCTTCAACGAACTCCAGGAAGGCACCACCACCAGTAGAAATATAGGAAATTTTGTCCGCAATGCCGAACAAATCAATGGCAGCCAGCGTATCGCCGCCGCCAGCGATGGAAAATGCATCACTGTCAGCGATAGCACGGGCGACCACTTCAGTTCCTTTGCGGAAGTTAGGGAATTCAAAAACACCAACCGGACCATTCCACAGAATAGTTTTGGCGTTTTTCAGAATTTCAGCCAGGCGCTCAGCCGAAACGTCTCCCAGATCCAGAATCTGCTCATCGTCTTTAATGGCCGCGACTGACTTCAAAGTAGCGGTAGCAGTTTCAGAAAACTCAGTGGCTACGCGTACATCACTCGGTACCGGAATATCGCAGGTTTCCAGCAATTTCTTCGCTTCAGGAATCAGATCCGCTTCGTACAGGGATTTACCTACGTTATGACCCTGAGCAGCAATGAAGGTGTTGGCAATACCGCCACCAACAATCAGCTGATCAGCGATTTTTGACAAGGCCCCCAGTACGGTCAGTTTGGTAGATACCTTGGAACCGCCAACGATAGCCACCATCGGGCGAGCCGGGTTACCTAATGCTTTACCCAGTGCTTCCAGTTCGTTGGACAGTAACGGGCCAGCACAAGCGATTGGCGCAAACCTGCCAACGCCGTGAGTAGATGCCTGAGCACGATGTGCAGTGCCAAATGCGTCCATAACAAATACGTCGCACAGTGCGGCATATTTTTTGGACAACACTTCATCGTCTTTCTTTTCACCTTTGTTAAAACGGACGTTTTCCAGCACAACCAACTCGCCTTCAGCGACATCGACGCCGTCCAGGTACTCTTTTGCCAGACGTACCGGGAAGGACAGATTATCCTTCAGGTAGTTAACTACGGGCAGCAGGGAAAACTCTTCGGTGTATTCGCCTTCAGTGGGACGTCCCAGGTGAGAGGTTACCATTACGCGCGCACCCTGTTTCAGGGCAATTTCTATGGTCGGCAGAGAAGCGCGGATACGCGCATCAGACGTCACTTTGCCATCTTTTACCGGCACATTCAGATCCGAACGGATAAATACACGCTTACCGGCCAGATCCAGATCGGTCATCTTAATTACAGCCATGGTGAATCCTCTTGTTGATTCTCTCTAAAGTTGCTTGAGCGAGATACCAGATTTCCCGATATCACGTACTAGAAACCGCAGGTTGCCATCGCCCGTGTTGTATCCAACATCCGGTTGGCAAAACCCCATTCGTTATCGCACCAGACCAGTGTTTTAATCAGATGCTGCCCACTAACCCGGGTCTGTGTACCGTCAACAATTGCGCTGTGCGGATCGTGGTTAAAATCAGCAGAAACCAGCGGCAATTCTGTATAGTCAACTATACCACGAAATGTACTACACGCTGATTTTTGCAAAATAGCATTGATTTCATTAACATTTACTACACGTTTCACGCTAACACTTAAATCGATCGCGGTAACGTTGATCGTCGGCACTCGCACTGAAATCGCTTCAAAGCGATCCATAAATTTCGGAAAAAAACGCGTAATTCCTATCGCCAGTTTAGTATCCACCGGGATGATTGACTGACTGGCGGCCCGTGTACGACGCAAATCACGATGATAAGCATCAATCACTGGCTGGTCATTCATCGAAGAGTGGATCGTTGTCACAGTACCACTTTCAATACCGAAAGCATCATCCAGCAGCTTGATTATGGGGATGATGCAGTTAGTGGTACAGGACGCATTGGAAACCAGACGGTGTTCTGCCTTTAGTTCCTGATGATTGACGCCAAACACGATCGTCGCATCCAAATCCGCAGCGCCCGGATGTGAAAACAGGACTTTCCTGGCGCCGGCGGCCAGATGGGCTTCGCCGTCCGCCCGACTACCATACACACCGCTGCAATCCAAAACGATGTCTACCCCTAATTCTTTCCAGGGCAAGTCCTGAATATCGGGCTGATGCAGTAATCGGATAGTATCGTCCCCGACATACAACTGATCACACTCCTGACGGACATCCCACGCAAAACGACCATGACTGGTATCATATTTGAGTAAATGGGCGATCCCCGCCGCATCTGCCAGTTCATTTATCGCCACTACGGTGATTTCGGCCCGACGTCCTGATTCATACAACGCCCGTAATACACTACGGCCAACCCGGCCAAAACCGTTTATCGCAATACGGATTGTCATGGAATTCCCTGAGTAATGATAAACCTGCCATTCTTATAGAATAATCAGTACGCCATCAGGAATAAACCGTTGATTACGTTATGCGTCGATCTCCACTGACCGTCATTTGATCCTGGGGATCAATCCTCACTGTGATGGCCGTAAAATCGATAACTGAAACGCTTCAGCTAGCATAAACGAATTAATAGGCAAAGGGAATATTCCCAACCTAACTGTTCCAGAAGAGTGACACATGTCAAAAAATAATCGCACACTTTGCCACAGAGAGCTGCAAACTGAAAAATAATGCGATCAGACAGAATAAAAAAAGACCGGAGCACTCCGGTCTCAGATAACAGATAAACAGACGGCAAACACTCACCTGTCATGCCCGCACAAGCAAGCATGACAGGAACAACACATCGGAATTACTTCAACAGCGCCTTCGCTTTGGCAACCACGTTCTCAGTGGTGAAACCAAACTCTTCAAACAGCAGTTCGGCCGGGGCTGATTCACCGAAGCTCGTCATTCCCACTATCGCGCCGTTCAGACCCACATACTTGTACCAGTAATCCGCAATCCCCGCTTCAATCGCCACTCGCGCCGACACCCCTTTCGGCAGCACCGCTTCACGGTAGGCCGCATCCTGCTTGTCAAACGCATCCGTAGAGGGCATCGATACCACGCGGGCCTTGATGCCCTCTTCCGTCAGTTTCTTATACGCACAGACCGCCAGGTCAACTTCTGAACCGGTGGCTATCAGGATGACGTCCGGCTGACCATTACTGTCTTTCAGCACGTAAGCCCCTTTCGCCACATCGGCCAACTGCTGTGCCGAACGTTCCTGCTGAACAAGATTCTGACGAGACAGAATCAAGGCTGTCGGGCCATCTTTACGTTCAATGGCATATTTCCAGGCTACCGCAGTTTCTACCTGGTCTGCCGGCCGCCAGGTACTCATGTTCGGCGTCACCCGCAAACTGGCCAGTTGCTCTACCGGCTGATGCGTCGGTCCATCTTCACCCAGACCAATCGAATCATGGGTATACACATAGATGCTGCGTATTTTCATCAGCGCCGCCATACGCACCGCATTGCGGGCGTATTCCACAAACATCAGGAACGTCGCGGTATACGGCACAAAACCACCGTGCAGCGAGATGCCGTTAGCAATCGCGGTCATACCAAATTCGCGCACGCCATAGTGGATGTAGTTACCGGCTGCATCTTCATTCAACGCTTTCGAACCAGACCAGATGGTCAGGTTGCTCGGGGCCAAATCGGCAGAGCCCCCCAGGAATTCCGGCAACAGTTTTCCATACGCTTCCAGTGCATTCTGTGAGGCTTTACGGCTGGCAATCTTGGCAGGATTCGCCTGCCACTGTTCAACCACTTTCGCTGATTCTGCCTGCCAGTTCGCCGGCAGTTCACCGTTCATTCGGCGGGTAAATTCGGCTGCCAGATCAGGATAAGCACGGGCATAAGCGTCAAACGCCTTATTCCAGGCAGACTCTTTACACTGACCCGCTTCACGCGCATCCCATTCGGCATACATTTCTGCCGGAATTTCAAACGGTCCGTATTTCCAGCCCAGTTGTTCGCGGGTCGCGGCCACTTCAGCATCGCCCAGCGGCGCACCGTGTGAATCATGAGTACCGGCCTTGTTTGGCGAACCGAAACCAATCACGGTTTTGCACATCAACAGCGACGGTTTATCAGAAACCTGTTGTGCTTCAACAATAGCGCGCTTGATAGCCTCTGCATCGTGACCATCGATACCACGGATCACGTGCCAGTCGTAGGATTCAAAACGGGCTGCCGTATCGTCGGTGAACCAGCCATCAACGTGACCGTCAATAGAAATACCGTTGTCATCATAGAATGCCACCAGCTTACCCAGCTTCAGCGTACCCGCCAGCGAGCAGACTTCGTGGGAGATCCCTTCCATCATGCAGCCATCACCCATGAAGACATAGGTGTGGTGATCGACAATCTCATGGCCAGGACGGTTGAACTGCGCCGCCATGGTGCGCTCGGCGATCGCCATCCCTACGGCGTTGGCAATCCCCTGCCCCAACGGACCGGTGGTAGTTTCCACGCCTACCGTGTGGCCCACTTCCGGGTGACCCGGTGTTTTGGAGTGAAGCTGACGGAAATTTTTCAACTCTTCAATCGGCAGGTCATAGCCAGTAAGGTGCAACAGGCTATAAATCAGCATGGAAGCATGACCGTTAGACAGCACAAAGCGGTCGCGGTTAGCCCAATGCGGATTGGAAGGGTTGTGGCTCAGGTAATCACGCCACAGGACTTCGGCGATATCCGCCATGCCCATTGGGGCACCAGGATGACCGGATTTGGCCTTTTGCACGCCATCCATGCTCAGTGCACGGATAGCATTGGCAAGTTCTTTACGAGAGGACATGCTTTACTCCAGATCGGATTGAACGAATGTCTTGCCAGACATACGATAGATTAATCAACGTGTTAGCCAGGAAAGACAAAGAAAAGATAGCTACAAATGTACATGAAAACATAATTGATTGCACATGGAACAGTGAGCAGAAAAGCAGGATTCGCCTGCTGACATTTCAGTTTTGTGGCAAGTGACATCTTTCAACACCGGGCAGGCGTCACTTATCCTTAGTCCCTTACGCATTAATAACTGAAATATGATCAAGATGGATACAGTACCTGGACTCTTTCGATACAAAACATCGGAGAATAAATAGTCGGGAACCAATAACCTTTTGGAGCATCCAAAAAAAAGGATGCCAATGGCATCCAGGGCATCCTTTTTTATCTGTCCGAAAATTTACTCATCTTCCAGATACGTATAGCCGTACAGTCCGGATTCAAACTCGGCAAGGAACTGCGCCTGAAGATCCGGGTCCAGATCGGTTTCCTTCACCTGATCACGGAAGCGAGACATCAGCACTTTCGGATCGAGCTGCACATACTCCAGCATATCCGCCACGGTATTGCCTTCATCAGACTCATCCACTTCAACCGTACCATCCGGAAATACATACACGTCAACGGTTGAAGTATCACCGAACAAGTTGTGCATATTGCCCAAAATTTCCTGATAAGCACCGACCATAAAGAAGCCCAGAAGCGGTGGGTTTTCCGGATCATAAGGTGGCATCGGCATGGTGGTTGCGATCCCATCACCGTCCACATAATGATCAATAGTACCGTCAGAATCACAGGTGATATCCAACAGGACCGCACGACGCTGTGGTGGCTTGTCCAACCCTTCCAATGGCATGACAGGGAACAACTGGTCGATCCCCCAGGCATCAGGCATAGACTGGAACAGCGAAAAGTTCACATACAGCTTATCGGCCATGCGCTCTTGCAGTTCATCAATAACCGGACGGTGTGCACGGTTACTTGGATCCAACCGTTGCTGGATCTGCTGGCAGATACCGAGATAAAGCTGTTCTGCCTTGGCACGCTGCGTCAGATCCAACATGCCATGCGTGTATTGTGTGTGCACGTCATGCAAATCCATCTGGCTGTCGTGCAGCCATTCACGCAGGGAGCGCCGATTACCTGGCTGGGTAATTTCTTTCCAGGTTGACCACAGACTTTCCAGCGCACGTGGTGCATCTTCATCTGGAGCTTCCGGCTCACTGAATTCGTTGCGTTCAACACCGATGATGTTGGAAACCAAGACGGTATGGTGTGCAGTTACCGCTCGTCCGGATTCGGTAATCACCATCGGATGTGGCAAACCATATTCGTTACAGGCATCGCCGATACCCCAGATGACATTGTTGGCATATTCATTCAAGCCATAATTCACCGAACAATCAGACTGGGAACGAGTACCTTCATAGTCCACCCCCAGACCACCACCAACATCAAAACACTGGATATTCACACCCAGTTTATGCAATTCAACATAAAAACGCGCTGACTCACGGACACCAGTGGCAATATCACGAATGTTGGACAACTGAGAACCAAGATGGAAATGCAACAGTTGTAGGCTATCCAGGCGGTTCGCTTCCCGGAGCATTTCAACCAGTTGCAATACCTGCATCGCCGCCAGGCCGAACTTGGATTTCTCGCCACCGCTGGACTGCCATTTGCCAGAGCCCTGGGAAGCCAGACGGGCACGCACACCAAGACGTGGCACGACATTCAGGCGCTCGGCTTCTTCCAGCACCAGCTTGATTTCCGACATCTTTTCGATAACCAGGTAGATCTTATGACCCAGTTTTTCACCGATCAGCGCCAAACGAATATATTCGCGATCTTTGTAACCATTACAGACGATAACGGTGCGGGTCATACCGGCATGGCCCAATACAGCCATTAATTCCGCTTTGGAACCCGCCTCCAGTCCCAGTGGCTCGCCAGAATTCACCAGTGACTCGATCACTCGGCGATGCTGATTAACCTTGATGGGATACACCAGAAAATAGCCACCTTCGTAACCAAAAGATTCACGAGCGCGTTTAAACGCTGCGTTAATCGAACGCAGCCGGTGCTGTAAAATCTGTGGAAAACAGAACAAGGCTGGCAGACGCTGGTTATCTTTTTGTCGTTCCTTGACCAATTCGGCCAAATCAACGCGAGCTTCAGGAACATCAGGATCCGGGCAAACACTGATATGCCCCAGCTCATTAACGTCGTAGTAATTATTACCCCACCAGGCAATATTATAGGTACGGAGCATTTCGCTGGCATCGCGATCGTTCATGGCCACCTCCTGCATAGAGCGTAAAGTTTCATGTTTACCCGTCGTCGATAAGTGCGGATGAATCATATCGTCAGACATGGCACCCACCTTCGTTTACTTTTTTATCAACCATCGCCTCTGTGCCCGCAAAAATAAGTGGCAATACATCCACTGCATACTGCGTTAACAGTGGGAAACCTGACAGGCTGTAGTATGCCGTCGTTTTATGACCTTTATGAGTGTAAAACACGATGTCGAACTCCGAGATACGGATCGGTGAAAACCAAAGGAAAACTATCACCAGAAGAACGTTTATCGTTCATCTGCTCGGGGAAAATGCAGGTTAGCCCGCTCGGGAGTCCTGCGTCGCGCTTCGGGAAAGGCAACTTCGGGAAAATAACAGAAAGGGTTGAGTCAGTGACGCCATGGCGTCAAAAGGAAAGCGCTGCGAACGCAACTCACTCAGCAAACAACGGATCATTAATCCTATCACCTCCACGCGCGCCGCACAGGTATGCGGTCAGGCCATCACGGAAATCGTTAAAAGTATCATACCACGGACAACAAACCGCACGCGCGTTTATACCGATCTGATACCGGAAAAGCAAAATGAAAATGGTAAATATCTTCTTCTTTTCCCCGTAAAAACGTCGATGACGTAATCCAATGGTCTGGTCGTACCAAAAAATTGCTGGTAATGGGGCCAAAAGCTGGCCTAGAATAGCCATCCAGATGTTAATCCATCTATACTGATTAACCGATAAATTGCTTAACGGCTTTGCTTGAAAGGTAAAGAATTCATGGCTAAACACCTTTTTACGTCCGAGTCTGTCTCTGAAGGGCATCCTGATAAAATCGCCGACCAGATTTCTGACGCCGTCCTTGACGCTATTTTGGAGCAGGATCCGAAAGCGCGCGTTGCCTGTGAGACTTACGTAAAAACCGGTATGGTACTAGTCGGGGGTGAAATCACGACCAGCGCCTGGGTCGATATCGAAGAGATCACCCGTCGGACAATACGCGAAATCGGCTACGTTAATTCTGAAATGGGCTTTGATGCCAATTCTTGCGCGGTGTTGAGCGCCATTGGCAAACAGTCTCCGGATATTAATCAGGGTGTTGACCGCAGTAATCCACTGGAACAAGGTGCGGGTGATCAGGGGCTGATGTTCGGTTATGCCACCAATGAAACCGACGTACTCATGCCCGCCCCAATTACCTATGCTCACCGTCTGGTTCAACGTCAGTCTGAAGTACGTAAAAACGGCACACTGCCGTGGTTACGTCCGGATGCAAAAAGCCAGGTAACCTTCCTGTATGACGACGGAAAAATCGCCGGTATTGATGCAGTGGTACTTTCCACCCAACACTCTGAAGATATCCACCAAAGAGACCTGCATGAAGCAGTGATGGAAGAGATCATCAAACCCGTTCTGCCAGCCGAATGGCTGTCCGCCGATACCAAATATTTCATTAACCCGACGGGGCGTTTCGTGATTGGTGGTCCAATGGGTGACTGTGGTCTGACAGGCCGTAAGATCATCGTGGATACTTACGGTGGCGCGGCTCGCCACGGTGGTGGCGCGTTCTCTGGTAAAGATCCGTCAAAGGTTGACCGTTCAGCAGCCTATGCGGCCCGTTATGTGGCGAAGAATATCGTTGCAGCCGGTCTGGCTGATCGTTGCGAAATCCAGATTTCCTATGCTATCGGCATAGCCGAACCGACCTCTATCATGATTGAAACCTTTGGTACTGAGAAAATCTCGGCCGACCGCCTGGCTCAATTGGTACGTCAGTTCTTCGATCTGCGTCCATATGGTCTGATTCAGATGCTGGATCTGCTGCACCCGATCTATCAGGAAACAGCAGCCTACGGCCACTTCGGCCGCGAGCACTTCCCGTGGGAAAAAACCGATCTGGCAGAAAAACTGCGCTATTCCGCTGGGCTGTAATAAAAACCTTGCGATTGCCATGATTTTCAAACGGCGAATAACCTTCGCCGTTTTTTATTTCCCCCTTATTTCAGGGCGGCATACACTTGAGCATTGTCATTGCCAACGTTAAGCTACCCGCATGCACACACCACGCATTCCCATTGCCTTACAGCAAGCGGTAATCCGCTGTCTGCGAGAGAAACTGCGGCACGCCAACGCCGTACTTGATAGTCACTATCCTGAACCAACCGTCAATTATTACCAGCGGGGGTTAACCGCAGGTAGCGCCTGGCTGAAAACCTGGGAAATCCGCTTAAACCCAATCCTGCTCAAGGAGAACCAACAAACCTTTATTGACGAGGTAATACCGCACGAACTAGCGCATTTACTGGTGTTTTCCCGTTTTGGCAGAACATCGCCACACGGTAAAGAGTGGCGCTGGATGATGGAAGAGGTGCTAAACGTCCCGGCCCGACGCACCCATCGCTTTGAAATCACCTCCGTACAAGGGAAAACCTTCCCTTATCAGTGTGCCTGCCGTCAACACGATTTAACGCTGCGCCGCCATAATCGGGTCGTACGAGGAGAGACGGAATACCGCTGTCGCTATTGTGGCGAAACATTACGTCCTCTCGTAACAAATCCTTTTTAAAATAAAAATTACGGGTTTTAATGCTATTTTTTTAGCATTTGCTTGCATGGAACACTTCCGGTACGCTGCCAACTTTCCCGTCTGAAGGTTATGTTGGAACATGCTTCGCAAAATTTTTTTATCGCATTGTTAGGTTTAAGTTTGATCTCCACCGCCACCCTAAGCCGGGGAATCAATAGCTTTACTCAGGCAAAAGCTGCCGCAGTGAAAATAAATCAGGATGCGCCCGGCACCTTTTATTGTGGTTGTAAAATTACCTGGCAGGGTAAAAAAGGTATTCCAGATTTGGCATCCTGCGGTTATCAGGTCCGAAAAAATGCCAATCGCGCCAACCGCATTGAATGGGAACACGTCGTCCCCGCCTGGCAGTTTGGCCATCTACGCCAATGCTGGCAAAATGGCGGTCGCAAAAATTGCAATAAAGACCCAGTCTACCGACAGATAGAAACCGATTTGCACAACCTGCAACCGGCGATTGGTGAAGTGAATGGCGACCGCGGTAACTTTATGTACGGTCAGTGGAACGGCGGGGGAAAACAGTATGGCCAGTGCGAAATGAAGGCGGATTTTAAAAATCATCTGGCCGAACCACCAGAACGTGCACGTGGAGCGATTGCCCGTACCTATTTCTATATGCGCGATCGCTATAATCTGAATCTGTCCCGCCAGCAAACCCAGTTGTTTGAAGCCTGGAACACGCTTCATCCGGTAACCGGGTGGGAATGTACCCGTGATAAACGCATCGCGCAGGTGCAAGGGAATCATAACCCATACGTGCAACAAGCTTGCCAGTAATAGCCCGTCTACCTACTATAGCTATCAGTCCTCTGAACCACCGTTACTCTGGCGGTGGTTTGTTGCGTATGGGGCGGCTGCCCATTCAGATAAATAACGATATTAAGGCCAGATATCAATGCGAATACCGCGCATTTTTCACCCGGAGACACTCTCACCAACCGGGGGTGAAACTGAACTGAGCGACGATGCTGCCAACCATATTGGCCGCGTTCTGCGCATGCAGCCTGGTCAGTCACTACAACTGCTGGATGGCAGCAATTTTATTTTCGATGCTGAGATTGTGCTGGCAGGTAAAAAAAATGTGCGTGTGCGCTATACCGAAGGTCGGCTGGAGGACTGTGAATCACCACTGTACCTGCATTTAGGTCAGGTGATGTCCCGGGGTGAGAAAATGGAGTTCACTATCCAGAAATCCATTGAGCTGGGCGTCAATGTTATTACCCCACTATTTTCCGAACGCTGTGGTGTCAAACTGGATAGCGACCGCCTGGATAAAAAGATCGCCCAGTGGAAAAAAATTATTATTGCTGCCTGCGAGCAGTGCGGTCGAAACCGCATTCCGGAAATTCGCCCTGCCATGCCACTGGAAAGCTGGTGCGCGGAACAGGACAATACGTTAAAACTGAATCTTCATCCGCGCGCAACGCAAAGTATTAATACACTACCACTGCCCGTGAAACGTGTTCGGTTGTTGATTGGTCCGGAAGGTGGGCTCTCTTCCGATGAAATTGCGATGACCGCAGAATATGGATTTACCGATATCCTACTGGGGCCACGCATTCTGCGTACAGAAACTACAGCTCTCACCGCAATCACAGCCTTACAGGTACGATTCGGCGATCTGGGGTAAAGGAGAAAATAATGATCAAACTCGGAATCGTGATGGATCCGATTGCAGCCATCAATATCAAGAAAGACACCAGCTTTGCCATGCTGCTGGAAGCGCAGCGCCGTGGCTGGGAACTGCATTATATGGAGATGGGCGATCTCTATCTGCACGTCGGCGAAGCACGGGCAACCACCCGAATTCTGAGCGTCCAGTACGACTATAATGGTTGGTATGATTTCGGTGCCACGCAGGATATCGCCCTGCATGAACTGGATGTGGTATTAATGCGTAAAGACCCACCGTTTGATACCGAATTTATCTACGCTACCTATATTCTTGAACGTGCGGAAGAGAAAGGCACGCTGATTGTCAACAAACCCAAGAGCCTGCGTGATTGTAATGAAAAGCTGTTCACCGCCTGGTTCCCGGAACTGACACCGGATACACTGGTAACCCGTAGTGCAGACAAGTTGCGCCAATTTCATCAACATCACAGCGATATCATTCTTAAACCGCTAGACGGGATGGGTGGAACATCTATTTTTCGTTTAAAACCAGACGATGCTAACATTTCGGTCATCATTGAAACCCTGACTGAATATGGTAGCCGTTATTGTATGGCTCAAACCTACCTACCTGCCATTAAAGATGGCGACAAGCGTGTGCTGGTCGTGGATGGCGAGCCAGTGCCTTACTGCCTGGCCCGTATTCCGAAAAGTGGTGAAACTCGTGGCAATCTGGCTGCCGGTGGCCGTGGTGAAGCACGTCCGCTGAGCGAAAGCGATTGGCAGATAGCACGAAAGGTCGCCCCGGTACTGAAACAGAAAGGATTGATATTTGTCGGTCTGGATATCATTGGCGATCGTCTGACTGAAATTAACGTTACCAGCCCGACGTGTGCCCGTGAGATTGAAACAGCCTATCCAGATGTCTCCATTACTGGCATGCTGATGGATGCCATTGCGCGCCGGCTAAGCCAACGTCATGGCTGATCCGGTTCTCAGTCGATGATGCATAACCGCTCGGTTCGCCCGTTTTTGTGCTGGCGAACCCACATCAACCCTGACAAAAAACGATAAGTACATACGATGAATTTACAGCATCATTTTCTTATTGCCATGCCTGCGCTGCAAGACCCGACGTTTAAGCGTTCGGTGGTTTATATTTGCGAGCACAATGAAGATGGAGCCATGGGGTTAATCATTAATAAACCTATGGAACAATTTACAGTGGAAAGCGTGCTGAAAAAGCTGAGCATTGAACCGACGCCACGTGATCCGTCCATTCGTCTGGACAAACCCGTGTTCTCTGGCGGGCCACTGGCTGACGATCGCGGTTTTATCCTCCATACACCACGTCCTGGCTTCTCTTCCAGTATTGGCATTTCCGAAGACACAATGATCACGACGTCAAAAGATGTGCTGGAAACCCTGGGGACACCCGTTCAGCCAGAAGAAACACTGGTTGCCCTCGGATATACCGCATGGGAAGGCGGGCAGTTGGAAAACGAATTACTGGATAATGCCTGGCTGACCACGCCGGCGGATAAAGAAATTCTGTTCCATACACCAATAGCAGAACGCTGGCGAGCAGCAGCCAAAAAAATTGGGGTGGATATTCATAATATCGTAGCTGAAGCAGGGCATTCCTGATGGTCAACCGCACTATCATGGCGTTTGATTTTGGCACTCGCAGCATTGGTGTTGCTATTGGTCAGGATATTACCCGTACAGCCCGCCCTCTTACCGCCTTCAAGGCACAGGATGGCACGCCTGACTGGCAGCAAGTGAAAAAGCTTCTGCAAGAATGGCAACCTGATCTGCTGGTAGTGGGTTTGCCATTGAATATGGATGGCACCGAGCAACCACTAACCGCCAGGGCACGCAAATTTGCTCAACGCCTGCATGGCCGCTTTGGCGTGCAAATCGCCTTACAAGATGAACGTTTGAGTACGGTAGAAGCCCGATCCAGCCTATTTGAACAAGGTGGATTCCGAGCGCTGGATAAAGGCAGTGTAGATGCGGCTTCCGCTGTCATCATTCTCGAAAGCTGGTTTGGACAGCAAGTGTAACAAGCACCGGGACGCCAGGATCACTACCCTACACCCTATTTTTTCGCCCAGGCCGGATGCCTCTCTGCATGCCTGATGACAGAAACCACTTGTCCACCCACAGGCAAGGTGATTTCTGCCAGCCAGCCAATAGTGAATACCGCTGTTATTCAAACAAATTGTGATGCAGCGTTTGTACCACCTGCTCCGCATCCCCGGTAGGCACCAGGAAGCATAGATTATGTGTACTGGCGCCATAGCAAATCAGCCGGATATTAAATGGTTCCAACACACCGAACACCTCTTTGCCCACACCACAGGCTTGTGAAAGCTTGTTACCGATCAGTGCCACCAATGACAGATTCTCTTCCACTTCAACCCGACACAGTGAAGACAGTTCAGTCAGTAACGCACTGGACAGCAAACTATCACCGGTTGACGTTGAACCAGTGGTATCTAGTGTCAGAGCGACATTGACTTCCGAGGTAGTGATCAGATCCACGGAGATGCTGTGACGGGCTAGAATACTGAATACTTCTGCCAAAAAGCCGTGTGCGTGTAGCATATTCAAACTGTGCAATGTCAGCAGAGTTTGTTTACGGCGCAAGGCCAGTGCGCGAAATAATGGTGGCGCGTCGGTTCGATTACAGACCAGCGTACCCCCGGCGACCGGCTCCTTACTGGAACCGACAAAAACCGGAATGTCACTGCGTACCGCCGGCAACAGAGTAGCAGGATGCAGCACTTTGGCACCGAAGGTTGCCATTTCCGCTGCTTCCTCAAAAGTAATTTTATCAATACGACGCGCTGCCGGAACTACCCGTGGGTCGGTGGTATAAATACCGGGAACATCGGTCCAGATATCGATACGGTTGGCATTCAGTGCTTCACCCAGCAGCGCAGCTGTATAGTCACTGCCACCACGGCCTAGTGTCGTGGTACGTCCTTTGGCTTCACTGCCAATAAAGCCTTGAGTAATGATCAACCCATTTGACAGACGCGGCATCAACTGACTACGGGTCAACGTCATCAGTGCCGTGCAATCAGGTTCGGCACGACCAAAATGATCGTCAGTACGCATGATTTTACGCACATCAAACCATTCAGAAACCACATTACGTTCACGCAGAACTTCGACGAACAGTAAGGTAGACATCAACTCGCCATGGCTGACCAATTCATCCGTCAGCGCATTGGATGTAGCCAATGCCGCAGCTTCAGACAGTCTGGTGATATTATCCAGCATGCGATCGACTTCTTCACGAATCACTGCCGGATTATTCAGTCGGTCAATAATGGCATACTGTATTTGACGAATCTTCTCGATATAAGACTCGCGCTCTTCCTGGGATTGACCTTCCGCCAGCGCCACGAGCAGATTGGTGATGCCAGCTGACGCCGACAAGACCACCACTCTCACCTGTGGGTTGGAAATCACGATATCCGCACTGCGATTCATGGCATTAAAATCGGCGACGCTGGTACCACCAAATTTGGCAATAACAAGAGAACTATCAATTATTGAGGGCATTCAAAAAACCTCGTGTCAGGGGCGTTATGGTCATCATTGACAATAACAGTTCATAAATCAGCCTTGGCACAGGGAAAGAGCGATAAACAGGGAGCAGACGTAGAGGAAAAAGCTACGATACACCCAGAAGCGCTCCACCTTGCTAAACGCTCTGCCCTTGCAGAACGATGCTGGTGACAACCCAGAGGATTCAGCCCCTGCGGTCGGCAAAATACAGCCGCACTGTATTTCGTCTCGGCATCGCTCCCCCTTAAGTATCTTCAGCGGATTACGGCTCCTCCGATACCTTACCTGGGCGATGCTCCTCTTCTGGCTTGCACAACAATGCACAAGTAGGCTTTTAGAAATAACGGGTAATACGGCCACTGTCAATCAACAATGAGTGAGGGAATTTCATTTAGCAAGAAAAGGGATCTAAAGTGCGGCTTTACGGGATACAATCGAGAAATTATTATCGATTCATTCTCAGAGATAAGAGCGTTGTTATGAAAAATATCAATCCCACTCAAACCGCCGCCTGGCAAGCATTACAGCAGCATTTCACCGTGATGAAGGATGTCAAGATCAGTGATCTTTTTGCCCAGGATGATACCCGCTTCTCCCGCTTTTCCGCTACATTTGACGACCTGATGTTGGTGGATTACGCCAAAAATCGCATTACGGAAGAAACGCTGGAAAAACTTCAGGCCCTGGCACGTGAAACTGATCTGGCTGGCGCCATTAACTCCATGTTTTCCGGTGAAAAGATTAACCGAACTGAAGACCGTGCTGTACTGCATGTCGCATTGCGCAACCGTAGCAACACGCCGATTGTGGTGGATGGTAAAGATGTGATGCCGGAGGTAAATGCTGTACTGCAAAAAATGAAGTTGTTCAGCGAGCGAGTAATTGGCGGTGACTGGAAAGGCTACACCGGCAAGACCATTACCGACGTGGTGAATATTGGTATCGGCGGATCCGATCTCGGGCCTTACATGGTGACAGAAGCGCTGAGGCCCTATAAAAATCACCTGAATATGCATTTTGTTTCCAACGTGGACGGAACACATATTGCCGAGGCGCTGAAGCCACTAAACCCGGAAACAACGCTGTTCCTGGTCGCATCTAAAACCTTCACCACGCAGGAAACCATGACCAACGCCCATAGCGCCCGTGACTGGTTCCTGAAAACAGCATCAGATGAAAAACATGTGGCGAAGCATTTTGTGGCACTGTCCACCAACGCCAAAGCAGTAGGTGAGTTCGGTATTGATACCGACAATATGTTCGAATTCTGGGACTGGGTAGGTGGCCGCTACTCTCTGTGGTCGGCGATTGGTTTATCCATCGTACTGTCATTGGGTTTTGACAATTTCGAAAAATTGCTCAGTGGCGCCCATGCCATGGATAAGCATTTTTCCACCACGCCCGCAGAGAAAAACCTGCCGGTACTGCTAGCGCTGATCGGCATCTGGTACAACAATTTTTTTGGTGCGGAAACTGAAGCAATTCTACCGTACGATCAGTACATGCATCGCTTTGCTGCCTACTTCCAGCAGGGCAACATGGAATCCAACGGTAAATATGTTGACCGCAATGGCAACCCGGTAACTTACCAGACTGGCCCAATAATTTGGGGCGAGCCCGGCACCAACGGTCAGCATGCGTTCTATCAGCTGATTCATCAAGGCACTAAACTGGTTCCCTGTGACTTTATCGCGCCAGCCATCAGCCACAATCCGTTAAGTGATCACCACAACAAACTGTTGTCGAACTTCTTTGCCCAAACCGAGGCACTAGCGTTTGGTAAATCCCGTGACGTGGTGGAAGCAGAATTCGCCGCAGCGGGGAAATCGCCGAAGGAGGTTGAACATGTGGCACCATTCAAAGTGTTTGAAGGAAACCGCCCGACCAACTCCATTCTATTACGGGAAATGACACCGTATAGCCTGGGTGCGCTGATTGCGCTGTATGAACACAAGATCTTCACACAGGGTGTGATCCTGAATATCTTCACTTTCGACCAGTGGGGTGTGGAGTTAGGGAAGCAACTCGCCAATCGCATTTTGCCGGAATTACAGGATGGCAGCAGCGTCGGTAGCCACGACAGCTCCACCAATGGATTGATTAACCGCTTCAAACAGTGGCGTGGAAAATAAATTAGACCACAAGATGAAGCACTCCATAATGTGGATCGAGTGAACCCGTAGTCAAAATAAACAAAGTGAGGGGCGTCCTCAATGGGCGCCTCATCTTCATGGTTGCCACGGACATCCCATGTTTCTTATCTGGCATAAATTAGCGCAACCTACCTTTTTTTGTCGCTGAAACAGGCTATTATCAACGTTCATGGGAGTATTCTTATCCCGCGAATGACCGATTTATTGTTCATCATGGAGGGAAGCATGCGGACTCGTATACTGATTGGTTTGGCTGCCGCTACTCTGCTAGCAGGCTGTAGCACCACCAATGAGCTCAGTGCAGCAGGCCAGGCAGTGCAGTTTACTCAGACCAAACCGGGTAATGAGTGTCAGTTGCTGGGCAGCGTGACCGGTACACAGTCAAACTGGTTTTCCGGCGGTAATGAAGGCAGTTCCATGCGTGGAGCAGCCAACGATTTGCGTAACAAAGCGGCGGCAATGGGAGGGAACGTGATTTATGGCATTTCCACACCAAGCCAGAACTTCTTGTCCAGTTTTGCCCCGTTGGACAGCAAAATGCAAGGACAGGTTTACAAGTGCCGTTAACATGCTGAAGACAAACCGGCAAATGCTCGCCGGTTTGTCTTATTCTGCAACAATGTCACCCTGATGTTGCCGCATCCCCAAATCCAGTGGCGTTTTGCTCGCCTCTCCGCCAATTTCCCGTGCCAGACGCGGCACTAGATAACCAGAAACCTGTTTCATCAAACCTCGAACCAACGTTCGCGCTTCATCATCAGGCACCAGAAAATGTGCCGCCCCTTGCACTTTGTCCAGGACATGCAGGTAGTAAGGCAGGATACCAACATCAAACAGCGCATTACTTAACATCGTCAGCGTTGCAACCGAATCATTGACGCCACGCAGCAATACGCTTTGGTTCAGCAACGTGACGCCAGCCTGGCGCAACCGTGCCATACTTTGTGCTAAATCAGTATTGATCTCATTGGCATGGTTAATATGCGTCACTAGCACAATCTGCAAAGGTGACAAAGAGAAACGCTGACATAACGTTTCCGTAATGCGGGACGGAATCACCACAGGCAGACGACTGTGGATACGCAAGCGTTTCAGGTGCGGAATGGTTTCCAGCTCGGTCATCAGCCAGTCCAGCTCATGGTCTTTGGCCATTAGCGGATCACCGCCGGAAAAGATGATTTCATCCAGCTCCGGATGTTGTTGGATATAGCTGATCGCTTGCCGCCAGTTGGCTTTGTTGCCTTGGTTATCGTGATATGGGAAATGGCGACGGAAACAGTAGCGACAATTTACCGCACAACCGCCTTTGACCAACAACAAAGCGCGGTTGCGATATTTGTGCAACACCCCAGGGACAACGCTATGCTGTTCATCGAGCGGATCGAGACTGAAACCGGGCGCGGCAGCAAACTCTTCCTGCGCGGTCATCACCTGCAATAACAATGGATCCAGTGGATCGCCCGGTTGCATCCGGGCAACGAACGACCTCGGCACCCGTAATGGAAAAAGTTTGCGTGCATCACGCCCTTTGAGCAGTTCTGAGTGATGACTGAGCGCCAGAAGGTGCAATAATTCGTCCGGATCGGTGATAACGTCGGCGAGTTGTTGCAACCAATCTTCTCCAGATAAGGTATTTCGGGTTATAATGTGTGCCATTTTTTGGCTAAATTACCAGTATTAAGAGGACCAACATGGCGTCTTATAGTACCAATGAATTCCGTTCAGGTCTTAAAATCATGCAGGACGGTGAGCCGTGTGCGATCATTGAGAACGAATTTGTTAAGCCGGGCAAAGGCCAGGCATTCAACCGCGTAAAAATCCGTAAGCTTATTTCCGGCAAAGTGCTGGAAAAAACCTTCAAATCCGGCGATTCCGTGGAAGCGGCAGACGTGATGGATATGAATCTGACTTACCTGTATAACGACGGTGAGTTCTGGCACTTCATGAACAATGAAACATTCGAGCAGTTGGCTGCGGATGCCAAAGCCGTAGGTGATAGCTACAAGTGGCTGGTTGAACAGGCTGAGTGTGTGCTGACACTGTGGAACGGCCAGCCGATCGCAGTAACACCACCAAATTTTGTTGAACTGGAAATCACGGAAACAGATCCGGGCCTGAAAGGCGATACTGCGGGTACAGGAGGCAAACCAGCCACCTTAACTACTGGTGCGGTAGTTAAAGTTCCACTGTTCGTGCAGATCGGCGAAGTCATCAGGGTTGATACCCGTTCTGGTGAGTATGTCTCCCGCGTGAAGTAAGCCCGATTTTTCACTGCCGTCAGTTGCTTCTGGCGGTTCATGGCACAGGACGTTGTCGTCTGGCATGACCTCTTCATCAAATTTTTTTTGAAAAATGTTGCCAGTGGCAGTTCCTGCGGGGAACCAGATCAAGCGCCAAGGCCGCTCGGTTGAGAAAACGAGCGGCCTTGCTACATGATAATTCGTTAAGAATTACCCGCCGATATCACGACGGCTTACTCATCCGGAAAATCTAGCAGGAAGCGTTCAACATCATTCACCATGGACTCTGTACCCACAAAGAAGGGGGCACGCTGGTGCAATTTATTCGGAATGATATCCAAAATACGGTTCTTGCCATCGCTCGCCTTACCACCCGCTTGTTCAGCCAGGAAAGCCATCGGATTACATTCATATAGCAAACGCAGTTTGCCTTGAGGATAACTGGCCGTACTGGGATAAAGATAAATCCCCCCTTTCAGAAGGTTACGGTGAAAATCCGCCACCAGAGAACCGATATAACGTGAGGTATAGGGACGTTGTGTCGATTCATCCTGCTCCTGACAGTACTTGATGTATTTCTTAACACCCTGTGGGAATTTGATGTAGTTCCCTTCGTTGATAGAGTACATATTTCCTTTCTCAGGGAAACGCACTCTTTCATGAGAGAGGCAAAATACCCCGAGCGAAGGATCATAGGTAAAGGCATGGACACCATGGCCAGTGGTATACACCAGCATGGTAGACGATCCATAAACGATATAGCCTGCTGCAACCTGCTTATGACCGGGTTGCAGAAAGTCATCTTCCGTGACCGACTGACCCAACGGCGTGATACGACGGTAGATAGAAAAAATAGTTCCTACGGAGACGTTAACATCGATGTTGGATGACCCATCCAGTGGATCCATCAATACCACATATTTAGCTTTTTCAGCCCGCTCTCCTTCGAAGATTACAATTTCATCCTCTTCCTCAGAAGCAATACCTGCCACTTCACCACGTGCTTTCAACGCGGCTTTCAACTTTTCATTGGCAAACAGATCAAGTTTCATCTGTACTTCGCCCTGAACATTGGAAACCCCACTGGTACCGAGAATATCGACCAAGCCGGCTTTATTGATATCACGGTGGATGATTTTCGCACCCAGTTTGATGGCTGACAGCAGCGCGGTGAGTTCACCGGTGGCATGAGAGAAATCGTGCTGTTTTTCGACGATGAATTCGCCTAACGTTTTCATAACACTATTCCAGAATCTACGGATGAAAAGCGGTTATAATTTTGTACCGCCAACGTTTGCGTTTGCAAGTGTAGCCCAAAGAGAAAGTGACTACCTAGTCAAATCCATTTCTTATGATGGATTCATGGCGTTAGAATAGAACAGCAGACTCACTGTATATAGATGGGAAATGTATGCGTATTCATATTTTAGGTATCTGTGGCACCTTTATGGGTGGGTTGGCGCTGTTGGCTCGCTCGTTGGGACATCAGGTGACGGGTTCAGATGCTAACGTCTATCCACCAATGAGTACCTTGCTTTCAGATCAAGGGATTAACGTCATTCAAGGATATGATCCGGCACAACTCGATCCTGCTCCGGATCTGGTGATCATTGGTAACGCCATGACACGCGGCAATCCTTGTGTTGAGGCCGTACTGGAACAAAGTATCCCTTATGTGTCCGGCCCGCAGTGGCTGCACGACCATGTACTACGTAACCGCTGGGTTATTGCAGTGGCAGGAACACATGGTAAAACCACCACAGCAGGGATGGTGACCTGGATTCTGGAAAATTGCGGTTATAAACCAGGTTTTGTCATCGGCGGTGTACCAGGTAACTTCACTGTCTCTGCCCGACTGGGAGATAGCCCATTCATCGTCGTGGAAGCCGACGAATATGACTGCGCCTTTTTCGATAAACGTTCCAAATTTGTTCACTACAGTCCCCGCACACTGGTTTTGAATAATCTGGAATTCGATCACGCAGACATTTTCGACGATCTGAAAGCTATCCAGAAACAATTCCACCATCTGGTACGTCTGGTTCCGGGCAAAGGTCGTATTATCCTGCCTTCCGGCGATTTACATCTCAAACAGGTTATGACGATGGGATGTTGGAGCGAACAAGAACTGGTGGGTGAAGATGGTACTTGGAACGCTAAAAAAGTGGCCGTGGACGCCAGCATATTTCAGGTATACCTGAACGGAGACGTGGTCGGAGAAGTGCATTGGAATCTGGTGGGTGAACATAATATGCATAATGGCATAATGGCCATTGCTGCCGCTCGTCATGTTGGTGTTCCTCCCGCAGAGGCCTGTCGGGCATTAAATGGGTTTATTAATGCTCGACGTCGTCTGGAGTTACGTGGCACTGAGCATAATGTCTCGGTTTACGATGATTTTGCCCATCACCCAACGGCTATTCTGGCAACGCTGGCAGCGTTGCGTGGCAAAGTTGGCGGTACTGCTCGTATTCTGGCAGTGCTCGAACCACGTTCCAACACCATGAAAATGGGGTTGTGCAAAAACGAGTTAGCGCCTTCTCTCGGCCGCGCAGATGAAGTTTTTATATTTCAGCCACAGCATATTCCATGGCAGGTTGCTGAAGTAGCTGAAGCATGTGTACAACCGGCGCACTGGAGTGCGGATATTGACACACTGGTAGAGATGATTATTAAAACGGCTCAACCGGGTGATCATATTCTGGTGATGAGTAATGGCGGTTTCAGTAATATTCACAATAAACTGCTGAAGGCCCTTAAAGAGAAAAAACAAATCTCATCCACTGATGCCTGAGATCAAGCTGCTTGCCGGCAAGTATATCGCAACGGGACCCTCAGCCTGGCTGGGGGTCTTTTATAGGCAATAAAAAAGGACGGATAGTCAATAATGCTTGCTAGTTAAGCCTTTGAAGGAGGCCGCAACGGATAACGTTGCGGCCTCTTTTTTACCGCTCTGGAGTAATGACGTGCTCTTCGTTCCGGCAGGACCAACCCTGAGGCCATTGCCATTATCTCTTTCATTATTCCCAGGATTTTCCCCGGTGCTACACCCGGTAACAGGCTCAACTGACTTTTCAGATACAGCGCTGACTGTTTAAAACTAATCTGATAAGGCTCCACACCTTTCAGGCTATACGCCATCTGTGCCATCATGAACCTCAGAAGATTGTAGGACAGAGCTACTCCCCACAGTTCCTGGCGCACCAGCTCCGGTTTTTTGCTTCTTACCGTTAGCTCATTATTCAGCAGATGTTGTTTCATTTCCCTGAACCCAGGCTCTATTTCCCTGCGATGACTATACAGCGCCACAATGTCCGATTTTGGATACATCAGTGGGCCACACATGGATGTCAGTATCTGCACCATTTTGCCGTTGAGCTCTTTGCTGATAAGCCTTGCTGTCAGCGTCTCCGGCGCGCGCTGCCATTTTTTCTTCGCCTGTGGCGATAACGGTAATTCCACCCGCTCCTGCCCGGCACATAACTTGCGTACAACACGGTACTGAGCACCTTTACGCAGTGGCAGCATCCAGTGCCTTTCCGTTCCGGCCGACTGCCAGGTATGCAGCAGACCGAGTGCGTAAAAACCTTTATCAAAAAGGGTCAGCGAACAGTCTGGAGTGTGTGGAATAAGTTATGCCGCAAGGTCTGCTTCACCGCATGCGGTGACACTGTCGAAAGCCACTGCTGACAACAGATGGTTGGTGACTTCCATCTGGCACACCATACGCCGTTGTGGCCACTCGGAGCATTTATCGGCATTGGAAGTGCGTCCGAAGGCGGCATCATTTTCTGGGGTGTCGCGCGTTCACCATAGCGTGCCATCCACGGCCATCAGCGTCAGCCCGTTCCAGTGAGACAGGGGCGTTTTCTCAAACCACAGGCGCTGAGTTTTCTCAAACATTAATCGGATGACGTCTTCACCGAGTCGCTGGCGAGCCTGAACAACGGCACTGGGCGCGACAAAGGGTCGTTTCCCCGGCAGCAGAATATCCAGATGAGACACGAGCTGGTTCATTGAATGGGAACGAAAAAGTGACATCCCCATCACTTCCCAGGCCATCATTTCCATAGAAAGTCGGCGTTTACGTAATGTGACCACGCAGGTATCGGCAAGGCACTCATCAATAAGTTCAGGAGAAAGGAGGTCTGAAAGGGCCGCGAACTCCTGAGGAGTAAATTGGTGGATTGTGTCCAAAACCTGACTGAGAAGCATAAAAAATCCGTAATCCTTGAGAGATTACGGATTCTTGCAGAACTGCCAAATCGTTCAACCGATCATTTTTGTCTTAACTGATCGGCATTACAGATAGTCCGTCCTTTTTTAACATCTGACAACTATTACGCGTCAAACGGATCGCGCAGAATCATGGTTTCTTCACGTTCAGGTCCCGTAGAGATAATATCTACCGGAACACCGGTGACTTCTTCGACCCGCTTGATGTAATTCAGTGCCGCCTGTGGCAGTTTGCTATGATCTGTCATACCAAAAGTGCTTTCAGACCAGCCCGGCATAGTTTCATAGATTGGCTCGATACCATCCCAGCCTTCAGCAGCCAACGGAGTTACATCCACTTCACGGCCATCAGGCATCCGATAGCCTACACAGATCTTCACTTCTTTAAGACCATCAAGTACATCCAGCTTGGTCATGCAGAAACCGGACAATGAGTTAATCTGTACAGCACGGCGAACTGCTACCGCATCCAGCCAACCGGTACGACGACGGCGTCCTGTTGTGGCACCGAATTCGTTACCTTTCTGAGAAAGATATTCACCAACATCGTCAAACAGTTCCGTCGGGAAAGGACCTGCCCCAACACGTGTGGAGTATGCTTTAACAATTCCCAGTACATAGTCCACATAACGCGGCCCCAGGCCAGAACCAGTGGCCACGCCACCCGCAGTGGTATTAGAGGAGGTTACATATGGATAGGTACCGTGATCGATATCCAGCAATGTTCCTTGCGCCCCTTCGAACATAATCAAATCGCCACGTCGACGGGCTTTATCCAATAAGTCAGAAACATCGACCACCAGAGAAGTCAGGATATCGGCGATCGCCAATACTTCATCCAGTGTTTTCTGATAATCCACCGGCTCAACTTTATAGTAGTTAACCAGCTGGAAGTTATGATATTCAATGATTTCTTTCAGCTTGGCGGCAAAGCTCTGCTTATTAAACAAATCACCTACGCGCAGACCGCGACGGGCAACTTTATCCTCATAGGCAGGCCCAATACCACGCCCGGTAGTACCAATTGCTTTATCCCCACGTGCTTTTTCGCGCGCGTTATCCAGCGCGACATGATACGGGAGAATTAACGGACAGGCTTCAGAAAGCAGCAGACGTTCTCGTACCGGTATGCCACGCGCTTCAAGTTCCGTCATTTCCTTCATGAACGCATCAGGCGCCAACACCACACCGTTACCGATGATGCTGATGACATTTTCACGAAGAATACCCGAGGGAATTAAATGAAGAACGGTTTTTTCACCGTTGAGAACCAGAGTATGGCCAGCATTGTGACCACCTTGGTAGCGCACAACATATTTAGCCCGTTCAGTCAGCAGGTCCACGACCTTGCCTTTACCTTCGTCACCCCATTGGGTGCCCAGTACGACAACGTTCTTACCCATCTCAAAAATCACCAGGTTGCTTAAAAAAGGATTCTAACATCTCATCTTTCTGCTTTCAGTACTTTTAGCACACGTTTGCGCACATTTTTTAGCAACAGTTTTAGCCACCTAAACGGCTACTCAACATATAGTAGATCACACAACCAGCAACCACTATACCTCCACCAAAACGACGTAAAATATTGTCCGGCAACTGCACCATAGACAGGATCATCCGACGCCAAATACGCGGAAACAACAACGGTCCAAGCCCTTCAACAACCAGGACCAGGCTCAGCGACAACCAGATAGTGGCATTCATAAAAAAACTCCAGACAGAAAAAAGCCCGTAAATACGGGCTTTTTTGAACTAAAAAACAGTATTAATGGGCAGAGACCGTTTTCTCTGGTGATTTCATGTAGCGGAAGAAATCACTGTCTGGACTCAACACCAACACATTCTGACTATTATTGTCAAAACTATGCTCATAAGCTCTCAGGCTACGAATGAACGCATAAAAATCAGGATCTTTACTGAATGCCGCAGCAAATAACCTGGCTGTTTCAGCATCCCCTTCACCGCGAAGGATGCGTCCTTGGCGTTCCGCTTCTGCCAATGTACGGGTAACTTGATAATCCGCAGCTGCTTTTAGTTTCTCTGCCTGTTCTTTCCCTTGTGAACGATATCGACGGGCGACGGCTTCACGCTCTGCACGCATACGTTTATAAATGGCATCAGAAACTTCTGTCGGCAGATTGATCTGCTTAATCCGCACATCAATAACTTTAATACCCAGCGCTGCCATACTGTTCGGGTTGACGTGCGGCACACCCGTCGTTTCACGGGCGACACGTGCCGCAGCGGAAGCAATGGCATTATCCGCTTCAGTGGTTTCTCCAGTACCGGTATTCAATGCGTTACGCACATCGGACATCAGTTGACCACGGGAATCCGTTACGATCCCGCTAACATCAAGACGACCGATTTCAGAACGCAGACGGTCGCTGAATTTACGTTTCAACAGCACTTCTGCCTGGGATGTATCACCGCCACCCGTTGCCAGGTAATACCGGCTGAAGTCGCTGATTCGCCATTTGATGTAGGAATCAATAATCAAATCCTTTTGTTCCTTGGTAATAAAGCGATCAGCCTGGTTTTCCATCGTCTGAATACGGGCATCCAGCATTTTCACTGATTCAAGGAATGGGATCTTTACGTGCAGGCCTGGCATATAAACAAGCGGTTTATTTTCATCATCACGAAGAACCTTGCCAAAGCGCATCACTATACCGCGCTGACCTTCCTGGACGATAAACAGCGAAGAATAGACCACCACCAGCACAAGGAGCAGAATAAATAGTACAGGCTTACGCATATTATTCTCTCCCTACACGAGTGATATCATTACGCTGAGCATCCGCTTTGCGTTGATCCATGATGTTGCTACTGCTACCACTGGAATCCGATGTACTGTGATTCACTCCTGAACTGGATACCTTCAGTGGAGCAACCTTACTGCCAGTAATACTATCCGAGGTCGTATTACCACTGTTCTGATCACCCAATAGACGATCCAGCGGCAGTACCATCAGGTTATTGCCTTTATCATCAATCAGTACCTTGCGATTATGGCTCAACACTCGCTCCATAGTTTCAATATAAAGGCGTTCACGAGTAATCTTCGGGGCGGCTTTATATTCCGGTAACAGGCTTGCAAAGCGGGAGACTTCCCCTTGAGCTTCCAGTACTACTCGGGTTTTATAAGCACGAGACTCTTCCAGAATACGCTGAGCCTGGCCATTAGCCCGCGGTTGCACTTCGTTGGCATAAGCCTCTGCTTCACGAATATATTGCTGTTCGTTCTCACGGGCAGCGATAGCATCGTCAAAAGCCGCCTTAACCTCTTCTGGCGGACGCGCCGTCTGGAAGTTAACGTCGAGCAACGTAATCCCCATATCATAAGGACGAATAGTTTCCTCTATCACTCGCTGGGTATCCGTACGCACAATGGTACGTCCTTCCGTGAGGATCTTGTCCATGGTGTATTTACCGATAACGCCACGCAGTGCGCTGTCAGTCGCCTGACGCAAACTATCATCAGCATTCGTTACACTAAAAAGATACCGTTCAGGCTGAGTAACCCGGTACTGTACGTTCATTTCCACACGGACAACGTTTTCATCCGAGGTCAGCATGATGCCAGAAGTAGCCAGTTCACGGACAGACTCCACGTTAACCGCCCGTACGGCGTCAATAAACGTCGGCTTCCAATTCAACCCCGGACCGACTATATGGCTGAATTTACCAAATCGGGTAACAACACCACGCTCCGCCTCTTTGATAGTGTAAAAACCACTGGCAGCCCAGACTACCACCGCAGCGACCACAATCAGACCGACAACACGCCCGCCCAATAATGATGAACCACCACTATTTCCAGAGTTTCCTGAACCCGAGTTTTTTTTACCTCCCAATTCACTAAGCTTTTTGCTTAATTTACGGAAGATATCGTCAAGATCGGGTGGTCCCTGATCTCGACCACCTTTATTATTTCCGCCAGAGTTGCCGCTATTATTATTGCTGCTCCCCCACGGGTCGCGGTCCTGTCCGTTATTACCGGGCTGATTCCACGCCATGTTTTAGCTCCATTAATTATGATAGGTATTCTTAGGGGTTAATTGTCCCAGAAGTCCATCAGATTATATTCACAATTCAGACAATATAATCTTTCAATTCCTGCTCTTGCTTACAGAGGCGCCGCCACTCAACGATAGGCATACGAACTGTCAAGCCCACGCTTCCGTCCTCTTCAATCCATTCTTTTTCTATTGCCTGAAGCTGATAAAAACGGCTTCTCAAGCGTCCAGCCTGAGGGGGAAGATGTAATGAGTAATGGACGATCTCCCCAGAAAGCCGCTCAGTTAATGCCCGAAATAATAATGAGATACCAACGCCAGTCTGGGCAGAAAGCCAAACTCTGACTGGCACGTTATCTTCATTACGGTCAATACGCGGTTCAAAGTCTTCCAGCATATCGATTTTGTTCATAACCTGTAGCACAGGAATGTCATCCGCTTCAATCTCTGCCAGCACGATTTCTACCGCTTCAATATTCTCGTCCATGCGAGGATCAGCGGCGTCCACTACGTGTAACAATAACGAAGCCTGACGTGTTTCCTGCAATGTTGCTTTAAATGCAGCAACCAGATCATGCGGTAACTGCCGGATAAAACCCACGGTATCTGCCAGCACAGTATCACCTACATCCTCCACCTCTATGCGGCGCAGTGTAGGATCCAGGGTGGCAAACAACTGATCAGCTGCGTATACCCCAGCCGATGTCATCTGGTTAAATAAGGTCGATTTTCCAGCATTGGTATAGCCCACCAGAGAAACCGTGGGGACATCTGCACGGACGCGCGCCCGACGTCCCTGTTCACGCTGTTTCTCTACCCGAGTCAAACGGGATAAAATCAGGCTGATACGATTACGAAGTAAACGTCGGTCAGTCTCAAGTTGAGTCTCACCCGGACCTCGCAGCCCAATACCGCCTTTCTGACGCTCAAGATGAGTCCAACCACGTACCAGACGGGTGGCAAGATGGCGTAACTGCGCCAACTCAACCTGCAATTTCCCCTCATGGGTACGCGCTCGCTGAGCAAAAATATCAAGAATCAACCCGATTCGGTCAACCACCCGACATTCACATAAACGTTCAAGGTTGCGTTCTTGAGCCGGTGTTAAGGCGTGATCAAACAACACAACAAAAGCATTAGTAGCTTTAACCGCCTGGGCAATTTCTTCCGCTTTACCCTCACCCACAAAATATTTGGGATGCGGTGCTTTACGACTACCGGTAATAACCTGCAACGACTCAATACCAGCAGAAGAAACCAGAGATTCGAACTCCAGTAAATCTTCCGTATCTTTCTCTTGTGAAAAGTAAATATGAACTAATATCGCCTGTTCACCGGCTTCATAACGGTCAAACAACCGAGCAACCTCTCAAACAAACGAACACGGTCATGGCAGGGAAAACGGATAACATCATCCATTTCTCTGCCATGGTAAACCGGTAATGAGCCTTATTCAGCGTCATCGCTATCCTGTTGCGGCTGTTGCTGACCAGCAGGATTACTACCATGATAGTTGTTAGTACCAGGATTACTGCTAGTACCTGGGGTATTACTATGGTGCGACACCGGACGGGATGGGACCACCGTGGAAATGGCGTGCTTATACACCATCTGGCTAACCGTATTTTTCAACAAAATGACAAACTGGTCAAAAGACTCAATCTGACCTTGCAACTTGATACCATTCACCAAATAGATCGAAACCGGAACACGTTCGCGACGCAATGCGTTCAAGAACGGATCTTGTAAAGATTGCCCCTTAGCCATTCTATATTTTCCTTATTTGCTTGTTGTTTGTAACAAAGAACCCTATGGCCCTAAAATAACGGTATAAAATTTTTGTGCTGAGAATCAGCTAATTGTACACAATCACCCAACCTATGCACTAACAACCTGTATTACCTTATCTATCGCTTCCCGCGGCTTGTCGCTGTCTAACCAGCAAACGTCGTCCCAACCACGTAACCAGGTCATCTGGCGCTTGGCCAATTGCCGGGTAGCACAAATACCGCGATAAACCATTTCATCGTAACCAATTTCGCCAGATAAATACGACCACATCTGGCGATAACCAACACAACGGATAGAAGGCAAATCGGTGTGTAGATCAGTTCGGTCAAATAATGCTCTGGCCTCCGTTTCAAAACCCATCTGTAACATCTGCTGAAAACGTAGCGCAATCCGCTGATGAAGCAATTCGCGCGTAACAGGAGCAATAGCAAACTGATACACACGATAAGGCAACGCTTCACCAGATATTTTTGTCAGCTCGGTTAAAGTGTTACCTGAAACGAAAAAAACTTCCAGTGCCCGCGACAGTCTCTGTGGATCATTTGGATGAATCCGAGCCGCCGCAACTGGATCTATCTCACATAACTGGCGATGCAGCGCTTCCCATCCCTCTTTCTGTGCCCTTTCTTCTATTTGCCGACGCACCAGGGAATCGGCCGATGGCAAAGGAGAAAGTCCTTCAAGCAACGCCTTAAAATACAGCATAGTTCCCCCCACCAGCAGAGGGATACGACCAGCGGCACTGATTTCTGCCATCGACTGTAGCGCATCACGGCGAAAATCAGCGGCAGAATAAGATTCAGCCGGGTCACGGATATCGATCAGGCGATGTGGTACTTGGGATAGCTCATCCGCACCGGGCTTTGCTGTACCGATATCCATGCCACGATACACCAGAGCAGAATCGACGCTGATCAACTCAACCGGAAGATGCTGATGTAACGCCATCGCCAACGCTGTTTTTCCGGACGCTGTCGGTCCCATGATAAAAATGGCCGGCAGATACGGTTCCTTTTCAAATTCAGTCATGCTTCAAAGCCTTGATGGCAGCGTCAATATCCATCACACATAAAAATTCAGGTGGCGGATTTCTCACCCACTGTGGGCACAGACGCTCCACTTCCGTTAACAACTGTATTGCCTGGGCATGTGTCCAGTTTTCATGCTCACTGATCAACTGATGTGCCATCCACACAGCGATCTGTTCAGACTCTGCCATGGGATAATCGGCCAGATAACCTAACAGGTAAGAAATCAAGTTTTGTAAATTTTGTTGTCTCAATGGTAAAGGTACTGCTCGCAGTGTAGCTCGCTGTTGTTCAACCGCGACATCAATACCAAATTGCGTCAGTAGTGCCTGATGCTGCGAAAGCACACTCAACTCCTTTTTATCCAGCGTCAAGCGCTGTGGGATCAGTAGTGGCTGCGGACGCAACCCTACTGTTGTGGGAGTAAGCTGAGCCTGTTTCAGATGGCGCTCTGCAACAGTGAGTGACAATATCGCTAGCCCTTGCTGGTACTCCACCAACGCATAGCATGGCGGATAAACGGTTAATACCCTTCCTAATCCCTGGTCGTTGCTTGCCAATGGAGCCGTACTCATCACCTGAGATACCGCCGGTGACGGAGGCTTCAGCACCGTTTCTACTGGTGAAGAGCCGGGCGTACCTGATAATGGCTGTTTCGGCTGTAGCAATTTCTGGTACAGCTCTCCTTGTTTTTTCTGATAACCCGAGCCGCTGAGATAAGGCGCGGGCTGACGTTCACGAGCCGTTGTGCTGTCAGGTTCGGGAACCGCTTTTTCCACCGATGAAGAAATCGTCCGGGCAAAATGATTTCCTCCCGATGCAGTACGGTTTTCCTGCTGCCATACTGGCGTAGGTTCAACGCCCGGCTCGGTGATGGGCAATATCGGTGCCGCCGACTGCTGTAATACCGTCATCACCGCCTGATAAATAAAATCATGTACCAGCCGAGCCTGATGAAAACGGACTTCATGTTTGGCAGGATGCACATTGACATCCACCTGATGGGGATCCACTTCCAGATAAAGGACATAAGCGGGTTGCTGCTCATCTTTGAGCTGATCCTGATATGCCTGACGGATTGCATGATTAATCAGACGATCGCGCATCATACGCTGATTGACATAGCAGTATTGCATTTCCGGCAGTTGTCGCGCGCCGGCAGGATCCGCCACCCAGCCATGAATTTTCAGGTCGCCATGTTGCCAGGAAACCGCCAGCGCATGTTGCAGAAAAGCCGCGCCACAGATATTACCTAGTCGACGCTCATATTGCGAGGCATCACTGACAGCCCGATATTGACGGATCAGTTTACCATTATGATTCAGATTGATCGCAATATCGAACCGGGCTAACGCAATGCGCCGAACTACCTCATCAATATGAGTAAATTCGGTTTTTTCTGCGCGCATAAACTTACGACGGGCAGGTGTATTGTAAAACAGATCCAGGACTTCCAGTGTCGTCCCTACCGGATGGGCAGCCGGTTTTACCGTAACATCCATATCGCGGCCTTCCGCATAGGCCTGCCATGCTTCACTCTGCTGCACAGTGCGTGAGGTCAGCGTTAAACGCGACACTGAGCTGATACTGGCCAAAGCCTCGCCGCGAAATCCCAAACTGATAATCGCTTCCAGATCGTCAAGAGTCGCAATTTTACTGGTCGCATGGCGAGCCAGTGCCAATGTCAGATCCTCTTTGCTGATACCCGAACCGTTATCTCGGATACGGATCAACTTGGATCCTCCCCGTTCAATGTCAATATCAATGCGTGTGGCACCAGCATCCAGGCTATTCTCGACCAGTTCCTTCACCACAGACGCAGGTCGCTCCACTACCTCTCCGGCGGCGATCTGATTGGCCAATTGTGGTGGCAGAACCTGAATCGGCATGAACTTACCTCTTTTCGTTTACGTCAGACGGAAGGAATAATTAGCGTCTGGCCCAGTAATACCCTGTTTGATGCCATATCATTAGCCTGCTGAATTTCTTTCATGCTGACACCATAACGGGTGGCGATAGAACTCAGGCTATCCCCTCTTTCTACTTTGTGTTTTACCACAGTTGCCACTTTTTTGGTGGCAGACTTTACATTGGCGACACGGCTGTCAGCCACCGGGATTGTTAATCGCTGCCCAACCCAGACCACATCTTTCTTCAGGTGATTGGTATCACGTATCGCCGACATACTGACACCATAACGAACAGCAATCCCGGATAACGTTTCCCCCCTTGACACCGTATGACGCACTGTATTGCGGCTGGGGTATCTGCCGGACGTCGCAGAAACGGAAGACTTCACTGTCGGCAGTATGGATGGTCGTTTTTCCGACTTTGGAGCCGATTGTAATGGATGTGCCAGGAAATAACTGCGCAGTCCCCGATAGATGGCATTAGCGATTTTTTCCTGATAGGCATCGCTACCCAATAATCGTTCTTCAGCCGCATTGGAAATAAAACCGGTCTCCACCAGAAGTGAAGGGATATCCGGCGATCGTAATACACCGAGACTCGCGTATTCCGGACGTTGTTTATGCAAACGGCCAATGCGGTGCAATTCACGCAATACTTTGACGGCAACGTCATAGCCAACACGTTGTGAATGACCAAACTGCAAATCCAGTACTGCCTGACTCAGATAGGGATCAGCTTTACTGTTTGCCAATAGATCGCCGGCACCGCCCAATAGCTCAGACTGTTTTTCATGCTGTTCGAGCCAATTGGCCATCTCGCTGTTAGCTCGTCGGTTTGACAATACCCAGACCGAGGCACCGGTAGCATTATGGTTTGGCGCCGCATCCGCATGGATAGACACCAACAAGTTGGCCCCTTGCTTACGGGCTACTTCGGAACGCCCCATCACAGAAATAAAGTAGTCGCCATCACGAGTCAGTACCGGTTTAAACATCGGGTCCTTCTCCATGATAGCCTTTAGTTTTCGGGCAATCGCTATGGTGACGTTTTTTTCATGCAAGCCGTCCGGCCCTGTCGCACCTGGATCCTGACCACCATGCCCGGCATCAATCGCAACCACAATTTTTTCATCGCCCACACGACGGGCAGGAACCCGGGCCGACGTCGTGTTCCTGTCCGCCGTCGTCGTCGGTTTAGCATTGAATGGAACACGTCTGCGATCAGTTTGGGGTTCACTACGCGATATCGAGGTTATTGGATTATTGACAACAGCTTTTCTCTCGCCAGTCACGGTGAAAACCACGGTATAGTCTGAACCGGTTTTTTGCGTAACCGCTCGCGTTTTAGCCCGACCAGTCAATTCAAGCACCAACCGGAGACTTTGCGCATCCTTCGCCTTGCTACTACGAATACGGGAAATCATGTTCTGACCGCTGAATTTCAGCGGCAACCCTTGAATAAGGCCAGACTGACGTATATCAATCACTACCCGGTCCGGATTGTGTAACGAGAAAAAAGCATAAATAGGCTGCCCACTGAACCTGAGGCTCACCGTCGCCTGCCCTGAGGCATTATTGACCTTGATATCCGAAAGGTTAGCCGCCCATAACGGGTTGACAAACATCAATGACACGCAGAATAAGACTTTAATCAACCGGTTTATCATGACGTTTTCAACCTCAATAATCCGGCCAGACATACCAGTAATTTTTCTCCCACTGGCGACAGCGCGATAACCTCTGCCTGCCGTCCCGTACCCTGATAATGCAAATGCAGTTCAATATCGGCCGGAGGTAATATCCCGACACCCTGCTGCGGCCACTCAATCAGACAGATAGCATCTTGTGACAGATAATCACGGATTCCCATAAACTCCAGTTCTTCAGGGTCGGCTAGCCGATAAAGATCAAAGTGATAAACCGGACGAGGTGACAATTCATAAGGCTCAACCAACGTATAAGTTGGACTTTTTACGTTTCCCTTATGACCAAGCGCCTGTAGAAAACCACGACTCAACGTGGTTTTCCCCGCCCCCAGGTCACCCAAAAGATAAATAATACCAGCACAGTCAAACGCCTTGGCCAGTGCGGCACCTAGTGCGATGGTTGCTGCCTCGTTCGGCAGAGGTAACAAGAGTTTCTTCATTCTGTCTTTTCTAAGGATATCCACTCAGGATTTACATATTGCGACAACACTGGCATCAAATCGGTTGCCAACATCCCCCGCGTGCCCCGTTGCTTCGCCAACTTATCTGCTGCTGCACCATGAACAACACATCCCGCACAGGCAGCATCATACAATGCCAGTTTTTGTGCCAGAAACGCCCCGATAATACCGGAAAGCACATCACCCATACCGCCACTTGCCATACCAGGATTACCGACATCGGCTATCGCCAACTCTTCTTGCTCATTAGCGATCACTGTCCCGGCACCTTTCAGCACGACAACACCGCCATAACGCTTCACCAGTTTCCGAGCAGCTAGTAAGCGGTCACTCTCAATATCTGATACGCGGCAGTTTAACAACCGGGCCGCCTCACCAGGATGAGGAGTCAGGATGCGATTCTGACGTTTATGCGGATTGATTGCCAGCAGGTTGAGAGCATCAGCATCCCATAACATGGATTTGTTACAATTTTCCGCTATTCGCAGTGCATTTTTTCCCCAATCCCGCTGCCCCAACCCCGGGCCAATCACAACGACATCCGCCCACTCCATTCCCTGACGCAGAGTTACCGCAGTAAGCTCTTGTACCATCAACTCAGGACGAAAGGCCACCAACGCTGCAACATACTGCTTGTTAGTAAGCACTCGCACCAATCCGGCTCCACTGCGTAATGCGGCCTCGCCAGCCATAAAAACAGCGCCGCCGGTTCCCTCGTCACCACCAACAATCAGCAATCTACCGTGCTCGCCCTTATGGGCTACAGGTCGACGTGGTTTTAACCAGTGCATCAACGATGCCGCAGTAAGACGCTGTATCGGGGCCACTTGTCGCGTTATCCATTCGGAAAGCCCCAGATCATCAAGATGAAGATGACCAACGCAGTCACGGGCTGCCCCGGTAAGTAATCCCGGTTTCAGGACAATAAAAGTCACCGTGTGGTCAGCCTGAATCACTGCTCCTTCATGATGACCGGTTTCAGCGTTTAATCCTGAAGGAATATCTAATGCCATTACAGGTGCCGGGCAATGGTTTACTCGCTCAATCAGCTCGTCATAAGGCATTTTGGGTGCCGATAAAAGCCCCGTACCTAACAAACCATCAACAATAATATCAATATGCTCCGGCCACAGAGCTTCAGTATCCAGCTCCGTACCACCCTGTTCCAGCCAGGCCTGCCGGGCTTGTGTTGCTTCTGCGGGTAAAGACCGGGTTCCTGGGATGGCAATAACCGAGACTTGCATTCCAGCCTGTCGAGCCAGACTGGCGACAATATAACCATCACCACCATTATTGCCATGTCCTGCCAGCACCAACCAGTGGCGAGCGTTTGGGTAATACCGTCGGATGAGATTGAAGGCCGCATCACCGGCACGTTGCATCAGGGTATACAACGACACCCCCGACATCTCTGCTGCTTCAGCTTCCTCATTACGGATCCAGTCGGCCCTGAATACAGAATATGGTAAAGTGGAAGAGACTTGATTCTTTCTATGGCCCATCATGACATACCCCTACGATCTCAATGAATTAGCACAACTTATCAAGCAATGGGGTCAATCGCTGGGTTTCCAGCAGGTGGGAATTTGTGATACCAACCTTTCTCACGAAGAACCCCGGTTGCAGGCATGGCTAGATAAGCAATATCACGGCGAAATGGCATGGATGGCCCGACATGGTATGTTGCGAACCCGCCCACACGAACTGTTGCCCGGGACATTGCGCGTTATAAGTGTACGCATGAATTATCTTCCTGCTAAGGCGGCTTTTGCTAATACCTTAAAAAATCCTCGCCTGGGTTATGTCAGTCGTTATGCATTGGGCCGCGATTATCACAAATTACTGCGCCAGCGTTTGAAAAAGCTGGGAGACATGATTCAGGCCTACTGTGGAAAGTTGCAGTTCCGCCCCTTCGTTGATTCTGCGCCGATTATGGAAAGGCCGTTAGCCGCCAAAGCCGGACTAGGCTGGGTTGGCAAACACTCACTGATACTTAATCGTTCTGCGGGATCTTGGTTTTTTCTGGGGGAGCTGCTCATTGATTTACCCCTTCCATTGGATAATCCGGTTAAGGAAGCGTGTGGAAAGTGCGTCGCCTGCATGACAATCTGCCCAACAGGGGCGATTGTCGAGCCTTATACCGTTGATGCGCGACGCTGCATTTCCTACCTGACTATCGAACTGGAAGGCGTTATCCCGGAAGCCCTACGACCCTTGATAGGTAACCGTATCTATGGATGTGATGACTGTCAGTTAATTTGCCCGTGGAACCGTTTCTCGCAACTGACGGATGAAGTGGATTTCAGTCCACGTGCCGCTTTACACGCGCCAGAGCTGTTAGATCTATTTGGCTGGGATGAAGACAGATTTCTACGGATCACCGAAGGTTCATCTATTCGCCGCATTGGTCATTTACGCTGGTTACGCAATATTGCAGTCGCCCTGGGTAATGCACCTTATGAAGATCATATCGTACTGGCCTTGCGATCTCGACTTGGGGAAAACAACGTGCTGGATGAACATATCCAATGGGCCATTGCTCAACAACTGTCCCGCCGGGAACAGTCAGCACTTGACATCTTGCCAGCCCAGAAAAAACGGCTTATTCGAGCTATTGAGAAAGGATTACCCAGAGACGGCTGACATTGTATTTGGTGAAAAAAAATTTGTCATTGAAGCTTTATATTATCTGTGGATAATTATAAAAAATCGTTGTCAATCAATCGTAACAAAAAGTACAAGTGATCTTGATAACGTTTTTTATTATAAATTTATCTTTTTATTTCAGATATATAAATAAAAAATTTTTTTTTAGATGACAAACTGACAGATATAAACTAAAGCGCATTATCTGTGGATAAGTCTGTTCAAAAGAATTATTTTTTCAAAAAAAGGAGGGAGGAAATTCCTGAAAGAAATGGATAAAATGTTGAAAATCCGGAACAGGAAACGAGACAACGGATTCCCACCTGCTTCCTTGATTCAACAAAAGTTTTTGGTACACCCTTCTGTTTGAGGGACCGTATTCTGTCTTACCTGGAAGAGCTTAGCAAGCGATTTTCCACGACATCCCTTCAAGTGTTTTTTTGATCAATAGGACTCAATCCTCCGAAACGCGCTCCTTCCTCGGTCTATTGCTCCTGGACAGGTTAGTTCTGTCACGTCACGAACGTTATGCACTCTGCATCAGCATGGCGCGACCATGACCGCAACCAGCGCACCTCTTTGGGTTTGGGCAACGACAACATTCTGAAACGTGAACCAGGCAAAGTCGCAGAGGGACGGCGCTAAACGATGCGACTGTCAGCCTTGTGCGGCGTATGAACCTTCGCTAGCACGGCCATGAACGATGACGCTTGCCACGCGGGACTTCCTTCTGCACCGCTTATTCAGCAAGAACCAGGACTGCACAAAATATATATCAAACGCCACTAAAGTTTTCTTGTTTCGATCCGTTATCCCATAGATGAATTTATACGCAAATTTTGCCAACTTGCATTGAACAGAATCACCCACATGGATTTGCTTCAATGTAGGTTGGACAAGGCAGAATTGCCGCATGAGATCGCACAGCGAAGTGCTGCAATACCGGACGGGCAAAGACAAGCCCTGCACGGTTACATTGTTCAATACCATTGAAGGAAATCATGTATGAAGATCAAACAAACCATACTGTCGGCTACTCTTGCCGCTGCTACGATGTGCACTGCTGGCGCGGCATTTGCTGGCCCACCAGTACAGATCACATTCAAGAACCTGGGTACCCAAGAGGCGACCTATAAGATTGTGACCAATAATGAGGTCAGTACCAACGTCAATGCCAGTCCCAAACCTGCAAAGACTGTTGCGCCTCAAGGAACCAATACTTACACAGTACAGAACCCGATCAGCCCTGATGCCAACGTAGCAATTGTGCGCTACACCATGGGCAGAAAGACCTGCGTCTTCGGCACGACCTTCGTGAACCAGATCATTGGTGGCGGTCTGCT